>SCVJ01000317.1 GCA_004322425.1 Chitinophagaceae bacterium
GCACCACGCCGAGCGACTCCCGCGAACGCGCCGAAGCGACCTACCGGGCGACGCCTTCGTGCGTCGGGGGGTAGCCGGGACGTGTAGGGATTCCGCCCGATGTGCCCGTCGCCCGAAGCGCGCACAGTCCCCGACAGGTCGCAACCGGCGGCCGGTGAGGGGGCTCGACATGACGGTGGACGTGGGCACGGAGCTCAAGGCGAAGCACCGCGCGATGTGGGGAACCGGGGACTACCCCCGGATGGTGGAGACGTTCCTGCTGCCGATCGGCCAGCGACTGGCCTCGGCGATCGACATCCGGCCGGGCAGCCGGGTGCTGGACGTGGCCGCCGGCACCGGGAACGCCTCGATCCCGGCGGCTCGGCGCGGCGCGCACGTGACGGCCAGCGACCTGACGCCCGCCCTGCTGCAGGCCGGCGCGGCACGACCCGACGCCCAGGGACTCACCCTCGAGTGGGTCGAGGCCGACGCGGAGGCGCTGCCGTTCCCGGACGCGTCGTACGACGTCGTCATGTCAGCCATCGGCGTGATGTTCGCGCCGCACCACCAGGCGGCCGCCGACGAGCTGGTACGGGTGTGCCGTCCGGGCGGGACGATCGCGCTGCTCAGCTGGACGCCGGAAGGCATGCTCGGCGACCTCTTCCGGACCATGAAGCCGTTCGCGGCGCCGCCGCCGCCCGGGGTGCTGCCCGCGCCGCTGTGGGGGAGCGAGGAGCACCTCGCCGGGCTCTTCGGTGAACGGGTCGACGTCCACACGTCCGTCCGGGAGGTGCTGGACATCACCGCCTTCCCGCACCCGCACGGCTACGGGGAGCACTTCAAGGCGTTCTACGGCCCGACGATCGCGGTGCGCGCCAACGCCGCCAAGGACGGCCGCGAGAAGGAGTTCGACGCAGCCCTCGACAGCTTCTGCGACTCGTGGAACCTCGGGAGCGCCGACTCGGCCCGCTTCGAGCAGGAGTACCTGCTGACGATCGGCACACGTCGCTGAGCTCCGCCTTGTAGGCCGGGACCGCCCCGGCGATACTCCCGTTCATGCAGGGGTCGCTCGACGCCGACGTGACCGCCGGCGGAGACGCGCTCGACCGAGCGGACTGGGCCGAGGCCAGGCTGCGCTTCACCGCCGCGCTGGCGACGGCGGACCGGCCCGAGGCCCACGAGGGTCTCGGGCTGGCGCTGTGGTTCCTCGGGCAGGTGCTCGAGGGCATCGCCGAGCGCGAGCGGGCGGTCGAGGGCTACCTCCGCGACGGCCGCTGCGAGGACGCCGTGCGCACGGCGGTCTGGGTGTCGCACCAGCACCTGCTCGGCGGACGACCGTCCGCGGCACGCGGGTGGCTCGCCCGCGCGGAGCGCTGGGTGGAGCGGACCCCGCCGGCCTGCTCGGCTCGCGGCTGGGTCGCGGTGGAGCGGGCCCGGC
>SCVJ01000318.1 GCA_004322425.1 Chitinophagaceae bacterium
CGCTGATCGGCCGCTTCTGCGTGGCCGCCGAGGACGCGACCAGAGCGGCGTACGGGGGTGGGCCGCTGACCCGCTACGCCGCCGACCTGGTCGTCCCGGCGCAGGCACGCGCGGAGTGCGCGCTGCTCAAGGCGGTGACGGCCCGCTACGTCATGCAGCGGCCGGGGGTGCTGGCCGAGCAGCTCCGGGAGCGGGAGGTGATCTCCGAGCTGGTCGGCCTGCTCGCCGACCGCGCGCCGGGCGCGCTCGAGCCGGCCCACGCGGCAGCGTGGCGGGCCGCCCCGGACGACGCGGCGCGGCTGCGGGCGGTCGTGGACCAGGTGGCGTCGCTGACCGACCGGGCGGCGGGAGCCCTGCACGCCGGGACGGTGCACGGGACCCGCGGACCTGGACCTCGGTCCTAGACTGGCCCTCCGGCCGACCTGACCCTCGGCCTCGGGAGGACAGGAGAGCGCGTGGCCGGTCGCATCCGAGACGAGGACGTGGTCCTCGTGCGCGAGCGGGCGCCGATCGCGGACGTCATCGGCGAGTCGGTGCAGCTGCGCCCCGCCGGCGGCGGGCGGCTCAAGGGGCTGTGCCCCTTCCACGACGAGAAGACGCCGTCCTTCAACGTCAACCCGACGCTCGGCTACTACATGTGCTTCGGGTGCGGCGAGTCCGGCGACGTCATCAGCTTCATCCGCGGCACCGAGCACCTGTCCTTCGTGGAGACCGTCGAGCGGCTGGCCCAGCGCTACGGCGTGACCCTCACCTACGAGCAGGGCTCGGCGGCGGCCGGCCGGCAGGCCTCCCAGCGCACCCGGCTGGTCGAGGCGCACCGGCTCGCCGCGGCCTTCTACGCCGAGCAGCTCGGATCGCCCGAGGCGGTCACCGGTCGGCAGTTCCTCGCCGAGCGCGGCTTCGACCAGGCGGCGGCCGCGTCGTACGGCGTGGGCTACGCGCCGCAGGGCTGGGACAACCTGGTGAAGCACCTGCGCAGCAAGGGGTTCTCGCAGGAGGAGCTCATCCTGGGCGGGCTCGCGTCCGAGGGCAGGCGCGGCCCGATCGACCGCTTCCGCGGCAGGCTGGTGTGGCCGATCAAGGACCTGGCCGGCGACGTCGTGGGCTTCGGCGCGCGCAAGCTCTACGAGGACGACAACGGCCCCAAGTACCTCAACACCTCCGAGACGCCGATCTACAAGAAGTCCGCGGTGCTCTACGGGCTCGACGTGGCCAAGAAGGAGATCGCCAAGCGCCGGCAGGCGGTCGTCGTCGAGGGCTACACGGACGTGATGGCCTGCCACCTGGCCGGCATCCCGACCGCGATCGCCACCTGCGGGACCGCCTTC
>SCVJ01000148.1 GCA_004322425.1 Chitinophagaceae bacterium
CGGGGTGACGTTGCCAGCATTGTCGACAAAACCGGTGATGGTCGCCGTGACGGTGGTGCTGCCAGCGGCCTCACCGGCCGTCGTGCTGAGCTCAGCCCGAACCTGGCCAGATGCGTTGGTCACACCAACGAAGGTATCGGAACCGTTGGTGAAGCGACCGGTGCCGTTCTCCGTGAACGTGACCTGCACGCGCGGGACCGGGATGCCCGAGCGGTCAGTCACCGTGGCCGTCACCGCACCCACGCCACCGGCGGACACATTCTGAGTCTCCGGGGTGAGCGTGAGAACGCGAGCGGTGGTGTTCACAGCCGTCGCGAACGTCTTCGTCGCGGTGGCACAGACGCCATTGGCGTCAGCCGGGCAGTTGCCAGAGTTGCTGGACACAGCCACACGAGCGGTCACGGTGAAGGTCTCCCCCTCGGTGACGCGCGGGTTGTTCAGCGTGGTGGTGCACGTGCCGTCCGCGCCGGTTGTGCAGTTGGTCGGCGTCAGCGTCTCGGTGTCGTTCGTGCCAGCCGGAACGTTGTTCGTGTCAACGTTGCCGCCCTGGGTGAAGGTGAACGTGACCGGGACACCAGACAGCGCAGTGCCGCTGGAGTTCCGCACGAGGGCAGTGAAGACCTCGCTGTTCTCGCTGACAGGGTTCTGGCACGCGGTCCCGGTCTGGTTCGTGCGGACCGACGCGCAGGTCAGGGTGACCGTGGTGCCAGCCGCCTGCGGCGCGCCGAAGGTGACGGTGATGTCGTCGAACGGCTCACCGTTCTCGAACGGGCCGGCAGCAGCCGTCAACGGGTTGTTGTCGGCGTCGTTCTGGTCGACGTAGACACGGATCGTGTCCGTTCCAGGAGCGGAACCGCCACCCACCAGGGTGCAGGTGGTCTGACCGAGCTGGTTCGTCGGAGCGTCGCAAGCCTGGTCGGCCTGAGCAGCGTCCGGGCCGGCGGTGACGTCAAACCGCGGCGTCACACCCGCGACCGGCTGACCGGAGGCGTTCCGGACGGTGGCCGAGAACTGATAAGGCTGACCCTGAACGGCAGAACCGGTCTCCGGCTCAGCGTCGATGGCCGCGGCACCCGCAGCACCGCCGGTGGTGAACGTCGCGACCGACGTGTCGCGGAGCTCAGCACCGTCCGGCGTGCCGTTGCCACTCGAGGTGGCGGTGTTCTCGAGGAACGCCGTCACGTCGACCGTCCCGGCATTGGCGGAGATGACGCCGAACGTCACCGACGCGGTGTTCGAGCCGTTGGTCG
>SCVJ01000074.1 GCA_004322425.1 Chitinophagaceae bacterium
GATTGCCCTGACCCTCGACCACCAGCAGCCCGCGCTGCGGGTCGGCCGACGCGGTCCCGGGCAGCAGGCCGGCCAGCACCGCGAGAGCGGCGAGCACGACGAGTCGTGACGAGCTCCCGCGAAACGGACGTCGAGCGGTCATGAGCAGGACTTCGCCGCGTGACGTCGAAGTCCCTGCTCACTAGCGTGACCTCACCCCGCCCCCGACGCTTGATGGAGCAGCCCCCATGACGCCCCAGTCCGGCCCCAACTTCGGCAAGCTCGGCGGCAAGGCCGGCATCGCGCTGGCCCTGATCGGCCTCATCGCGATCGCCTTCGGATGGAACGGCGCCGCGGGTCAGCTCAGCACCCTGGCGCAGCTGCCGTACGTCATCTCCGGTGGTCTCATCGGCATCGCCTTCGTGATCCTCGGCGCGGCCATGCTCGTCGTGCAGAGCGCCCGCGAGGACCGCGCGATCCTCGAGGCCAAGCTCGACCTGCTGGCCGAGGCCTTCCTCGAGGGCCAGGGCCGCGCCCCCAAGGCCGCTGCTCCCGGCGACCTGTCCGGCCTGGTCGTCGCCGGCTCGGCGAGCTACCACGTGCCGGGCTGCCGGCTGGTCGACGGTCGCGAGGAGACCGGCTACCTCACCCCCGCCGAGGCGCAGGCCCGCCAGCTCAAGGCCTGCCGGGTGTGCCAGCCCGACCTCGCCGCCACGGACGTCACCCTCCGCTAGACCTGACGACGAGGCCCGGTCCCCTTGCGGGACCGGCCCTTTCGCGTGGCGCCACACCATCCGGGAGAGCTCCGCGCACAGCGACTCTCCCTGCTGTTGTGGTCGCTGTCGACGGGCCGAAGGCTCGCCTGAGCGACCACTCGAGCAGGGAGCGCACGAGGGCGAGCGGCGCTCCCGGATCGCGTGGCGCGAGCGAGCTACTCGGCGCCCTCGCCGAGGTAGGTCTTGCGCAGCTCGCCGGACTTCTCGAGCTCCTCGCCGCGACCGTCGAAGGTCAGCGCGCCCTTCTCCATGATGAGCGCCTGGTCGGCGTAGGGCAGCACGCCGACGTTCTGCTCGACGATGATCACGGTGGTGCCGTCGTCGTTGATCTGCGACACGACCTGGAAGACGGTCTGCGCGAGCTTCGGCGACAGGCCGAGCGACGCCTCGTCGATCATCAGCAGCCGCGGCTTGCTCATGATGGCCCGGCCGATGGCGAGCATCTGCTGCTCACCACCCGAGAGCGTGCCGGCGAGCTGATCCTTGCGCTCGTCGAGCCGAGGGAAGTACGAGAAGACCTGCTCGACGGTCTCGGCGACCCCCTTGGCGTCCTTGCGGACCCAGGCGCCGAGCTCGAGGTTCTTCATGACGGTCAGCCCCGGCCAGACCCGGCGGCCCTCCGGGGAGAGCGCGATGCCCGCCCGGACGATGCCGGGGGCGTCCTTGCCGGAGATCTTCTTGCCGTCGAAGCGGACCTCGCCGCTCCAGGTCGGCAGCACGCCGGCCAGGCAGTTGACGGTCGTGGTCTTGCCCGCGCCGTTGAGGCCGAAGATGACGGCCGTCTGGCCCTCCTCGACGTTGAACGAGATCCCTTGCAGGACGGGCAGTGCGCCGTAGCCGGTGCGCAGCTCCTCCACCTCGAGCAGGCTCACGCCTGGTCCTCCTCGTTCGTCTCGGGCGCTGCGGCCTTCTTCCGGGTCGACGTCGCGCGCTTCTTGGGCCTCAGCCGCTCGGCCTCGCCCTCGTCGGTCGCGGCGCGGGCCGCGGCAGTCCGACGACGTCGCGTCGGCGGGGCCGGCTCCTGGTGCACCTCGG
>SCVJ01000106.1 GCA_004322425.1 Chitinophagaceae bacterium
CGAGAGCGGCCTTCGACCTCCCGTCGTACGAGGTCGTGGAGATCGGCAGCGCGCCGCACCCCGCCCGGGACGCGGTCGCCGCCACCCGACTGCGGGCGCTGTCGAAGGAGGCCGACGTCGTGCACGCGCACGGCCTGCGCGCCGGCGCGCTCGCGGTGCTGTCGCCGAAGCCGGTCGTCGTCACGCTGCACAACGCGGTGACCGGCCGGATCGCCGCCGTGCTGGAGCGGCTGGTGGCTCGTCGAGCCGCGGTCCTGCTGGCAGCAGGCGCCGACCTGGCGGAGCGTGCGCGAGCCGTCGGGGCGCGTGACGTGCGCCTCGCCCCCGTGGCCGCACCGGCGCAGGTGGCCACGGGCCTGGACCCGGGACTCGGTCACCCGCTGGTGCTCGCCGTCGGCAGGCTGCACCCGCAGAAGGGCTACGACGTGCTGCTGCGCGCGCGGTCTGCCTGGCCCGACGCGGTCGTGGCGGTCGCCGGGGACGGTCCGCTCGCCGACGCGCTCCGCGCGCAGGCCCCGGACGTGCGCTGGCTGGGCGCCCGCTCCGACGTCGCCGACCTGCTCGCCGCCGCCGACGTGGTGGTGCTGCCGTCGACCTGGGAGGCGCGCTCGCTGACCGCCCAGGAGGCGCTGCGGGCCGGGCGGCCGCTCGTCGCGAGCGCCGTGGGGGAGCTGCCGGCGCTCGTGGGCGACGGCGCGGTCCTGGTGCCGCCCGGGGACGCCGAGGCGCTGGCCGCTGCCGTGCGGCGGCTGCTGGACGACCCGGCTGCCGCGGCGGCGCTGGGGGATCAGGGCCGTGCGGTGGCCGCCGGCTGGCCGAGCGAGGACGACACCGTGGAGCAGGTGCTGGGCGTCTACCGGGAGCTGCTGCGGTGAGGCGGGTGCTGCTGCTGTGCCTGGCCCTGCTGCTGCTGCCGGCCGCTCCGGCGGAGGCCGGGCCGCCCGGCCCGGCGGTCCTCGTCGTGGGCGTGCCCGGGCTGCAGTGGTCAGATGTCGGGCCGCAGACCCCGACGCTCCAGCGGTTGGCGAGGACCGGTGCGGTGGGCGTGCTGTCGGTGAAGGCGGTCCCGGCGGTCAGCTGCCCGGCCGACGGCTGGCTCACCCTGGGCGCCGGCAACCGCGCTGTCGCGACGGGGATCGAGCGGGAGCCGTGCGCGGCGGATCTACCTGCCCCGCAGGAGCTTCCGGGGCTGCAGCGGGATCAGGACGACGAGGACCAGGGCGCCGAGCTCGGGGCGCTGGCGCAGGCGCTGAACGGCTGCGTCTCGGTGGTCGGGGCCGGCCCTCGACTGACCGGCGGCACGTCGCCCGAGGGCCGCTGCCAGGTGCTGGTCGCGGACGCCGGGGCCGTCTCGGGGGAGGGGACCGGACGTGCGGCGCAGGCCCTGGCCGCCGACCGGGAGCTCACCCGGCTGCTGGCCGGCAGCGGCGGCGGGAATGTCCTGGTGGTCGGGCTGTCCGCGGCGCCGGGGGAGGCCTCCGCCGAGCTGCACGTCGCGATCGCGTCCGGACCGCGG
>SCVJ01000004.1 GCA_004322425.1 Chitinophagaceae bacterium
TGAAGTTTCAACCACTTCCGGAAGTGGTTATGCTTCCAGTGTTACGTTGACGCAGAGTAGTGGTAATGTCAGTTCCACCACTATTTATGTTCGACTTTCAAGTTCATCAACTGGTTCACCTTCTGGTAATATTACATGCGTATCAACAGGAGCTACAACTCAAAATATTGCTGCAACCGGTAGTGTAAGCTCAAATCCCTCTACTTCAGATGCGGGTATTGATAAAACCATAGACAATTCCCAAACAGTTCCCATGACGGCCAATACACCAAGTACGGGTACAGGTGCGTGGACAATTACAAGCGGTCCAAGTACTAGCACTGGACAGTTGAGTAGTTTATCAAGTGCAACAGCTGTTTTTGATCCGGCCGGTGGAGCGGGTACTTATGTTTTGCGGTGGACAATTAGTAATAGCCCTTGTACGGCTTCTTATGATGAGGTTTCTGTCATTGTTACTTGGGTACTACCTGTAGTTTGGCTAAATTTTTCGGCTACAAAGCAAAACGAAACAATCATACTTAATTGGGCAACTGCCAGCGAACTGAATAGTAAAGATTTTACGATACAGCACAGCATTAATTCAACCACGTGGAATGATATTGGTGAAGTACTTGCTGCAGGCAACAGCAGTATTGTAAGAAACTACAGTTTTTTACATACAACACCATCAGGAGGTAATAATTATTATAGAATCCGCCAAAGAGATTTTGATGGAAAATATAGCTACAGTACAATTAGGATGGTGAAGAAGGAAGGAAATTCGGCATTGGGTATCGGAGTATTTCCCAATCCTATTTTAAATGGCGAGATGCAATTATACGTATTACAAGAAATCAATGCTTTACCCGCAACGGTAAACTTGCTCAACGCTAAAGGAAAAATTGTATGGTCACGGCAGTACAGTTTCGGTATGCACAAAATAGATGTAAGTGTAATAGCCAAAGGCATTTATTTATTAACTGGCAACGGAAGAACGATTAGAATTTTAATCGAATAATTTCAATAAAAGAATAATCAATGTAAAAAGAAAAAAGTCAACGAGTATTTCGTTGACTTTTTTTGTACTCGATTAAAACTAGAGAGTAATTATTATTCAGTATTTACTTTATAGTAAATGACATTCCAGTAGAGAAAAAGCTGTGTATTGTTTTATCATCAGCGTTTACCCATCCGAATTGATTATAAGTGTAACATACAAAAATGGGCAAGCTAAATTTATCTGAGAACTTAAGTTCTTTAGCCAAATTTAGTCCCAAGTTTGTAATTCCAAAACCTGCTTCATCATTTTCATCGGTACCATAACAACCATCTTTGTTTAGTACAGCAGCACCTACAAAAGCTCTTGCATCAATTCCTGTGCCTTCAAAAGAATGAGTATATCCAATTTCTGCATAGGTAGAAAAAGCTCTTTTACCTTCTGCATCATAATCATTACCATAAATAATGGTGTTCAATTGCAAATCGATAGGTGCTCCTTTTTCAGAAAAATCAAAAAGCACTGACAGGTCCATTACGCGAGGAACACTATCCCTGTATTTAAAATAATTACATCTGTAGCCGCCACTTTTTTTAGTTGGGTTATAAAAATAATCACTCAGCATTAATTTTGTTACGGGCGAAACTTGATACGATAAGTACAAATCAAATTCGTTATAGGCATCTGCTGCACCTGAAAGATTAGTTGTGGCCCATGTTCCAAAAGTTAGCTTGTCTGTAAATGCGTAAGACAAGTAAGGTTGAACAGCAAGCTTATTGGAAGTGAGTTTAATACCCCTCCATAAATAAGGATAAACAACATCTACACCAATCGCCAATTTGCTTTCTGGTGCGGCTGCAGGAGTTTCTTGTGCGAATGACAAGACACTTGTACAGGCAAGAGATAAAACAAGTAAAAGTTTTTTCATTTTTTTCTTTTTAAGTTGTTAATTCTTTAGTTGTGAGAATTTTTCTCACAATTCTTTATTTGGATATTTAGTTGCTAAGATATTAATAATTGTTATTTGCGTTCTTACTTTTTTTGTCGGATGCTTGATTGCCTTATTTATAAAGTTCAATTTAGTCTTTAATGGGCAAAAATTTATTTCGTTTTGTTTAACTATCCCGTTAAATTTACAAGAGCGTATTTGAAGATTGAATTAAAAACCAAAACAACAACAATGAAATCAATTTCAAAAGTAATTGGTGCGGGACTATTATTATTATCCGCACTTTTTTATGCCATTAGTTGGTATGCTTTAGTACCAGCATTTATCGTATTGGGATTAGCCATGATAACCCGAAAAGCGTTAGAGCCACTAATTGTTGGATGCGCAGTTGGTTTTTTGATGATGGCTACTCATGGAATACCCGAGTTGGCCGACGCTGCGTTTCCTGCCTTTGCCGATTTGGAAATGGATGCAGCCAGAAATGTTGCCTTCCCATTAAATATGCTACAAGGTTTAGAAGACACCATTGCACGAAGTATTCATGACGGGGGATTGATTTGGGTAATACTCGTTTGTATTTTGTATGGCGCATTTGTACAATTATTAGTGGCATCTGGCGGTGTAAATGCAATTGCCAATTACTCTACTAAATATGTAAAAAATAAAAAGCATTCTTTAATCATGACGTACTTTCTAAGCTTTTTCTTTTTCATAGATGATTACTTAAGTGCATTGTCTGTTGGAAATACAATGAGACCGATTACAGATAAGTATAAAGTTTCTCGCGATAAATTAGCGATGGTGATCAGTTTTGTTTGTGTGCCCATCACAATCATTATTCCTATTTCTACTTGGACAATTTTTTACGGTACACAATTGATGGGTGTTGAAAGTGTAGCGGCTTCCAATTCAAATGCAGTCGCTGCGTTTATGAATACTATTCCGTATAATTTTTCCGCAATCGTTTCTTTAATTATTGGTGCTTTGGTTGTATTTAAATTCTTGCCAGATTCAAAAGCAATTAAAAATGCAGAGCTTTTGGCAGAAACATCCGAATCGAAAAATGATAACGAATCGGGTTCTGATCAACAGAAAGGAAGTCTACTTAATTTTCTAGTACCACTTGGGGTATTAATATTTTTTACAATTTTCCCTTATCCGTGGGAATGGGGAGCAGGCTATGTATTTACTGAAAATATTGATGCATTAAGAGGAATAGTAACTGCTGTTGTCTTAACGTATCTTGGTTATTTACTTTTCAGAGTAATGAAGTTTAGCGACATTTCTGACAATTTTGTAAAAGGATTAGAAACGATCACATTCGTTTTAGTTGTTTTAGGATTTACTTATTTACTAAAAGATGTGCAAGGTGCTTTGGGCTTCGACACTTTTGTAGAAGCAAAACTAAATGGAATTAGTTTTTTGAATTCTAATACATTGGCCATGATTGTTTTTGTAGTAGTAGGTTTAATCTGTTGGGCAACTGGCTCCAACTGGGGAATTTATGCCATATTAGTTCCTTCTGTTGCTTTATTATCTCAATCCTTGGGAGCTAATTTCTGGTTAACACAAGGTGCGTTGGCTTCAGGTACAGTTTGGGGTGCAGCAGCTTGTTTCTTTTCAGACAACAGGGTATTAACTGCACAGTCTTGTAAAATTGATATGATGAAACATGGTGTTTCGCAATTTTCATATCAAGTAATTATATTAGTCATTTCGTCTGTTCTGTATTTGTTGGCGGGATATATGTTATGATTAAGATGAGTATTAATAAAGATTTGGAAAATGGATTTGTCCTAAGATCTGCTTGTTTGGAAGATGCTATTCGAATGGAGTTTGTACAGGCAATGTGCTATCCAACATTGCATCAGTCGGAAATAATGGACAGACGGCATTTTGCAAATCATATCAAAGTATTTCCGGAAGGTCAACTTGTGGTGGAAAAAGACGGAGTAGTAATTGCATCAACGAGCACATTTCGTTCTGAATTTCCAAAACATGACCATAATTTTTTAGAAGCTTCTGATAATTTATGGTTAACCAATGCGCAAGTTCCGAATGGAGAATGGCTTTATGGTATTGATATGGGAGTGCTTCCTGAATACAGAGGGTTGGGACTTTCAAAAGAAATGTACAAAGCAAGGCAGGAAGTTTGTAAACAACTTGGGCTGAAGGGACAAATTACGGTGGGAATGACAATTGGTTTTGGAAAAGTAAAAGACAAAATGAGTATTGAAGAATATTGTGTGGGGTTGGAGAAAAATGAATTTACGGATCCTACCATTACTCCACAAAGAAAAGCCGGATTTCGTTGGGTGCGTCCAGTTTATAATTATATCAATGATCCCGAAGCTGGCTATGCAAGTATTTTGATGTACAATCCAGTTGATGAAAATTATTTTATTTAATAAATTCTTATGAGTAATCACATAAAATTAATATCGGAAATTCCAGGCCCTAAAAGCAAAATTCAATTAGCAAGGAGAGCCGAAGCTTTACCAGCAGGTTTTGCAAAGTCTACCGAAGTAGTTGTAGAAAAAGCCGAAGGGGCTTTAGTTTGGGATGTTGATGGAAATCAGTTACTCGACTTTGCAGGTGGAATTGGCATGGTGAATTTGGGGCACAGACCTAAAGCAGTTGTTGCCGCTATCAAAAACCAATTAGATAAATATATTCATACGGGGGCGTTGGTTACAACTTTTGATTCGTATATGGAGTTAGCAGAAATGTTAAATAAAATAACTCCGGGTAATTATAAAAAGAAAACATTGTTGGCAAATTCAGGATCTGAAGCAGTAGAAAATGCTGTAGCCATTGCTCGCTATTACACTAAACGACCTGCTGTTATTTGTTTCGAGGGGGCCTATCACGGGCGAACAATGTTAACGTTAAGCCTTACAAGCAAATATGGATTGTTTAAAAAAGGATTTGGCAGTTATGCGCAAGATATTTATCGATTTCACGCTCCGCATATTTATCGTAAGCCTGATAATTTTTCGGAAACAGAGTATATCGATTTTTGTATTGAACGGGTTGATCAAAATTTAATTTCTCATGTTGATCCATCGGCTGTGGCTGCAATTATTATTGAGCCCGTTCAAGGAGAAGCAGGATTTATTCCAATGCCTAAAAAGTTTTTAGAAAAAATTAGATCTGTTTGTGATGAACATGGTATTGTTTTTATTGCCGACGAAGTTCAAGCGGGTGCTGGAAGAACAGGAAAATTTCTTTCTATTGAACACAGTGGAGTAATTCCCGACATCGTAACGATGGCAAAGTCGTTGGCTTCAGGTTTACCACTGAGTGCTATTACAGGTAAAGCCGAAATGATGGATGCTCCTCATTTAGGAGGAGTGGGAGGAACCTATAGTGGAAGTCCAATTGCCGTTGTTGCAGCAATTGAAACAATAAAACAAATTAATACTCCAGAATTTTTAGAAAGAACTGTCCAAGTTGGGAACATTATTTCTTCTCGCTTGAATGCGATGAAAGAAAAATTTTCTTGCATTGGAGATGTACGAGGACTTGGGGCCATGTTGGTTGTTGAATTTGTAAAAGATCGAAATACAAAAATTCCGGATATGGAATTTGCGATGGCGGTTATCAAAAAATCAGTGGCAAGAGGATTAATTTTAATTAGAGCTGGTTTATATTCCAATTGCGTTCGCTTTTTACCGCCAATTGTAATTACTGATGATCAATTAAACGAGGGCATGGACGTAATTGAAAATGTGATTCAGGAAATTTTACAAGAAAGAGGGAATCCTTAAATGTCATTCAAGTTATTCTACAACGCTACCATAATTACTATGGATGATGCTTTACCAAAAGCAGAAGCAATGGTAATAAATCAATTTGGAATAATTGAAGCTATTGGATCTGAAGTTGATTTAAGAAACCAATTTGTTACTTTCTCCGAAGAAATTGATTTTAATGGGCAATTCATTATCCCGGGGTTCAATGATGCTCATATTCACGTTTGGAAAATTGGGCATCTGCGTACGTTTATGTTGGATGTTCGTGGTGTAACGTCTCTTGCTGAATTCAAAAACAAATTAAAAGAGTTTTCTGAAAAAAATAAAAATCAAAAGTGGATTTTAGCAAGAGGCATCAATGAAATGGTATTGGAAGAAAATAGACTTCCTGAAAAAGAAGATCTGGATGAAGTGATTTCAGACAAACCTGTTTTTATTATTCGAGCCTGCGCTCATATTGGAATCGCTAATTCCAAAGCCCTGGAAATATCGGGAATAAATGATTTGACTCATACACCATTTGGTGGCGAAATTCGAAAAAATGATGACGGATCTTTAAAGGGTATTTTCACGGAAACAGCGATGGGATTAGTTATGAAGCATATTTCACCTTTTATTTTTGAAGAATATAAAACGATGATTCTTGCAGCTCAAGATTACTTGTTGCGTTTTGGAATTACAAGTGCTACCGATCCTGCTGCCGATGAAGATCTTTTAGCTGCTTATCTTAAATTAGATCAAGAAGGTTTATTGAAAATTCGAATGAATGTTTTTCCATTGCGCATTCCGGATGGAAGTGACAAAGTGCAACCATTGCCACAAAAATATGAATCTGGATTTCTTCAAATAAAAACCGTAAAATATTTTGCTGATGGTGGTTTGAGTTCTGCAACTGCAGCTTTGAATGTTCCGTATAAAAATACAAATGATTATAAAGGCGTTTTGCGATTAGAGTTTGACAAGTTTTTGGAAACAGCCAAAGAGGCCGTTGCTAAAGGCTTTTCAGTAGCTACACACGCTATCGGTCACAAGGCAATTGATTTGACTTTGCAAGTTTATCGCGAATTATTCAAATTAGATAAAACATTAAAACATCGCATCGAGCATGTAGGATTTTTGTCAGAAAATAATATTCACGATTTTAAAACTATGAATTTGACGGCTGCCATGCAACCAATATTTATTCATGAGCTTGCTAATAATTTTAAAAATTCGTTGACCGATGAATTATTAGAAAATGTGTATCCCTGCAAAACGGTTGTTGAGAATGGAATAAATTTAGCTTTATCAACCGATGGGCCGGTGGTAAAAGAAATAAATCCTTGGCAAAATATGGCAACAGCAGTTTCTCGAAAAGCAAAAGATAATTCTGTGATTGGAGAAAATCAAAAAATCACTTTGCAACAAGCACTATTGGCCTATACCGTTGGAAGTGCTGTGGCAGATGATTTAGCCGACGTTAAGGGAAATCTCTCTGTAGGTAAATATGCCGATTTTGTTGTTATTGATAAAAACCCATTGCGTTTAATTGATGTTGCCGATGTTGCAACTATTGAAACTTGGATAAATGGAGAACTGCAGTATCAAAAAAAATAGTATTTTTTACTTGGAAAAGGGAAGAAACGGAAGACAGCAATATTAATTTTTTATCTTTTATCTTAGTAATACTTTAACCATGGAAAAATTGAGCGCTGATATAGATTTGCAATTATTAAAATTGCTTCAAAAAGATGGGCGAAAATCCTTCTCCGAAATTTCCAGAGAACTTGAAATTCCGCTAAACGTCATTCTTCAACACTATCTCGATTTAATTGAAAGTGGTACACTTACCATAATTGGAAGAATTGATTCCAGCAAATTTGGCATCACGGCGTATGCCAGCGTTTTGATTTCTATAAATCCCAAATCGAAAATTTACGAAGCAAAGAAAATATTAGAAAAAATAAAAGAAGTAAGTTTTTTGGCACTGGTTAATGGCCAATGTGATATTGAAGTAAATATTATGTGTAGAGACAAGGAACATCTTGAAGCCGTAGTGCGGGATAAAATTCAAACAGTGGAAGGGGTTACTAGTGTGGCAGTAAGTGTGTACAAAGAAATATCTAAATTTTCTCAACCCGATTTAGAATCACTGATGTCTTCAAAAGGATAAAATGAATAACACGGACCAATTATACGAACGAAGAAAAAAATCGGTTCCCAATGCGTTGGGAATTTTTAATTCCTCAAGCATTCAATCTGCAAAAGGGGCAATAATTATTGATGCGGATGGGAGAGCGTTGATTGACTTTGCAGGTGGTATCGGCGTTAATAATGCAGGACATGGAGTTTCTGAAATTATTGAAGCCATAAAAAATCAAGCTGAAAAATTTATACATGCTTCTTTTAATGTTTCTATTTATGAGCAGTATTTAGATTTAACCGAAAAGTTGTGTGAGTTGCTTCCACATGGCAATTCAACAAAAGCAATGCTCACTCTTTCTGGAGCAGAAGCTGTTGAAAATGCAATTAAAATTGCAAGAGCTGTTACAGGCAAATCCGGAATTATATGTTACAACGGAGCATTTCACGGCAGAACGATGATGGCGATGACGTTAACTTCTAATGTAAAATATAAAGAAGGTGCTGGCCCGTATGCTCCGGAAGTTTATCGGTTGGAGTTTCCTTATTATGGGCCAACTCAACAAAAACAATTTTCAAGCGAAGAAAATTTTTCCAATTATCACATTGATGCATTGAAAAAATTCTTTTCAAATTATGTTTCGCCAACACAAACGGCTGCCATTATTTTAGAATTAGTACAAGGCGAAGGAGGATTTACAGTTGCTTCCAAAAAGTATGTTCAATACCTACGACAATTTTGTACTGAAAATAATATCATTTTAATTTTTGATGAAGTGCAAACTGGTTTTGGGCGCACAGGAAAATGGGCTGCTTACGAACATTACGGAGTCATCCCCGATTTATCAACTTGGGCAAAATCAATGGGTGGCGGCATGCCCATTGGTGCCGTTATTGGCAAACAAGAAATTATGGATGCCGTAAAGCCAGGTTTAATTGGAGGAACTTATTTAGGTAATCCATTGAGTTGTGTGGCCTCGTTGGCAAGTATAAACTACATGCAAAAAAATAATATCAATGCTGCAGGAGAAAAGGTAGGAAAAGTGGTAAGAGAAAAATTTAATCAATTACAAACTAAGTATCCAAAAAATATAAGTGATGTTCGTGGCATTGGAGCCATGTTAGCTATCGAATTTGTAAGTCCAGAAACCAATAGAGCTGATGCAGATGCAGCAAAAGCAATCATAAATAAATGTTTAGAAAAAGGACTAATTGTTATCGCTTCGGGAACGTATGGAAACTGTATTCGGATATTAAGCCCTTTATTTATTGAAGACGATGTGTTGCAAAAAGGGTTATCAATTTTAGAAGAAGCATTAAAAGAAGTGATCTGAGTTCAGGTTCTGTAAAAATAAAATTATGAAAAAACAATATATAAACGGTGCATGGTGCGATGCAATCAATGGCGCAACTTGGGATTTACAAAACCCAGCAACTGAAGAAATAATTTTTAAAGTTCCATACGGAGATGCAGCCGATTGTAAATTAGCAATTGATGCAGCCCAAATCGCATTTAAAGTTTGGAAAAAAACAACGCCCTATTTTAGAGCCGACATTTTAAAAAAAGCCGCCAATTATATTCGAACCAATGTAGAAAATTTTGCAGCTGAAACTACATTAGAAACAGGAAAGCCAATGTTGGAATCTCGGGGTGAGTGGCAGGTAGCCGCAAATCTTTTTGAATGGTTTGCAGAAGAAGGAAAAAGAAATTATGGAAGAGTTGTTCCTACGAATAGATTAGATAAACGATCGATGGTTATTTATCAACCGATTGGAGTGGTAGGAATTATTACAGCATGGAACTTTCCTGCCTATAATCCTGCAAGAGCTGTTGGTGCAGCTTTGGCAGCAGGTTGTAGCGTAGTACTGAAAGGTTCTGAGTTTACACCATTATCTGGATTTAATTTAGCCGTAGCATTACACGAAGCTGGAATTCCGAAAGGTGTTTTCAATTTAATAAATACGGATCCTGTGGCAACTGGAAAAGAAATGATTGAAAATCCATTTGTAAACAAAATTAGTTTTACCGGAAGCACTCGAGTGGGAAAAATATTAATGGACGGCGCTTCTATAACAGCAACTAAACTGTCGTTGGAGCTAGGAGGAAATGCACCAGTTATTATTGAAGAAGATGTAAATGTAGATTTGATAGCCAAACAATCGTTGGTTGCTAAACTGAGAAATTGCGGGCAGGTTTGTGTTTCACCACAGCGTTATTATGTGCATGCCACTATTTTTAATCGGTTTGTAGAAATAGTAAAAGCTGAAATTGCAATAATTAAAACAGGCGTTAATGGTGGAGCAATTGATTTCCTCGGGCCATTAATAAATAAAAAGCAACAGGAAAACTCCGTACAAGTTATCAATAAAGCAAAACAAGAAGGAGCTATAATTCATATTGGTGGAGCAGTTACTGAGAAAGGATTTTTTGTTCATCCTGCATTAATTGAAGCGAGACAAAATCAACCCTTTATTAAAGCCGAAATATTTGGGCCATTAATGGTTGTTATTCCTTTCGAAACAAAAGAAGAAGTAATTGAATGGGCTAATGATACTGAATATGGACTTGCGTCTTACGTGTTTACCAATCAACTAAAAAAAGCAAATTTTTATGCTGAAAATTTGGAATTTGGTATGGTGGGTATAAATGAGTGGGCAGCACATGGAACTGAATCGCCATTTTCCGGATGGAAAAGTAGTGGCATTGGCCACGAATCGGGAGCAGAAGGTTTGAAAGAATACATGGAATTGAAATTGATCAGTTACGGAAATATGTAATTGGATAAATTTTAATAGTATGAAAAAACCAAAATCAACTACGCTTAGAAATTTATTATTGAATTTTAGGTTGGCTCAATTTTCAAATAAAAATTCTGAAATAGATATTAATAAAATTATAGAGTTTAAAAATGCAGATCTTTTTTCTAGAAGAAAATTTGTTGGAGATTTTGCAAAACTTGGTTTGCTTACAGGATTAATGGGTCCAACAGCTTTAATAGGTTGTAATGAAAATAAATCAACACGAGAAGCAGCGGCAGCAATTAATGTAGCCATTATTGGCGCTGGGATGGGTGGATTGAATGCAGCGTGGCACTTAAAAAAAGCTGGAATAAAAGCAACCGTTTACGAAGGCAGTAATCGTTTGGGGGGAAGAATTTTAACACATTATGGCGACGTATTAAAAATGGGAATTCACCCCGAGTTTGGCGCCGATTTTATCGACTCGAATCATGCTGATATGCTTGCTTTGGCTAATGAGTTTGAATTAGAATTAATTGATATGTATAGCGAATCGAGTGCTGCTAATTTACGACATGAAACTTTTTTCTTTGACGGACGACATATTTCTGAAGAGGAAATTATAATAGAGTTTAAAAAAATTGCTCCACAATTAATTAAAGATGCTGAAAGTTTAGGCGAAGACTATGATACACCCGAGGCTTTGCTATTAGATAAACTTCCACTTTCTAATTATATAAATTCATTGAAATGCAAAAAGTGGTTGAAGGATATTTTAACAACTGCATATATTGCCGAGTTTGGATTAGAAACATCCGAGCAGTCGACAATTAATATGTTGGACATGATTGAAACAGATACTGCTGAAGGATTTAAGGTTTTTGGCGATAGCGATGAAAAATACCGGATTAAAAAAGGGAATTCTGCATTGATTGCTTTGATGGCAGCTCAATTGGAAGGATCTATTGAAATGAAATCAATGCTGACAGGAATTAGCGACAAGAACGGAAAATATATATTATCGTTTAATGAAAAAGAAGAGGTACTGGCCGACTTTGTGATTATTGCCATTCCATTTACAACCTTGCGAAATGTGCAATTGAATTTAAAAGATATTACTGAAGATAAAAAAAATGCAATACAGAATTTAGGATACGGTCAAAACAATAAATTGTTTTTAGGTTATGAAAACATGCCCTGGCGCGAAGGGGGAAATAAATTTTATGGATATTTATTTCACAAGGATATTCACGATGGTTGGGATGCAAGCACTATAAAAAGTGTGGAAAATACAAAAGGGGTGTATTGTTGTTTTTTCGGTGGTAACGAATCTCTTCGATTGTCGCAAGTAGCGGTTAAAAATCCAGATGCGCCACCTTCACATGATTGGAAAACAGATTTACCTCAAAAAGAAATCAACAAATATGTAAATGAATTAGATCTGGTTTTCCCCCAATCCAAAAACACATTTGCAGAAAAGCATGCTTTTGCTTCTTGGTCAACAAATCCATTTATTAACGCAAGTTATACATGTCCAAAACCTGGACAATGGAATACAGAAATGCTGCATACTAGCACACCTATTGGTGATGTGTATTTTGCAGGAGAGCATTGCAGTATAGACTTTCAGGGCTTTATGAACGGTGCTGCAGAAACAGGAAGGGTAGCTGCAGAACAAATTATTGAAAAAATTAATCTAACTTCGAAATCAGTCGAAGAGAAACGTGAAGGTTTTGAAAAACGTCAGTAACCAAACTTAATCAATATGAAATCTACAAAATTGACAATTCTATTGCCCGTATTATTTTTTATAATACTGCCAACGTCTGCAAGCGTAAATGCTAATAAACTACCTGCCATTGGTAAAGTTTTTATAACCAATAATTTTTCTCCGATTTATTTTTTTCAACGAACAAACGATCCCATCCCCTTAATAGATGTGGTGGTAAGGAAAACGCCACCCGGTAATGGATTTAATGCCCGATCCGATCGTAATGGCTATATTATTTTAAGAGAACTTCCAAAGGGATATTATGTAGTTACAGATAAATTTGGTAACAAAGGAAGCATCAATCATCGGGGTGGAAATGCACGATGGAGATTAATGGGCGATCCTAATAACGGCAAACCTGTTTGGACATTAATTGACGAATCCAATCCGTTATAAAATTCTTTTCGTTTTATTTCAATTAACTTTTTTATCGTGCCCAAGACTGGATACAACTTGTTTGGGAATACTGTTTACTTTATACCTCTTACGGCATTCATCTGTTAATTCTGAATTATCAAAATTGGTATTATCGTAACTTAGCAGCTACATAAAAAGTTTTTGGAACAATTCTTAAACAAAGCAATGAATCTAAACAACACCCGATTGGAAGTAATGCATTTCCTGGCGCAAAAAATGGATGATATAGTTGATTCTTATTTAGGAAAAATTGATGACAACTGGCAACCTTCCGACCTTTTGCCGGTTAGTAACAGTCCAAGTTTTATTGAAGATGTAAAAGAGTTACAATTGGAGTGCAAAGAATTACCCTATGACTATTTAGCTGTTTTGGTTGGCGATATCATTACTGAAGAAGCTCTTCCAACCTACGAAACCTGGTTAACAGATATTGAAGGAATCAGCAAAATGGAGCCGCAAGGTTGGAGTAAATGGATACGCATGTGGACGGCTGAAGAAAACCGCCATGGCGATCTGCTCAATAAATATGTATACCTCTCCGGCCGTGTGAACATGAGGCAGATGGAAATAAGTACTCAATACCTTATTGCCGATGGAATGGAAATAGGGTGTGCCCGTGATCCGTATAGAAATTTTGTGTACACTTCTTTCCAGGAAATGGCGACCAATATTTCGCATCGCCGTACCGCTACCCTGGCCAAAAAATATGGTAATGGGCAGTTATCTAAAATATGTGGCGTTATTGCTGCAGATGAAGCCCGACATGCCAAAGCCTATAAAAGCTTTATCGGTAAAATATTTGATATTGATGCCAGTGAAATGATGTTAGCCTTTGAAGATATGATGAGAAAAAAAATTGTGATGCCTGCCCATTTTCTTCGTCAACAAGGTGAGAAAATAAGTACTGCTTTTTCTCATTTTAGTGATGCAGCACAAAGACTGGGCGTATATACCACAACAGACTATACCGATATCATGGAAAGCCTGATTAAAGAATGGGATATTGCCAATATCAGAGGCATTAATGATGCTGCAGAAAAAGCCAGGGATTACTTAATGAAATTACCCGACAGATTCAGGAAAATTACAGAGCGTAGTTCCATTAAAGCTCCGTTGGATTATGAGTTTAACTGGATAACGAGATAATAGAAATTAGTTCCAGAAATCTTGTTTATTCGCCTGATATTTTTCATAATTATTGTACTGCAAAATAATAATAGAAAAAATTAATAAAGCTAGCGTGCAAAATAGCTAACCCCTAGAGGGTATAAAAAAAGTGCAATTCGGTTAAAAATTGCACTTGATTTTCTATCGTGCCCGAGACCGGATTCGAACCAGCACATTCTTGTGAACGCCGCCACCTGAAGGCGGTGCGTCTACCAATTTCGCCACTCGGGCAATACTCGAAAAAAAATTAATTTTTAAATTAGACCGATATTGAAAAATCTCTCAACACATCATTTAAACTTGTTTTTAAATCTGTACTAGGTTTTCTTTTTCCAATAATTAATGCACAACCAACTCCATATTCTCCTGCAGGAAATTTTTTATTAACCGAACCAGGAATAACAACACTTCGAGAAGTAATCCTTCCTTTCGTTTCTACAGGTTCAGTTCCACTAACATCTATAATTTTTGTTGATTGCGTTAAAACCACATTGGCGCCCAACACTGCTTCTTTTTCTACATGCACACCTTCAACAACTATACATCGGCTTCCAATAAAACAGCCATCTTCAATTATAACTGGACTTGCTTGCAACGGTTCAAGTACGCCGCCAATTCCAACACCTCCACTTAAGTGAACATTTTTTCCAATTTGCGCACAACTTCCAACGGTAGCCCATGTATCCACCATTGTTCCTTCGTCAACATACGCACCAATATTTACATAGCTGGGCATCAACACTACATTTTTTCCTAAAAAGGAACCATATCTTGCTACGGCATGTGGCACTGCGCGAACACCTAATTCTTTATAATTTTTTTTCAATAACATTTTATCATAAAACTCAAATGGAGGAAGTTCCCAAGTTTGCATTTGTTGTATGTTGAAATATAGAAGGATGGCTTGTTTAATCCACTCATTTACTACCCAGCCGTTTTCCGAAGGGTATGCAGTGCGTAGTCTGCCTTTATCAACTTCTTCAATTACTGATTTTATGACTTCTTTGTATTTTTCTTCTTGAAGTAATGCTCTGTTATTCCAAACTTCTACTATTAATTCTTTCATGGCGGAAAATATATTTTGGTAAAGTTAATCATCCCATATTAGTTGTATCGAATTAGCAGAAGAGAATTTAAAAGTGCATTTTTGCAAGGTTTAAATTTTGATAATGAACATTGGATTTGACGCAAAGCGCGCCTTTCATAATGAAACAGGACTTGGACATTACAGCCGATCGCTGATTAGTTCGTTGGCTTCCAATTATCCGGAGCACCAATATTTTTTATTTAATCCCAAACCCTCTTCACGTTTTTCGTTGAACGGAAAGAATATTCATGAAGTAGGTCCTTCCACTGTTATTTCAAAATTATTTTCTTCTGTTTGGCGTAGTCATTGGATTAAGAAAGATTTACACGAGTTAAAAATTGATTTGTGTCACGGATTGAGCCACGAGATTCCATTTCAACTACATCAAACAAAAATAAAATCAGTAGTCACTATTCACGATTTGATTTTTGAACGCTATCCCGATCAGTATTCAAAAATTGACATTCAGATTTATCGTCAAAAATTTAAATATGCTTGTCG
Source organism: Chitinophagaceae bacterium (assembly GCA_004322425.1). Lineage (GTDB taxonomy): Bacteria > Bacteroidota > Bacteroidia > Chitinophagales > Chitinophagaceae > VBAS01. The sequence continues at coordinate 15,484 of SCVJ01000004.1, forward strand.
ATACGCCGATGGAATTATTGCCAGCAGCGAACAAACCAAAAATGACCTTATCGAATTTTATAAATGTGAAAAGGAAAAAATTACAACTTGTTATCAAAGTTGCAATCCTGTTTTTAGTGTCACTGTTTCGGAAGAAGAAAAAAAACGAATTCGAAAAAAATACAATTTACCGGAGCAATATTTTCTTTATGTAGGTTCGGTTGTTGAACGAAAAAATCTTTTAACCATCTGCAAAGCCTTTCAGTTGTTGGGAAAAGACATTGCAATTCCTTTGGTGGTTATTGGCAATGGGAAGCACTATAGGCAAATTGTAAAAAAGTATTTACAGCAACATAATTTGTTGGAAAAAATTATTTTTCTTTCGGATAATGAAGTTGCAAAGACATCCAAAGAATTTCAAACAGCAGAAGATTTTCCCGGAATTTATCAATCTGCAACGGCAATGATTTATCCCTCACATTTTGAAGGATTTGGCATTCCCGTTTTGGAAGCACTTTGGAGTCGATTGCCAGTAATTACATCCAATGTATCTTGTATGCCAGAAGTAGGTGGGGACGCTGTTTATTATGTAAATCCAATTAATGAAAATGAAATTGCAGCAGGAATGAAAGAAATATTTTCCAATATTTCAATGGCAGAGTCGTTAAAAGAAAAAGGATGGATGCAAGCACAAAAATTTCTACCGATAGTAGCAGCAACATCAGTCATGAATGTTTATAATTCAGTACGATGAACTTTAATAATGATATTGAAAAATGTGTAGCCGTTTTGGAAAGTGGCGGTATAGTTTTATATCCTACAGATACCATTTGGGGTATTGGCTGTGATGCTACTAATAGTGAAGCGGTGGCAAAAATTTATCAATTGAAAAATAGAGCAGATGAAAAGGCAATGATTGTGTTGGTTGCACAAGAAAATGAAGTTTTGAAATACGTAGAGGAACTTGATTTAAAAGTATTTGATTATTTGAAAACAGTGCAAAAGCCTACCACTGTTGTTTATGAAAATGCTACTCATCTTGCCAAGAATTTATTGGGAAAAGATGGCTCTATTGGAATTCGAATTTGTAAAGATGATTTTTGTCGAGAATTAATTAATCGATTTAAAAAACCCATTGTATCAACTTCAGCCAATAAATCTGGCGATGAATTTCCTAAAAATTTTGAAGTCGTTGATATTGCAATAAGAAATGGTGTCGATTATATTGTTCAGTATCGTCAGGATGATAAAAAAAATGTTACTCCTTCTTCTGTAGTTAAATGGAAAAATGGAGAAGCACAAGTACTCCGCTCCTGATTAGTCCCCCTGCTAAAAAGCTATCTTTGCATAGATTATGGACATCAATTGCAACGAAAAGGAATTATTACTATTTAAAAAGATTGCTCTTGCGGCAGAACAATTAAATGTGGAGACATATTTGATTGGAGGATTTGTAAGAGACAAGCTGCTTTGTAGAAATACAAAAGATATCGATATAGTTTGTGAAGGCGACGGAATTGCATTAGCAAAAACTTTAGCAAAACAATTCAATCCGGAACCAAGGGTTAATTTTTATAAAAATTTCGGAACTGCAAATATAAAAATAGATGAATTTGATATTGAATTTGTTGGTGCTCGTAAAGAGAGTTATCAAAGTCATTCAAGAAATCCTGATGTCATAGCTGGTACAATTCAAGATGATCAACAGCGCCGCGATTTTACAATTAATACGTTGGCCATCAGCTTAAACAAAGACAATTACGGAGTATTGATTGACCCTTTTCAAGGGCAAAAAAAATTGAACGAAAAAATTATTTGCACTCCTTTTGATCCCAATAATACTTTTAGTGACGATCCACTAAGAATGATGCGTGCTATCCGTTTTGCAGCGCAGCTTAATTTTAAAATAGAAGAAAAAACTTTTGAAGGGATTAAAGAAAATGCGCATAGAGTTTCAATTATTTCTCAAGAAAGAATTACTGATGAATTAAACAAAATAGTTGCCAGTCCAAAACCATCAATAGGATTTGATTTACTTTTCCAAACAGGGTTATTGAAACTCGTTTTTCCGCAAATGGTTGAATTGGCCGGAGCTGAATACAAAGATGGAATAGGGCATAAGGATAATTTCTATCACACGTTACAAGTGTTGGATAATATTTCTGAGAAAACAAATGATTTGTGGCTTCGTTGGGCTGCTATTTTACACGATATTGCCAAACCCGTAACTAAAAAATTTGAAGTAAAACAAGGATGGACTTTTCACGGACACGAAGTTGTGGGAGGCAGAATGGTTCCAAAAATATTTGCCAAATTAAAATTGCCACTCTTTGAGGAAATGCGATTTGTAAAAAAAATGGTGGAATTGCATCTTCGCCCTATTAGTCTAACAAAAGAAAATATTACAGATTCCGCAATTCGTAGATTATTGTTTGATGCAGGGGATGATTATGATAGTTTGATGTTGCTTTGTGAAGCAGATATAACTTCTAAGAATAAAATAAAAGTTAAAAAATATATCGAAAATTTTCAATTTGTTCGAAGCAGGTGTGAGGAAGTTGAGGGGAAAGACAAAATTCGTAATTGGCAACCTCCAATCACGGGAGAATTAATTATGGAAATATTTGAAATTCAACCTTCAAGGATGGTTGGTGATATAAAAAGTGTAATCAGAGATGCAATTCTCGACGGAGTGATTCCTAATAAGTATGAAGAAGCTTTTGAGTTGATGATACAAAAAGGGAAGGAATTGGGATTAACACCAAAAAAGTTGAAAAATAGTAATTAATTCCTTCGTTTTGGAGTTAAACTAAAATCGTAATTTTGGGATATGGCAGTTTTAAAATTTAGAATATACTTTGAAGAGGACGACAGCATTTACAGAGATATCGCCATAAAACACATACAAAATTTTGTTGATTTACACGAAGCCATTTTAACAGCGTACGGGTTTGACAAAAAACATAAAGCAACTTTTTTCCGCAGCAATGATTTTTGGCAAAAAGGGAAAAAAATAACCTTGGAGTTTTATGAAAATGAAAATACAAGTTCCTGCCAGTTGATGCAGGATTCGATTGTTGGTAATGAAATTAAAGAACCCAACCAGAAATTTATTTATCTATATGATTTTAATAAAAACTGGACATTTTTAGTCGAACTGATAAGTGTTTCCAAAGAAGAAAATATAAAACTAAGTTATCCAGCTCTTGTTCGTATTGAAGGAATTGCTCCAAGTCAATACGGATTAAAAAGCATATTGGGAGAGCGATTTGCTGAGGTGGAAGAAAAATATGATCTTAATAAAGACTCGGATGGTTATGGTGAAGAAGGAGACGAGAATGAAACTGAAACAAGCGACGATGTTACAGTTAATGAAGAAAATGAAGAAGAGGCGTGACGCAATATTGCAATAGTAATTATTTCTAATTGCCTCGGTCTTTCGATCGGGGTTTTTAATTAATTTTATAAATGCTATCAAGGCAAACGAATAAAACAGTAATAATTGTTTGTGGACCAACTGCAGTTGGAAAAACTTCAGTTGGTATTGAGCTTGCCAAAAATTATGATACAGAAATTATTTCTGCTGATAGTCGCCAATGTTTTAAGGAGTTGAATATTGGAGTTGCAAGACCTTCGGAGAAAGAATTAAAAACTGTAGTTCACCATTTCATTGCTCCGCATTCAATCAGCGAAGAAATTAATGTTTCCTCTTTTGAAAAATTTACGTTGACGAAAGCAAAAGAAATTTTTGAAAAAAAAAATAAACTCGTTCTTGTTGGCGGCACTGGACTTTACATAAAAGCATTTTGCGAAGGACTTGATTCCATCCCGCCTATTCCAATTGAAATAAGAAAAAAAATTATTGATGAGTACGAGGCAAAGGGTTTAGCGTGGTTGCAGGATGAAATCAATAAAAAAGATTCCACTTTTTTTGAAAAAGGTGAAATGCAAAATCCGCAAAGAATGATGCGTGCTTTGGAGGTAGTGGAAGGAACAGGAAAGTCTATACTTAGCTTTCAGAGTAATCAAAAATTGGCAAGAGATTTTTCGGTTATCAAAATAGGCTTAGAGTTGCCGAGAGAACAGCTGTATCAAAATATTAATAACCGAGTTGATGAAATGTTGCAAGCAGGTTTGGAAGCAGAAGTAAAATCATTGATTCCGTTTCGAAATTTAAATGCTTTGCAAACCGTTGGCTACTCAGAAATATTTGAATACGTAGATCAAAAAATAACTTTAGTTCAAGCTGTAGAAAAAATAAAACTTAATACTCGGCATTATGCCAAGCGCCAATTAACTTGGTTTAAAAGGGATAAAGAAATTAATTGGTTTCATCCATCACAACTAAGTTCGATTGTAGATTTTTTGCAAAACCAATAAGGTAAAAAAAAATCAGGCAAACTCTTTTCTAAATTGAAGATAAAGTATACGCTTCCCAATTAGCTTTTTCTATTTTGTAAATGAAATTCAATTTTTGTGTTTCGCCGTAATATTCCATTTCTACTTCTCCAATTTTAACTGCTCCTAATCTTGTGATGGATGTTTGCGAACGAATATTAAGGGCGCCAATATGAAAGATAACATTGTCGACAAAAGCAAAAGCATGATTCAGCATTAATGTTTTTACTGCTCGATTATAAATAGTACCCCAATGGCTTCTCGATAAAAAAGTATAGCCAATAGCTATTGAATTATTTTCTTTATCAAACTCATAAAATCGTGAACTACCGATAGTTGTTCCTGTTTTTGAATTGTAAATCATAAAAGCACCACCAGATTCAATGGCTCCTGTAAAATAAGTTTCAAAAACTTCCTTTTTATATCGATCCTTGTTTGGATGTTGTTCCCATATAAGTGGATCAGAAGCAATACTGTAAAGAGTTTCAAAGTCTGTCTTCTGGAGTGGTTGCAGAGAAACTATTTCATTTTCAAGAAAGGGTTGCAAATCAAAGTACATTATCTAGGTTATCTTTTTATTCCAAAAGTCAACAAAAAATATCCGCCATTTTCTTTCAACGAAGCAAAAGTGTTTGCTTTGGGTGGATTTATTCTATAAGGAAAATTTACATCTTTGTTTAAGCGATGTACATAGGAAACATCCACAAAAAATCCTTTATCTCTATATCCTAAACCGCCACTAATAGTAGTTTTATTTGCATTTAACTTGCTGTCTTTATAGGGACTTCCATAATAACCAACACCGGCTCTGGCCATAAATGTTTTAAATTTCATTTCACCGCCTATTCGGATATTAATTGCTTCTTTGTAAATAGAATTAATAATTTTATTTTGTGGTAGATACCAATTTGCATCGGTAGAATTTTCAAAAGGTTCAAATTTCATCCACTTATAATTTGTGTATTCAACATCGGCAGTTAAAAATCCTTTTTGCATTACAACATCTTCTACTTCTTGAAATACATACGAAACACTCAATAATAATTTAGATGGTGTGGATAAGAGATATTTCTTTTTAATTGTTTCTGATCCAGTAAAGAGGGAAGAAGCCACACTATCGTAGCCACTTGCAGGAGTAAATAATTTTTCAACATCAGTGGCCAAACTAGAATTTATTTTTTCAGATAACGTTAGAAAACTTGGTGAATGAAATGCAATTCCTAAACGCAACCGATCTTGTGGACGAAAGATTACTCCAGTCTTGAAGTTCATTCCAAGTCCACTTACTTTTATGTTTTCTGAATACGAAAAGAAGTTAAAATTATTATTAACATTTCCAGAGGCATCCTCTTCGCGATAATATTGTGTTCGATTATATTGAATAATAGGAATGCCAAAACTGATGCCAACCATCCATTTTTCATTTAATTCACTGCTTTCACCCCAAGTAATTTCTGTAATGCCTCCACTAGTTTCAATCCGATTTATTTGTTGACGATTGGGCACTAATTCCGAACGAGCAATAACTCTTTTCACTCCAGCAATAGTAGCCGTATCAACTAAATAAGTGTACAAAGCCATTTTGGTTTGCAAAGAAATGGAGTTATTATTCATAGCTTGTCCAATAGTCAAATTGGACTCGGCAAACTCATCTGCCAGTGGCTCAGCAAAACTGCTATAATCGTTTAATCCTTTGTAATAAATATTTTGATTAAAGTTAGCTACTCTTGAAATAATGACACCGGAAGAATTTTTTGCTCGTCTTCCTTTTCCGCCAATAATAAATCCTGAAGTGCCTAATATGTTTCCATTAATTTTTTGAGCACTGTTTTTTGAATCTCTAAAAAATGATTTTCCATTTGTGAAATGTAATCCGGGTGAAATAATAAAATCCGAAGTTTTATAAAAAGCGATACCTGCGGGATTTACCAACAAAGAACTAGCATCGCCACCCAAAGATCCCATTGCTCCACCGATAGCTTGATTGCGAGCAGTTCCAGCTTGGGTGTTCCAAGAAATTTGTAAGGCAACTTCTGGTGATTGAGAGAAAAGATGGGAAAAAGAAATAGATAAAACGATGGGTAAACAAATTTTCTTCATAAAAGGTTACGGTTATTTTCCTCCTCTATTTGGACGGACTATTTCACCGGTACTGCCTGAAGAACTTCCCGAACTACCACTACTATTTGAATTGGATGAAGGTGTGTAAGTTCTAGTTGGTTGTAAGTTGTTTGGAGAGTATGAGTTATTATTTTGATTATATTTTTCGTTGGAAAGATTGTAATTAGTATTATTAAAAACGGGTCTTATAATTGTTTCAATGATACCGCGTTTTACTTTGGTATTTGAATTGTTATAATTAGTATTTGTATAAGCGTTTAAATTATATGCTTTGGGTTTGACTGGGTTTGTAGTTGTAGATAATTTCGGATAAACAAGTATAACCGTATTGGGCGAATAGGGATTGTAATAATAATTCCAAGATGTATAAGGATTATAATAGGATCCGAAATAAAAATTATAGCGAGAACTGTATCGCTCATAACCGTACCAATCGTTAAAATCATTCCAACGATTACGGTTGTAAACTTTCATGCGAAGGAATCGATTATCATAATACTCGTCATTATAATCATATTTATTATTACGAGTATCTACTTGAACGTACTCATCTTGAGGGTTAGCTTTTGAAAAGTAAACATCATCGGGAGTTTGAGCATTTCGGTAAATAGTATTGCAACTGCTAATTGCTACTATCATTGCTGCCAAAAGTATAACTGGAAGTTTCATTCTAAAGGTTATTAGTTTAAAAGCGAAGTTGTTACATTTGTCAAAATTTGGTTTAACTGATTAGATACAGAATCGCATCAATTTTCAAGACTAAAATTAGACATTCGGATGTTAATAAAAAATTAAAAAAGGTGCTGAATTAATATGGCAAAAGGAATCACAACACGATCGGAAGATTATTCGCAATGGTATAACGACTTAATTCTGAAAGGTGGATTGGCAGATTATTCTGCCGTAAGAGGTTGTATGGTTATTAAGCCATACGGTTTTGCACTTTGGGAAAATATGCAATCTGAATTGGATAGAATGTTTAAGGAGACAGGTCATCAAAATGCTTATTTCCCATTATTTGTTCCTAAAAGTTTTTTAGAAAAAGAAGAAGGACATGCAGAAGGATTTGCAAAAGAATGTGCTGTCGTAACACACTATCGTCTAAAAGCTGATCCAAATAAAAAGGGAAGATTAATGGTAGATCCCGAATCAAAATTGGAAGAAGAATTAATTATTCGCCCTACAAGCGAAGCTATTATTTGGAATAGCTATAAAGATTGGATTAAATCTTATCGCGATCTTCCTCTATTGATAAATCAATGGGCCAATGTGGTTCGTTGGGAAATGAGAACCCGATTATTTTTGCGCACTACCGAATTTCTTTGGCAAGAAGGACATACTGCTCATGCAACTGCCGAGGAAGCAATTGAAGAAACGAAGAAGATGATAGAAGTATATGCAACTTTTGCAGAAGAGTTTATGGCATTGCCGGTAATTCGTGGTGTTAAAACCGAATCGGAAAGATTTGCAGGAGCTTTGGATACTTATTGTATTGAAGCATTGATGCAAGATGGAAAAGCATTGCAAGCCGGTACATCTCATTTTTTAGGACAAAATTTTGCAAAAGCTTTTGATGTTAAATTTTTAAGTAAGGCAAATCAACAAGAATATGTTTGGGCCACAAGTTGGGGAGTAAGTACAAGATTAATTGGAGCATTAGTAATGGCTCATAGCGATGATGAAGGGATGGTGCTCCCTCCTAAAATTGCGCCCATTCAGGTTATCATCATTCCAATTTATAAAGGAGATGAATCAAAAGCAATCATTAATACAAAGGCAAATGAAATAATAGCAGAATTGAAAAAAGTAGGCATTCGTGCTAAATTAGATGAGAATGACAATAACAGACCGGGGTGGAAATTTGCCGAATATGAATTAAAAGGTGTTCCTATTAGACTTGCCATGGGGTTACGTGATATTGAAAAAAATGAAGTTGAAATGGCAAGAAGAGACACAAAAGAAAAAATTACTATTTCATTAGATGAGATAACAAATAACATCCAATCACTGCTCGAAGAAATTCAATCGAATTTATTTAACAGAGCAAAAACATATCGCGATGAGCATATTACTAACGTAGATACTTGGGATGATTTTATAAAAGTGTTGAATGAAAAAGGTGGATTTGTTGCTGCTCATTGGGATGGAACTGCTGCTACCGAAAATGCGATTAAAGAAAAAACAAAAGCAACCATTCGTTGCATTCCACTTGATAATAAATTGGAAGATGGAAATTGTATATTAACCGGAAACCCAAGCAAGCAAAGAGTTTTATTTGCCAATGCTTATTAATTAAGAAATTTTTCTAAAAGCAATTTCAACTTTCATTTATTTTTTATCTCATGATTGATCTGAAAAAATCATTCGAAGAAGGACGAATATTATTGATTAATAAACCCATGCATTGGACATCTTTTGACGCTGTAAAAAAAATTAGAAATCTAATTCGGATTAAAAAAGTGGGTCATGCAGGAACCTTGGATCCACTTGCCACTGGGCTTCTCATTATTTGCACAGGAAAATTTACAAAGCGGATTAACGAATTTATGGCAGAAGAGAAAGAATATGCTGGAAGTTTTACATTGGGCGCTACTACTCCCACATTTGATTTAGAAAGTGAACCGGGGAATTTTAAACCGTTTAATTTTTTAACAATAGAAGAAATAGAGAAAGCAAGATTATCTTTTATTGGAGAACTATTGCAAGTGCCACCTATACATTCTGCAATAAAAGTGGATGGAAAAAGAGTATATGAGTTGGCAAGGAAAGGAGAAGAAATAATATTAGAACCCAGAAAAGTTATCATTTCCGAGTTTGAAATTGTGAATATTGATTTACCTATTATTACTTTTCGTGTAGTGTGTGGGAAGGGAACTTATATTCGAAGTTTAGCAAATGATTTTGGAGCTACATTGGGTTGTGGCGCATATCTTAGTAGATTATGCCGAACAAGAATTGGCAATCAATTATTGCAAAATGCTATAACCTTAGAGGAATTTATGCACGAGGTTTCACCTCAAAAAGAAAAGGGATAATTAATACCCAATTGCATAACTCCTCCAAAAGGGTTCAATTTATAAAACCATTGATTTTGTGATGAAACATTAAAAGGTTCTGGGGAAGGATTTTTTATTTTATAGGCATAATCAAGTCTGAGGCGGAAGTAACTAAAATCTATTCGTAATCCCGTTCCCGCACCAACTGCCAAATCCTTCATAAAATTATTGACGCTTAAATGACCGTTTAGAAAATCGTTATTCTTTTTTAAGAACCAAACATTTCCAATGTCAACAAAAAAACAACTGCTTACAGGAAAGTCGAAAATTTTAGTTACCGGAAAACGAAATTCTGCATTCGTTTCAAATTGAAAATCGCCAAATCGGAAAGGCGCTTCATCTCTTGATTTTAATGTCGATCCGGGACCTAACAAGCGTACACCCCAAGCCCGCATACTATTGGGTCCTCCTGCATAAAATTGTTTAAAAAAGGGAAGGTTAGCATTTTCATTTCTATTTCTAGTTTCAAAAGAAAAACCAGCACCTAAATAAGTTCTAAAAACAAATTCATTCTTTCGACTTACAATGTTTTTAATAAATTCAACATCGAGTTTTACAAAACGAAATAGGCTATCCAGAATTTTTACTTTGATTGAATTTGTCAAAAGCCCTGACTCTTCGATATTCGCTCTGAAAACATACGATGACTTTGGACTGCCGCCACGAACCTGATAGCCAAGCTGGGCCGAAAGTACAAGCCCTTCATTGAAAATATAACGAAAGGTTGGAGTTTGGTTAAAAATTGAAATCAAACCTGATTGCGGCTTCAATAAGGCATATTCAATGTTTGGAAGTTTTATGGAAACAGATTTATTGTTCCAAGAAAAATTATATCCCCAAGCCGCGTGAAAAGAAGTGTGATTGAAAAAATCCTTACGTTCAATATTGGCTAAGGATACAGAAAGTACAGTTCGAAAATTATCACTAAATTTTTTGGGAATCCAATTAAGATTGGGAATTGATTTTGGAAAATAAATAGTATGGCTAATACTGGTTTGTTTCGATTTCACAAATTCACCTTTCGATTCAACTTCAGTACTATAGCGAATGTTGGTAACGGATTGGTTCGAAGAATGAAGAAAATTTCGGTGCAACAACTGCACATTCATTCCAACTCCTAATAATGTTTCATCAAAAATTAAATTTGCATTTGTGTTTCTGCTTCCTTCCACATTGGCCGTTAATGAATATTTTTCTGCCGGAGTTAAGCGAATGGTAAAATCAACCGTGTCCGATTCGGTTCGTGGTAATGGCTCAATAGTAACTTGTTTCCACGCACCCAACATATTAAATTGATTGATTGTCTTTAAATACAATTGCTGATTATAGAGATCTCCACTTTTAAAATAAATATTTTGTGCAAGGAACTTTGGTTTAAAAATATTTTGATAAGATTTGATAGTAATATTATTAGCAAGATTGTCAGTCTTCTCTTTGGTACTTGAACTTGTTGGATTTAAATCGGGGTAAATAGTCGTATTGCCAACATAATATTTTTGTAACAAACTACTGTCATATCTCGGTCTCAGCTGAATTTCGATTTGAGTAGTTGGTTGATTTCTCTTTTGATTTATCTTTTCTAAAATGGCAATTTGTTCAAAAGGATCAACCGCAGGTTGTAAAAAAGAAATATCTAAAGTGTCCCAAACAGCTACTAATTCATCTCTCGTAAATTTTAAATATCCATTGGAACGGTAAACATCAACCAAGCGATCGAGCTCTTGTGAAATGATTTGTTTGGAAAAGGGATTTCCTTTTTTCAACTCAGAATTTTCTAATGTATTATTAGTAAGTTCTTGTAAAGCAGGATGCAGAATGTTGTATCGCACCGAATTTAATTTAAATTGATTGTCAGGAGCAACATAAAATTTTACGATAGTTCTATTTTGAATATGATTGGACATTTTCTTATAAATCATCATAGTATCAAACCGGATAGAATTATATAAATATCCTTCTGCGTTCAATAAGTCTTTCATAAAGGAAGCCGATTTTTCTGCATTAGCATTTTCATAAACAGGAGGGTTTACAAGAATGGAACGGTTAAATCCTTTGTAAATAAAAGTTCGAACTGTATTTAATTTTATACTATCATCTAATTGCGCATGGAGTTGAGAAATGAAATTCTTTTTTTCATCTTTTGAAAATTTACCCTCAAGTTGAATTGACGTTTGATAGACAAAAGGTTGATGAAGTGGATAATTTTTTGGAATGACGGAACAGGAAACCAAAAGTATTCCCAACAGGAGTGTAAAAAGTGAGTATGTTTTAAATTGGAACATCCTAATTTTGATTCATGCTTTTAAAATCAGAGCTCAAATATATTCAAAGTTTATTCCATAAAAAGGGACGTGACCAAGAAGGATTGTTTATTGCCGAAGGTCCAAAAATTGTTACAGAGTTTTCAGCGGATAAAACTATTCGCATTAGAAAAATTTATGCTTTGCCATCATTTTTGAATAAGATAAAAATTGCAATAGATTCTACTGAAGTAACCGAAGAGGAACTGCAAAAAATATCGCAAAATAAAACACCAAACGAAGTTTTGGCGGTGGTCGAAAAAATAAAGTGGGAAGAAAATTCAAAATCAAAAGATAGTATTTGTATTACATTGGATACAATTCAAGATCCTGGAAATTTGGGAACTATAATTCGATTGGCAGATTGGTTTGGAGTGAAACAAATAGTTTGCAGTTTAAATTGTGCGGATGTGTACAATAGTAAGGTGGTTCAGTCTTCCATGGGAAGTATTGCAAGAGTGCAAGTTGAATATCTTGATTTGAAAACTTGGTTTCAAGAAAATTCAGAATCAAGAATTTATGGTGCTACATTAAACGGGAGAGACGTTACTTCGATGGAAAAAATAAAAAAAGGAATAATTGTAATTGGAAACGAATCGAAAGGAATAAGTGAAGAATTACTTCCGTTTATTAATGTACAAATTACAATTCTAGGAAAAGGAAAGGCAGAATCACTTAATGCTGGAGTAGCAACTGGAATTATTCTTTCTCACCTTATCTAAATCGGATAGCTTTTATTGGAGTTATTTTATTGACTAAAAAACTGGGAATCATTAAAGACAAGAAACAAATTATCATTGTACCCAAACAAACTGCAGTAACTTGCCACCATACAATTTTTACAGCGGCAGTACTCATAAAATAAGCTTCTTCTTTTAATGTAATGAAACCTGTTTGTTGTTGAATAAAAAGTAATCCCAAACCTAATGCTGTACCTAAAATAATTCCTGTAATAGTTATTGTTATAGAATAACGTAGGAAAATTTTTTGAACAGTCCAATCAGTAGCGCCAAGTGTTTTTAGTACGCCAACCATTCTTACTCGTTCCAAAACCAATATAATAAGACAGGTAATTAGGTTGATAATAGCAACTAAAAGCATAAAGCCAATGAGCACATTTCGTGTTACATCTTGCATTCCCAACCAATCAAAAATATTAGGATAAATGTCGCGTATGGTTTTTGTATCCCATTCCAAAGGGAATACATCCAACTCATATAATTCTTGACTTGTTTGTTGCATTTGATGATAGTCATTCAGAAAAATTTCATATCCCCCAATTTGAGATGATTGCCAACCATTTAATCGTTGAATGAGTTTGATATCGGCAATTGCAAATGAATTATCATATTGTTCAATACCGGTTTTATAAATTCCTACAATTTCTAGTTTGTCGGGGCGTAATGTTCCATCTGGTCGAATGAAATAAATCAAAACTGAATCCTGCAATTTTAATTTTAGTTGATTGGCAGTATGTGTAGAGATAAGAATTTCTCTGGAGTAACTTGTTTCATTAAAATGCAACCATTTTCCTTCTTGAAGAAACTGATTAAAATGCTTGAAATCATAATTGCTATCCAAGCCTTTTACCATAATTCCCTCCATTTCATCTTTTGTTTTCAAAATTGAATAACGAGTTGCGAATGGATGAATACTCTTTACTTGGGAATTATTCTTTAAAGCTGTAAGGACAGTATCGTTTTTAGTAATTGAAATTTCTTCAGAAGTTGGAGACCGGTCGCCTTGTTTGTATTGTACGTGAATATGCCCCCAAAAACTAAAAATTTTTTGACTTACAGTTTCCTGAAATCCATTTACAAAAGATAACGTAATAATCATCACGGCTACACTGATAGCGGTGGCAACAGCTGATAACCGAATGATAAATCGAGAAAATGATTTTTGACGATTAAAAGTAATTCGATTTGCTATGAAAGTTGAAAGATTCAAGCGGGTGTTTAATAATCAAAAATAGGAAGCGAAAAAGATTTAAGCGATTTTTCCTGATAATTTCACAATATTGTATTGAAAATACGTTTTAGTAGCAACAATTATTTTCATGAAATCAGTTTTAACAGCTTGTTTTTTATTGTTGACATATTTGGTGCAAAGCCAAAATCCCGATTTTAAGTATGGCCAATCAATTCAATCTGCACAATTATTAAAAAATGGGAATTCGCTAAATTTTCCTGTGCTAAAATTAAATAGTTCAGATGAACTACAGCTTTATTTTGACGACCTAGATGCAAAGGTTAAAAATTATTATTATACATATCAATTATGTAATAGCGATTGGTCTGTTTCATCACTAAATTCTTTTAATTATATAAAGGGGTTTCAAAACGTTCGTATTAATACGTATAGAAATTCTTCAATAGCACTTACGCCATACATTCACTATCAAGCAAATATTCCAAGCAAATCAAGTGTAATTACTCGTTCAGGCAATTATCTTTTGAAAATATTTTTAGATGCGGACACAGCAAAGCTTGTTTTTACAAAGCAATTTATAGTAGTGGACAAAAAAGTAGATGTAGTAGCCAATGTGTTACAACCTTTTAGTGGCGAATTTTTTCGAACACATCAAAAGGTACAAATTGCGTTTACAGTGAATCAACAATTAAATGTTTTTAGTCCGCAAGATTTTTCCGTAGTGATACTGCAAAATAATGTTTGGAATAGTGCCGTGACGTTAATAAATCCATCTGTGTTTAGAGATAAGTATTTTGAATACAATGATGAGTTGCTTTCTACTTTCTCTGCTGGAAAGGCGTGGCGATGGATAGATTTACGAAGTTTTAAATTGATGAGTGAAAGAATGACTCGTCTTGAAAAAAAATTGACACAAACTAATGTTTTTGTAAAGACAGATGAGGAGCGGCAGCAGCAACCGCTAATTAATTATCGAGATATTAATGGAGTTCTTTTTATAGAAACTACCGATAACGTCAATCCATTTTGGCAAGCCGATTATGCAACTGTTCATTTTAGTTTTTCACCTCCGGCTAATAAAGCTTATTACAAGAAAGATGTTTATTTGTTTGGCGAGTTGACTAATTATGCTAAAAATGAAAATGCAAAAATGAGATTCAATGAAGAAAAAGGCATGTATGAAACTGAATTATTTTTAAAACAAGGTTTTTATAACTATACTTATTGCATTGCGAATGAAAAAAATCAAACTGGACAAAATAATTTCAAAAATTTGGATGGAAATTATTGGGCAACAGACAATTCTTATACAGTTTTAGTGTATTATCATCCATTTGGAGGAAGAGCCGATGAATTGGTAGGAGTTACTACAATTAATTCAAATTTTCAGATTAGAAGCAATTAGCCAGCAAAAGCTTTCCCTTATCTTTGCGACGGCAGGTCTTACACGACCAGCTCCTGCTGAACCTCCCCAGAGCCGGAAGGCAGCAAGGATACGTGGTTGTAGCGGTGCGATGTGAGTAGCCTGCCTTTTTAAAATAAATGATTCAAAAATTTAGCATGAAATTTTTTATCGATACTGCAAATCTTGCACAAATTAAAGAAGCAAATGAGCTAGGAATTTTAGATGGTGTAACCACGAATCCATCCTTGATGGCCAAAGAAGGCATTAAAGGGGAAGCTGCTATTATAAATCATTATAAAGCCATTTGTGAATTAGTGGATGGTGATATTAGTGCCGAAGTGATTGCAACCGATTTTGCAGGAATTGTAGAAGAGGGAAAAAAATTAGCAGCAATTCACAAAAATATTGTTGTAAAAGTTCCGATGATAAAAGACGGAATTAAAGCTATAAAATATTTTAGTGATGCTGGAATCAGAACTAATTGTACTCTTGTTTTTTCGGCTGGGCAAGCTATTTTAGCAGCAAAAGCTGGTGCCAGTTATGTTTCTCCTTTTATTGGAAGAATTGACGATAGCGGTTGGGATGGTGTGCAATTGATTGAACAAATTGTTCATATTTTTTCTATTCAAGGATTTAAAACCGAAGTATTAGCAGCATCAATTCGTTTCCCCAATCATATTATTCGTTGTGCCGAAGCAGGTGCACATGTTTGCACTTGTCCACTTGATTCCATTCTAGGTTTATTAAAACACCCACTTACAGATATTGGATTGGCAAAGTTTCTTGAAGATGCCAAAAAGACCCAATAAATTTTTGTAGATCAGTTTATTTTAAAATAACTAAAACTATTTTCTATGAATTTTGAATGGAAAGGAGTTTTTCCTGCTTTACTTACGCCATTTACTGAGAAAGATGAGGTAGATTATGATTTGTTCAAAAAAAATTTGCAATCTCAGTTAGATGCTGGAGTTCATGGAGTAATTATTGGTGGATCGTTGGGAGAGGCAAGTACAATTACACAATTTGAAAAAGAGCAACTTACAAAATGTGCGGTTGACTATGTTTCTGGAAAAATACCAGTCATAATGAACATTGCTGAAAGTACCACGAATGATGCCATCCAGCAATCAAACAATGCAAAAAAATGGGGTGCTTCTGGATTAATGCTGCTTCCGCCCATGCGATATAAAACTGATCATCGGGAAACTGTGGGATATTTTAAATCTGTGGCAACACAAACAGATTTGCCAATTATGATTTACAATAATCCTGTAGATTATAAAATAGATGTAACGATTGATATGTTTGATGAATTAATTCAATGTAACAATATTACAGCAGTTAAAGAAAGCACACGAGATGTAACAAATGTTACTCGATTAAAAAATAGATTTGGAAATAGAATTAAGATTTTATGTGGAGTAGATACATTGGCAATGGAAGAATTATGCTTGGGGGCAGATGGTTGGGTAGCAGGATTAGTCGATGCTTTTCCAAAAGAAACTGTAGCTATTTATAATTTAGTTAAAGCAGGAAAAATTGACGAAGCCACAAAAATTTACAGATGGTTTATGCCATTACTCGAATTGGATATTCATCCCAAATTAGTACAATATATCAAACTAGCTGCGGCTCAAACAGGCATTGGAAGTGAATTTGTGCGTCCTCCTCGATTAACTTTGATGGGAGACGAACGAGTTAAAGTTTTAAAAATTATTAATGATGGAATTAAGTATCGCCCAATAATTTAATAAAAAAAATATGTTTACTGATTCTACATCAAATGAAATAGGTATTGTGATGACAGAAGCTTGGGAAGCTTTTCACATTTATCGTAAAATGAGTTTGCAACGAAGAGCGGATTTTATGAAAACGATTGCATTTGAAATTGAAGCTTGCGGTGATTTGTTGATTCAAACAGCAATGGAGGAAACTAATTTGCCTGAAGTACGATTAAAAAATGAACGTGCCAGAACAATGTTTCAACTTAATCAATATGCCACTTTTTGTGAAGAAGGTAGTTGGTTGAATGCATGTATTGATACTGCGGTGGATGATAAAAATCCACCCAAACCAGACATTCGAAAAATGCTTGTTCCTATTGGACCAGTAGTAGTTTTTGGTGCTTCAAATTTTCCATTTGCATATTCTACTGCGGGTGGAGATACTGCGTGCGCCCTTGCTGCAGGTTGTTCAGTAATTGTAAAAGCACATCCCGCACATCCTAAAACTTCTACAATTGTAGCCAATGCAATTTATAAAGCAGTTGAAAAATGTAATATGCCCAAAGGAATATTTGCTCATGTTTTTGGACAAAGTTTTGAAGTCGGGAAAAATTTAGTAATGCATCCAAAAACTAAAGCTGTTGGTTTTACAGGTTCTTACATTGGTGGTAAACAATTATTCGATTGGGCAAACCAGCGTAAAGAACCGATTCCGGTTTTTGCAGAAATGGGAAGTGTAAATCCTATTTTTCTTCTTCAAGAGAAATTAAAAAAAGACACATCAAGTTTGGCGCAAAACATTGCGGCATCCATTACTTTAGGAATAGGTCAATTTTGTACAAATCCGGGATTGATTATTGGAATTGAAAGCGAGGAATTAAACTTATTTGTACATGATTTGGGAAAGCTAATACAGCAAACAAACCCTGCTGCTATGCTGCATTCCGGAATTGTAAAATCTTACAAAAACAAAAAATCTGAATCCTTATTGCAGGAAGGAGTTCATTTAGTTGCTGAATCTGAAAAAGAAGTTAAAGAAAATGAAGGATTGCCTTCTGCGGCAACTACTACAGGCGCAATATTTTTAAATAATCCTTTACTTCATCAAGAAATATTTGGCCCTTTTTCGTTAGTTGTTCGTTGTAAGGATTTGAACGAAATGCTTGAAGTAGCAATGCATTTAGAAGGTCAATTGACAGCAACAATAATGGCTACAGAAAACGATTTTCTTCAAAGTAACAATTTAGTGGAAGCCATTAAAAATATTTGTGGCAGGTTTATTTTAAATGGAGTTCCAACTGGTGTTGAAGTTTGTACTAGTATGCAACATGGAGGTCCTTTTCCTGCATCAACAGACTCCAGGTTTACCGCAGTGGGAATAGACGGAATAAAAAGATTTGCCAGACCTATGTCTTTTCAAAATTGGCCTAATAATCTTCTACCAGATGAGTTGAAAAACGAAAATTCTCAAAAAATATGGCGAACGGTTAATGGGCAATTGACAAAAGATGTTATTTTTTCAAATTAATTGGCCTAAATTTTATTGATTATGAAAAAAATAGCAATCCTTTTATTGTTTCCAACTTTTGTTTTTTCGCAATCTGTTTCGTTTACAACAGGCAGAGAAAAAATGGAGGCGTTTAAAAAGCAAACTGATTTATTAAATCAATCACAGTATAAAAATATTCAATGGCGTCTAACTGGACCTGATACCAGAAGTGGGCGCTGTACGGATGTTGAGGGAATTACTGGCAATACCAATATTATTTATGCATCTTTTGCAACAGGTGGTTTGTGGAAAACAATAGATGGAGGTATCAATTGGCTTTCTCTTTTTGATCGTGAAGCAACTCAATCAATTGGAGATATCGCTTTAGCCCCATCCAATAATGAAGTTTTATATGTTGGTACTGGCGAAGCAAATATTTTTCGTGCTTCACTTCCCGGCATAGGAATGTATAAAACAATTGATGGAGGAAAAACATTCAAACATCTCGGGTTGGAAAACACGGGAACCATTGCAAGAATACTTGTTCATCCGTTAAATGAAAATATAGTGTATGTTGCTGCAAGTGGTAATGAATGGAGTTATAATTCAGATCGCGGTGTTTATCTTACAATGAATGGTGGAAAAACGTGGAATAAAATTTTAAATGAAAATGAAAAAAGTGGTTGTATTGATTTGGTAATGGATCCTTCTGATCCCAATACTATTTATGCTTCAATGTGGAATCGAATTCGGAGACGATGGAGTGATCCTATTCCTGAAGAGGGAGATAATATTTACAAAACAACTGATGGTGGTTTAACTTGGAAAGTTATTAATAATGGGTTGCCTGAAACAAAAACAACAGGAAGAATCGGCTTAGCAATTTCAAAATCAAATCCCAATATTTTGTATGCTTTTGTTGATGATCATAATAAAAAAAGAGAGCCACGAGATGGTGAAACGGATAGCTACGAAAGAAAAGTACAAAAAGTTGTAATTGGTGGCGCTATTTATCGAAGCTCAGATAAAGGAGCTCATTGGGAAAAAATGGGAGAAGTACACGATTTCTTCAAACCATTTTCGGGTACTTATGGTTGGGTGTTTAGTCAAATTAGAGTCAATCCTACCAACGAAAATGAAGTGTATGCTTTAGGTGTTTCCATGGGAAAATCTGTAGATGGCGGAAAAACATGGAAACAATTCCAGCCATCCGATAAAAAAAGCGAGTGGATTCATGGTGATAACCATGCTTTGTGGTTTGATGAAAAAAATCCAGAAAGAATTATTTTAGGAAACGATGGAGGTGTGAGTACAACATTTGACGGGGGTAAAATTTGGAATAATTTTTTTGATAAAATTCCAACTACACAATTTTATACAGTTGCCTACGACATGCAAAGGCCATTCAATATTTTTGGTGCTGTGCAAGATGAAGGAACAATGAGCGGCAACGAGAAAAATATTTTTGGTTCTTCTCAAGATTCAACTCTTCGACCGTGGATAATGGCGCCAGGTGGCGAGGGTACGCAAATACAGGTCGATCCACAAAATCATAATATTGTTTTTTCAGCTTCTTACTATGGGCGCTTGATGAAAAGTGATATGAGTCAACCCAATAATACGAGAAGTAAAAAGATTTCAGTTTTTGATGTTGGTAGAATTGATTCTTTACGTGGCGAATGGATTGCTGGAACCTTAATGTCGAAATTTGATAATAAAGTTATTTATCACGGTTTGCAGCATTTATACAAATCGGAGGATAGTGGAAATTCTTGGAAATGTATAAGTGATGATCTTTCGCATAATGATGCAACAAAAATGGGAGTGTATCCATATTTAATTTATCACCAAGCTATAACTACAATTTCGGAAGGTGAAAAACCCGGAATTGTTTACATTGGCACTGATGATGGAAGAGTGTGGCTAACTAAAAATGACGGAACAAATTGGGAAGAAATTACAGAAGGATTGCCGGTAAATAAGCATGTTTCAAAAATCACTGCTTCTGTTTTTAATCCACAAAAAGTATATGTTGCCCTGAACGATCGGCGTCAAGATAATCACACTTCCTATTTATATGAATCTAATAATTATGGAAAAACATGGACTTCAATTGCAAGAAATTTGCCCAACTCGCCTGTGAATGTAATTATTGAACATCCGGAAGATTCTAAAATATTATTTTGTGGAACCGACATGGGAGTTTATATGTATAATAGTAAAATCCGAAAATGGAGTGCAATAAACGGAAATATTCCAGTTGCAGTTTCTGTAAATGATATGTTTATTCATCCACGCGATAAGAAATTAGTTATTGGAACTTATGGAAGAGGCGTATATGTATTAGACGATTTATCAAAAGTCAAATAGAGTGAGTTTTTAGTATTGAAAAATTTTATCTCAATTGAAATGAAAGATAAACCCATCACAAAATCCCTAACTGATTTTTCTACTAAGCAATTTTTGGGCCCCACTTTTCATTGTATTGATGCACATACTTGTGGTAATCCTGTTAGGCTTGTAGCAAGCGGTGGTCCTGAATTAGCTGGGAATAATATGAGTGAAAAAAGGCAACACTTTTTAAAAGAATACGATTGGATACGAAAAGGATTAATGTTTGAACCTCGTGGTCACGATATGATGAGTGGTAGTATTTTATATCCTCCTCATGATTTACAAAATGATTTCTCGGTATTATTTATTGAAACAAGTGGCTGCTTGCCCATGTGTGGGCATGGTACTATCGGTACAGTAACAATTGCTATTGAAGAAAAATTAATTTTCCCAAAAACACCCGGAAAGTTAAGAATTGAAACTCCCGCAGGATTAGTATTGATAGAATATAAAATGCAAGTTGATAAAGTAGAAAGTGTGAAATTGACAAACGTTCCTTCGTTTTTACATTCAACAGAATTAGTTATTGATTGTCCGGTTTTGGGCGAATTGGTAATTGATGTTGCATATGGAGGAAATTTTTATGCAATTGTGGATGTACAGAAAAACTTTAAAGGATTGGAGTATTACTCTGTTGAAAATTTAATTGAATGGGCAAGAATTTTAAGAAAATCTATAAATGCTAAATATGAATTCTGTCATCCCCAAGATGCAACTATTAAAGGGTGTAGTCATATTTTATGGACTGGTGCTGTGGTTGATCCTGCTGCTACAGCAAGAAATGCTGTTTTTTATGGTGATAAAGCTATAGATCGTAGTCCATGCGGAACTGGAACTTCTGCAAGAATGGCGCAATGGTATGCAAAAGGGAAATTGAAAAAAGGCGATAAATTTATTCACGAAAGTATTATCGGAAGTAAATTTATTGGGTCTATTGAAGATGAACTTGAACTTAATGGAATCAAAGCAATTAAGCCAGGAATACAGGGATGGGCAAAAATTTATGGATATAACATTATTTCATTAAATGAGCAAGATGATCCTTATGCTTTTGGATTTCAAGTTATTTAATTTATAATTTATTATGAATAAAGTTGTAATTATTGGCGGAGGAATTATAGGATTAAATTGCGCTTATTATTTGCAAAAAGAAGGTCACGATGTAACTGTTATTGATAGTGGCGATATTACCAATGGATGCTCCTTCGGCAATATGGGATATATTTCTCCAAGTCATTTTACACCAATTGCAACTCCGGGAATTATCAGTCAGGGGTTGAAGTGGATGTTGAAATCATCTTCCCCTTTTTATATCAAACCTAGGCTCAATATAGATTTGATTAGATGGGGAATGAGTTTTTGGAAAAGTGCAAATGCAACAAAGATGGCGGAGAATATTCCCCATTTGAATAACCTATTACAATTGAGTAGATCATTGATGGTGGATATTAAACAAGATTTATCTGATTCATTTGATATGATTGAAAAAGGTTGTTGGATGTTGTACAAGCAAAAAAAAACTGGCGAACATGAAAAACATTTAGCCGATGAAGCAGAGAAGATGGGATTAAAAACAATAATTTGTAATGCACAACAAGTACAACAATACGAAACCCAAGTTGAAGTTAATGTTGCTGGTGGGGTACTTTATTTGGATGACTGTCATATTAATTCTAGAAAATTGATGCAAGGTTTGCATACTTATTTACAAAATAAAGGAGTAACTTTTTATCTTAATTCTGAAGTAAAAAATTTCGAACGATCAGGTGATAAAATTTCAGGAGTCATAATTAATAACCAGTTACTAAATTTCGACGAACTCGTGATTGCAAACGGTTCTTGGATGCAACAACTTTCAAAATCACTTGGATTATATGTCCCATTGCAGCCCGGCAAAGGTTATAGTATTATGTATGATAATCTTGAAAACAATCTTCAATATCCATCAATCTTAGTGGATGATCGAACTGCTACAACTCCAATTGGAAAATGGTTGCGTATAGGAGGTACAATGGAACTAAGTGGGCATAGCGACAATATTTTAGATAAGCGTGTGATGGCAGTTTATAATGCTTTTAATAAATATTATCCATCAATGAAATTATCTCAACCAGATATTAAAAAAGCATGGTTTGGTTACAGACCTGTATCTCCCGATGGCATGCCCTACATTGGAAGACATAAGAGTTTCAAAAATCTTGTATTTGCCGGAGCGCATGCTATGTTGGGTGTTTCTGCGGCTGCGGCCACCGGAAAATTAGTTAATGAAATTGTTTCTCATCAATCAACTACAATTAATATTGAAGCATTTAATCCCGATCGATTTAATTAATAGGATTGTTGATGGGGGAGGATAAAGTCATAGTGCTTATTTTTACATTTACTTCTTAACCAATAGAAGTTTTTTACTAAGTATGGATTATTTTTCTAAAAGAGTTCCGTATCGCCAAACAAATTATTTCAATAAAATAGTATTGGATTATATTGATCAAAATCCAGCTTTAGATTCTTTATACTCATTTAGTCCTTCTTTATCGGGTTTGAAAAAAGCGTTGGATAATCGAAAAAATAAATCCGTCAATCGCAAAGTTTTAGTCGACGAGTTGAGAAATCAATATAAAAATGTTGAGATTTCGGATGCTGTTCATCGCAATATTGAATTATTACTGTCGGACAAAACATTTACAATTGCAACGGCGCATCAGCCAAATCTTTTTACTGGCCCACTTTATGTAATCTACAAAATTGTTCACGCTATTAAATTAGCTGATTTCTGTAAAACTACTTTTTCTGAAAATAATTTTGTACCTGTTTTATTCCTTGGTACAGAAGATGCAGATTTGGATGAATTAAATCATATTTATTTATGCGGTGATAAATTGGTTTGGAATACAAAACAGAAAGGTGCCGTTGGGCGAATGAAAGTAGATGAAAGTTTGATTCAGCTAATTGATTTAATGGAAGGTCAGCTAACTGTTGAACCTTTTGGGAAAATTTTATTTGACTTATTAAGAAAGTGCTATCTTCTGAATGCATCAATTGAAGCGGCAACGTTTTCGTTTATTCATTCGTTGTTTGCAGATTTTGGATTGATTGTTTTATTACCTGATAATGCTGTGCTGAAAAAAGAAATGGTTGCTGTTTTTGAAGACGAACTTTTGAATCAGTCAGCATCTGTGCTTGTGAACAAAGCAACAGAAAGGATTCTTGAAAAAGGCTACAAGCTTCAAGTTCAACCTCGCGAGATAAATTTATTTTATCTCCAATGTGATATTCGAGAACGAATTTTGAAACAAGGAAATAAATTTACTGTTCAAAATACAGCTATCAGTTTTTCAAAAGACGAATTGTTAAATGAATTAATAACATTTCCTGAAAAATTTAGTCCCAATGTAATCCTTCGTGGTTTATATCAGGAAGCCATTTTGCCCAATATTGCATTTATTGGCGGCGGAGGGGAACTGGCATATTGGTTGCAATTCAAAGATTTGTTTGACAAGTTCCAAGTTCCTTTTCCAGCGTTGGTATTGCGTAATTCATTTTTATTGGCTGAAGAAAAGTGGAATAAAAAAATTGCAAAACTGGATTTTAATACTGAAGATTTTTTTGCACAAGCATCGGAATTAATAAAGCGCAGAGTTGCACAACTCAGTACATTAAATTTAAAACTTACAGAACATCATTCGACTGTTGAGGACTTATTCACGCAAATTAAGAAGCAGGTAGAGCCTGTTAGCGCCTCACTGTTGCAACATGTGGATGCTCTTGAGAAAAAGAATTTAAAACAATTGTTAGCACTGGAAAAAAAATTGATGCGGGCAGAACGTAGAAAATATGTAGAAGCTCAAAGGCAGATTGAATCCATAAAAAATTATCTTTTCCCCAATAATGGATTGCAAGAACGACACGAGAACAGTATGTATTACGTTGCTAAATTTGGGAAAGATTTTATTCAACAACTTTATCATCATTCACTGACTGTTGAACAGGAGTTTTCAATTCTATTTTTGTAAGTACGGTTAATCGAATCTATTTTCCCATCCTTCTTTTTTCAGCTTCTTCACTTTCTTCAAAACTTCTTTATTTAAAGTTGTTTTATAATCTGCAATTTTTTTGGATATCGCTTCGCTAGAAGTACCAATAATTTCTACGGCTAAAATTCCGGCATTTTTTGCAGCATTTAATGCAACCGTGGCCACCGGTACTCCATTGGGCATTTGCAAAATAGAAAGTACAGAATCCCATCCATCAATGCTATTCGAAGATTTGATGGGTACGCCAATTACCGGTAGCGGAGTTAAGGAAGCAATCATACCGGGTAAATGTGCCGCACCACCGGCTCCTGCAATTATTACTTTTAAACCTCTACTTTTTGCTTTTTTAGCATACGTCATCATTCTTTCGGGAGTACGATGCGCCGACACAACAGTTACTTCCTGAGCAATACCAAATTCTTTTAAAATTTTTGCTGCTGCTTGCATAACACTAAGGTCACTTTCACTTCCCATAATGATTCCAACTATAGGTTTTTTTGTAAAAGATTTTTTGGTAATTGCTTTAGGCATAAAAAATATTTGCTGTGTGAAAATAAAATTAAATTATTGAATTTTAAATTTCACTTGGTTAATTAGTATTAGGTAATGTTTTGGCAATTAATGTCCTCTTGATCTTATTTCCATTATACAATAAATCTTGTTTATCAATATTTAAAATAGTGACATGCCCCATTTTTCTTCCTGGCTTGGTTTGTTTTTTGCCATAAAGATGAACGAAGCAATTCGGAATTTTCAATACATCATTCAGCCCTTCATAATGAACAGCGCCTTGATGTCCTTCAGCTCCAATAATATTTACCATAATGGACGGCATTATAAAATTCGTATTTCCTAACGGATAATTTAAAATTATTCGAAGTAGCATGTCGAACTGAGAACAATAATGCGCTTCAATAGTATGATGGCCGCTATTATGTACACGAGGTGCTGTTTCGTTTACAAAAACATTTTCATTTCTATCTACAAACATTTCAACTGCAAAAATTCCAGGCGATTTAAAATTGCGAGCTACAGCCAATGCAATAGCTTCAATTTTATAGAGTGTCTGCTTTTGCAAATTTGAAGGACATATTTGATAGTCTAGCAAATTCAAATGCTGATCAAAATGCATTACCACCGGAGGGTACAAAGCTATTTCCCCGTTTTCATTAATAGCTACTATTTGAGCTATTTCCTTTTCTATAGGGATAAATTTTTCTAAAATACTTGGTGAAAAAAAAGCCGTTGAAATATCTGCTTTGTTTTTTAATATTTGAACACCACGTCCATCGTAGCCACCTTCGGCAAGTTTTTGAACGGCTGGAAGAAAATCTATATTTTGTTCTAGCTCTTCTTTATTGTTAGTAATTATGAACTCAGCGGTTGGAATTTGATGTGTTTGATAATATTGTTTTTGAAAAATTTTATTTTTAATTGTTCTTAATACCGAGGGTTTAGGAAAAATCTTTACACCCTCCTTTTCCAATTTTTCCAAAGCTTCCACATTTACATTTTCTATCTCAATTGTTAGTGCATCCAATTCTTTCCCAAATTGATACACAGCGTCAAAGTCTTTTATATCTCCTTTAATAAATTGATGGCAGAGGTGTGCTGCTGGACACTCTGCATCATTTTCTAAAACAAATGTTTCAATAGGATAGTTGGCGGCTGCTTGTAAAAGCATTCTACCCAACTGCCCTCCTCCAAGTATTCCAACTTTCATGTTCGCAAAGATAAGTGCCTCTATTTTGGTAGCATCACATAATTAATTTGACATAAAATATTTGAGTAACTTTGATTTCAGAATTAATTAAAAAAACATGAGTATTCAAGTTGCTCCAAAAATAAATTCACAAGCACAAACTGATTTTCTGCCATTACTTGGAACAGATTATGTGGAATTTTATGTTGGCAATGCAAAACAAGCTGCACATTTTTATATGACTGCTTTCGGATTTCAAGCATTAGCGTATGCGGGTCCTGAAACAGGAATGAAAGAAAAAGCCAGTTTTGTTGTTCGGCAAAATAAGTTAACGATTGTTTTAACCACTCCCATACTAACTAATAATGAAGTTGCAGATCATGTGTACAAACATGGTGATGGAATTAAAACTATAGCGTTGGTGGTTAACGATGCAACAAGTGCTTGGGAGGAAACTACTAAGAGGGGTGCCAAAAGTTTTAAACTGCCTACGACATTGGAAGATAATAATGGAACCGTTGTTACTAGTGGAATACATATTTATGGAGATACTGTTCATGTTTTCGTGGAGCGTAAAAATTATCATGGAATATTTATGCCAGGGTTCAGAAAATGGGAAAATGAATACTTCAAACCAAAAGATACTGGGTTACTTTATGTAGATCATTGTGTAGGCAATGTGGGATGGAATCAGATGAATCCATGGGTAAAATTTTATGAAAACGTAATGGGGTTTAAAAACATTTTGAGTTTTGACGATAACGATATTTCTACAGAGTATTCTGCTTTGATGAGTAAAGTAATGAGCAATGGAAATGGGTATGTAAAATTTCCAATTAATGAACCTGCCGAAGGAAAAAAGAAAAGTCAGGTTGAAGAATACTTGGAATTTTATCAAGGAGAAGGTGTGCAACATGTTGCTATGGCAACAAATGATATAGTAAAAACTGTAACGGAATTAAGAAATCGGGGAATTGAATTTTTGCGAGTGCCATCGTCTTATTATGATGATTTACTGGAACGTGTTGGAAGTATTGATGAGGATTTAACGCCTTTGAAAGAATTAGGTATTTTGGTTGATAGAGATGATGAAGGTTATTTGCTTCAAGTTTTTACAAAACCTGTGGAGGATAGGCCTACACTGTTTTTTGAAATCATTCAACGAAAAGGAGCCAAGAGTTTTGGGAAAGGAAATTTTAAAGCTTTATTCGAAGCAATTGAAAGAGAACAAGCCGAACGAGGCAATTTATAATCTTTATTGGATTCATATTTCATGAAAATTTTATTTTGTTGCATTGTTTTCTTTTCTTGTACTTTATTTGACTTAAATAGTCAAGACTCAACTCCATTTAATTCAACTTTGCCATCATTCATGGGATATCAAAAATCCCAACTTCGATCATCAGATGCAATTAATCGATTGACAGATACTTTAGAAAAACAGTTTGCAGCAAAGGGATTAACATGGCCTTCAAAGTTTGTTTACTTACGCAGTTTTAAATATGATGGACAATTAGAGTTGTGGGTTAAGAATGAAAGAAAGGAATCCTATAAATTATTTAAAACCTATAAAATTTGTGCATTGGCAGGAACGATGGGGCCAAAGAGAATGGAAGGAGATTATCAAGTTCCGGAAGGTTATTATTATATCAATGAATTTAATCCAAAAAGCAGTTATCATTTATCGTTGGGTTTAAATTATCCAAATACTTCAGATCAAATTTTGAGTGATTCATTAACTCCTGGCAGTGATATATATATTCACGGAAGTTGTGTAACGGTGGGCTGTATTCCATTAACGGATCCCCTTATTGAAGAGGTTTATACTATTAGTGCTTTTGCAAAAGAAATGGGGCAGGATTTCACTCCTGTTCATATTTTTCCTATACGGTTTAATGTTCCAAATAGTGTTGATTACCTTGAGAAAATTACAAAGAACGATGATGCATTGAAAGAGTTTTCAAAAACCTTGGAAGATGGGTTTATTTTTTTTGAAAAGCATAAACAGCTTCCAGTTATTATGATCAAAGAGGATGGGTCTTATATTGTGAATGAGGCATTGCCTAAAAAAGTAATTGTAAAAAATATTGAATCTGAGCCGGTCAAACAAAAATTAATTCAACATCGAGTTAGAAAAATAACGGCGTTAGCAAATATTGTCTATCAGTGGCCTACTTATCCCGGTGGTGGTGAAGCATTTATGAAATATCTCGATAAACTGGGTAAAGAGCTCGGAATATTATTGCCGGCTTCCAACAAAAAATTATATGCACAAGTAGAATTCATAATTGATTATGATGGCGTGCCTGTAAATTTTAAAATATTAAAAGGATTAAATGGAGAGTTCAACGATGCTGTTATTACAAAATTGGAAACTACTATGCAAAATTGGTCTCCAGCAATTTTGCATGATAAACCTGTGGCCAAAAAATTAATTCAAACAATTTATATTTATACCTCACAATAAATCTATTGCATTAATGTTTGAACTGTTTCGATAGTTTTTTGTTGTAGCAATATATTTTTTCCAGCAGTTAATTGGCTAACTAATTCATCAGTATAATGACGTACTGTTAATAAGGTTAATCCTTTGGTTAGTTTAACTTCAAATTGCGATGCAGCAGCGGATGCCAATGTTTCAATTTTTTCTTTACTATCATCCAATACACAAAGAATACTAATAGCGCCATTCTGTGTTAGGTTTGGTTTGAGTTTTAATTTTTCAAGTAAAAGGAATAGTGCTGCAATTGGTTTTTCTTCAACAAATGAAAAATCTTTTGAACTGAGTTCCATCATCACTTGATTTTCTTTTAATACAATTATTGGAGGCAAATTTTTTACAGGATGATTGTCCACAATAGTTCCCGGAAGGGTTGGGTCTAAAAAACATTTTACATAAAGTGGAATGTTTTTATTTTGAAGTGGCTTGATTGTTTTGGGGTGAATAACTTGCGCTCCATAATAAGCCATTTCAATAATTTCTGAGTAGTTCAAGTGTGCAATCGATTTGGCATCGCTGAATTGTTTTGGATCTGAATTCATGATGGCGGGCACATCTTTCCAAATAGTCAAGCTCTCCGCATTTAATAAATTTGCAAAGATTGCTGCTGTAAAATCGCTTCCTTCTCTTCCCAAAGTAGTGCTTTCATTTTCGTCAGTAGCACCAATAAAACCCTGTGCGATGACGAATGGAGTTTTTTCAAATAGTGGAAGTATAGATTTTGTAATATGAGTATTTGTAATTTCCCAGTCAATAGAAGAATCTCTAAAATTATTATCAGTTCGAATAATATCCCGAACATCAACCCACTTGTTTGCAATTCCAATTTCGTTTAAATAGTAACTAATAATTGTAGTGGAAAGTAGTTCTCCCACACATACTATTTGATCGTAATAATAATCGTATTGTCGTAAAGGATTATCGTGTAAAAGCCATTCCAATTCTGTAAAAAAAGTATTGAGTTGCGCTTCACAACTTAAACTATGGGTTACTAATAGATTGTTTGAAAAATTAAGATGTTGTTTTTTAATCTGTTCAAAAAGGAGCTGGGCCTGTTCTTTGTTCCCATCAAAGAAGGCGTCTGTTAATTTTTCCAAGGCATTTGTAGTTTTGCCAAATGCAGAAATAACAATGATTGTTTTTTGTGCTTTATATTCTTGCAACAGTATTCCCAAATTCTTAATACGATCAACATTATTTACCGAAGCACCTCCGAATTTGAAAACTTTCATACTAAAAGAAATTATTGGTTGTAAAGTTAAGTAAGCCAGAATTCTTCAAAAAAGGGTAGTAGAAATTTTTTGACTTGGTAAAAAGGTTCGAAGGTAGATAGTGTCTTTACTAAATTTTTTCAATAATAACTGAGCTTCTTCCATTTCAGCTGTTGTAAATTGCGATTGATTACAGCGTAATGCTTGCTGAGAAACTATCCAATCTTTTTCGTCGCATTTAATTCGTACAGTTAACCATTCTTTTTTTACTGTTTTCCAATTTTCGAAAAGCCATTTTATTGTTGGGGTTGAAAAAGTGGATTGAGCTGTTTTATGTTCAGTTGGAATGCCGGTATAAAATAATTGTTGAGGCCAAGAGGATTTTCCGGATTGAAAAATTTCAGAAACAATATTATGAACCATTCGATGATCGGTATGCCCATAGCCACCTTCAGGCCCCCAAGTGATGACAGCATCGGGTTTTATTTTTTCAAATAAATTCAAAAGTAAAAAACTTAAATCAGCACTAGAAGTGCTATTGGCTAATGTACCATCATTGAATTCAAGAAAAATAGGGGGCTGTATTTTTAATGTTTGAGCAGTACAAATCAATTCTGCTTTTCTTGTTTTTGCTAATGAATCGCCGGCAGGAATTCCTGCATGTTCTTTAATTCCTTTATTGCCATTGGTGGCTACTACTAAGTAAACTAAATATCCTTTTCTTGCATAATTCGATAATAAAGGTGCGATATTGGCCTCGTCGTCAGCATGTGCAAATACAGCCATTATAATTTTAGGTGAGTGGCTTTGACTTTTTTTTGTGAAATAGGTATCATTTCCGAAAAATAAAAATAATAAAGAAAATAAAATCAACTTAATTGACATAAGGGATGTTTTAGTATTTCAGTAAAAATAAAACTTACTTTTGTCCGTACCTACAATAATTAATCAAAAATGAGTAATAGAGTAAACAGGCAAGTTTTAACGTTGGATGAATTTACTATTCAGCAAATGCGTAATTACCCGCAAGCTACTGGTGAGCTAAGTAATTTACTGCGTGATATTGGTCTTGCTGCAAAAAGAGTAAATGTAGAAGTTAACAAAGCAGGATTAGTGGATATTTTGGGTGATTTTGGTACTGTTAATATTCAAGGAGAGCAAGTAAAAAAAATGGATGTTTACGCCAACAATCAATTTATTGGTGTCTTAAAACACGGAATAAGTTGTGCTGGATTGGGTAGCGAAGAATTGGAAGACATCGTAATTTTTAACGACGAAATAAGCAACAACAGTAAATATGTTGTTGTCATCGATCCACTTGATGGCAGTAGTAATATTGATGTGAATGTAACCATTGGAACTATTTTTGGTGTGTATAGGAGAGTAACAAAACCAGGCACACCGTGTACAATAGAAGATTTTTTACAGACTGGAAGAAATCAAGTGGCAGCTGGTTACGTTATTTATGGATCTTCCACCATGTTGGTTTATGCAACAAAAAGGGGGGTAAATGGATTTACCCTTGATCCAGCCATCGGTGAATTTTGTTTAAGTCATCCAGATATTAAATGTCCAGAATCAGGCAAAGTTTATTCTTTGAATTATGGAAACATTTTACAGTTTGGTGAAAAAATAAAAAATTATATAGAGCGTTGTCAAAAGAAATCAAAAAAGGATGGCGGGCCATACACCCAACGTTATGTTGGAAGTATGGTTGCCGATGTACACAGAAATCTTATTAAAGGAGGAATTTTTATGTATCCGGGCACAGTAGATAAACCCAATGGGAAACTCCGACTTTTATACGAATGCAATCCATTTTCATTTATTGTAGAAGTGGCTGGCGGAAAAGCAAGTAATGGCAAGCAAGCCATTTTAGATATTGTTCCCGATCAATTGCATCAACGAACTCCTTTTTTTATTGGAAGTAAATTAATGATGGAAGAATTTGAATCGTGTATGAATTCATAAAGAATGGTTGAAATAATTGAATATGAAGAAAAGTATTTCCAGGACTTTAAAAAATTGAATTTAGAGTGGCTGGACAAATATCAATTAACGGAGAGTCATGATTTACTCATACTGAACAATCCTCAAAAAATGATTTTAGAAAGAGGCGGATTTATTTGGTTGGCAAAAGCTGAGTATGAAATAATCGGATCGGCGGCAATTGTAAATGAAGGAGAGGGTATTTTTCAATTAGCAAAATTGTCTGTAACTCAGTCCTGGCAAGGCAATAGAATTGGGCAATTGTTAATTGAAACTTGTTTGTTAAAAGTAAGAGCAGTTGGAGCAAAGAAAATAGTTCTCTTTTCAAATCACCAATTAACCAAAGCACTTAGTTTGTATAAAAAATATGGATTCAAACATATTGAAGTTGTGGAATCACCTTTCTTAACTTCGGATGTAAAAATGGAATTGGTTTTATAAATTAGCATCATGTCAAACAGTATAATTTCAGTAAATAATCTAGTAAAAAATTACGGCAATTTTCAAGCTGTAAAAGGAATAAATTTTGAAGTTTTTGAAGGAGAGATTTTTGGATTGCTTGGGCCAAATGGAGCTGGAAAATCAACTACACTTGAAATAATTGAAACACTGAGAACTAAAACGAGTGGAGAAATTTTTGTTAATGGGTATAATATTGACGGGCAGCAGAATGAAATTAAAAAAATTATTGGAGTACAATTACAAAGCAGCGGATTTTATCCTTTACTAAACTTAGTTGAACTGATTCAACTCTTTTGTGGATTATACAATCGAAATGTTGATGCATTGGAATTATTAGAGTTGGTGAATTTAAAAGATAAAGCAACAGCACAAGTAAAACAATTAAGCGGTGGGCAGAAGCAGCGTTTTTCAATTGCAACAACATTGATCAACAATCCGAAAATTATTTTTTTGGATGAGCCAACTACGGGACTCGATCCCCAAGCACGAAGAAGTCTATGGGGGTTGATTAAAAATATTCGCGCCAAAGGAACTTCTGTCATTCTTACTACGCATTATATGGATGAAGCCGAAGCACTTTGTGATCGAGTAGCCATTATGGATTTTGGTAAAATAGTTGCAATGGATTCACCAGATAAATTAATAGACAAGTTGGTTGCTACCGGATTTGAACGTCCAAAGGAAGTAAAAAAAGCAAATTTGGAAGATGTATTTATTAATTTAACTGGACATTCATTACGAGAAGATTAATTTTAACTTATGAGTGATTTAATTGAAAAATTGAAGTATCCACTGGGAAAATTTGTATTACAACCCTTTTCGGAAGAGTTAAAAGAGGAAATGTTGAACGAAATTCGAATACTTCCTTCTTTGTTAGAAAATGCAGTTTCTAATTTAGACGAAATTCAACTGGATACAGCTTATCGTGAAGGTGGATGGAATGTAAAACAAGTTGTACATCATTTGGCAGATAGTCACATGAACGCCTATTGTCGGTTTAAACTTGCAGTAACAGAAAATAATCCTACCATAAAACCTTACAGCGAAAAGCTATGGGCCGAACTTAGCGATGTGCAATTGCCAATTAATATTTCAATTACACTTTTATTTGCGTTGCATCTTCGGTGGCATGAGTTTATGCATTGCTTGACAAAAGAACAATGGGAAAATTGTACTGTCTTCCATCCCGAAAAAAATATGAAAATGAATTTATGGCTGTTACTTGGAATTTATTCATGGCATGGAAAACATCATGTAGCTCATATAACTTCTTTGAGGGAAAGAATGAGCTGGAATTGAAACTCAAGTTACTTCACCAATTAAATAAACACTTCCGCAAACAAGAATAAGATCTTTGCTTGAAGCTTTGGATTTAGCAGCTTGAATGGCAATATTTACTGAAGTATAAGCATCTCCTAATAAATTCAAATTGCTAGCTTTTACTTTCAAATCAATTGATGAAATAGCTCTGGGAGTATTTGCTTGCGTAAAATAATAAGTCGCTTTTTGGGGCAACATTTGTAGG
The DNA here is from genome assembly GCA_004322425.1 of Chitinophagaceae bacterium. Lineage (GTDB taxonomy): Bacteria > Bacteroidota > Bacteroidia > Chitinophagales > Chitinophagaceae > VBAS01. Next base: position 49,705 of record SCVJ01000004.1, read on the forward strand.
ATTTTGTCAATTTCTTTATCTTTTACAAAGCCAATGACTAAATGCAATTGATGAAAATCAGTTATTTCAATTTGACGAATTAACTGAATGATTCCATCTTCGTTATGGGCTACATCCAAAATTATGAGTGGATGTTCTTGAATAATTTCCCATCTTCCGTGAAGTCCGGTAATTTTTTTTGTATGCGATAAACCATGTGCAATTGCTGAGTCGCTAATTTTTATTCCAACTCTATTTAAAGCAGCACAAGATTCTATAACGGTTAACAAATTTTTAGTTTGGTAGATTCCTAATAAATCCAACTCGTATAACTTATGATCGGGTTTATTTTTTTCTTCAACTTCTACGGACAATTTATGTTTTTCCCAAGTCCATCCAATTGCGTTTCTATTTTCAGTTGCGAATATTAATGGAGCATTTTTTTTTGTAGCAATACTTTCGAAAACAGGTTTCGTTTCGGATAAAAATTCACCAATAATTACGGGAACTTCATTCTTAATGATTCCTGCTTTTTCAAAAGCAATTTTTTCAAGAGTATCACCCAGTAAATTTGTGTGATCCATGCCAATGGATGTAATAATTGAAAGTTCAGGTGTAATTATATTCGTACTATCTAATCTGCCACCCAATCCAACTTCAATAATCGCTATATCTACTTTTTGTTGTGCAAAATATTCAAACGTCATAGCCACCGAAATTTCAAAAAAACTAGGATTGAGTTTTTCTATCAATGGTTTTATTCTTTCTGTAAATTCTATAACAAATTCTTTTGAAACTACTTCACCGTTAATTTTAATTCGTTCTCTAAAATCTTTTAAATGTGGAGATGTGTGTAATCCTGTTTTGTAACCTGCTGTTTGTAAAATAGAGGCAAGCATGTGGCTAACAGAGCCTTTGCCATTGGTTCCCGCTACGTGTATGCTTTTCAATTGCTGCTGAGGATTTCCAAGAAAATTACAGAGTGCTGTAATATTGTTTAAATCATTCTTCATTGCCGCGGCGCCTATCCGACTAAACAATGGCAATCGAGAAAAAAGATACTCAATGGTTTGGGAATAAGTGGCGGAAAACATAGTACTTCTAAAAAAAGTTAATCCTTAAGTTTGAAATTAAATACAACGGTTCCTTTCTGTCCCGATTCGGATTTCTCCAATTTTAATTCAAATGCTCGTCTGCGGGCAATTTCAATAAGTTTTCTATTGCCAGTTGTAGAACCCCGTGCTTGGTAAGTTGCAGAAACAACTCTTCCACTTGGTTCAGCAATAATATCTACAGCAATTTTTGCATTTTCATTAAACTCATCTTCAAAACTTTGATCGGCAATTTGCAAAAATTTAGTTCCAAAATTTTTTCTCGGTCCGGAATAATTGGTGGCACCGGGAGTTCCGCCAATTACACCTTGATCTCCAGTTCCACTAGTCATTCCTTCGTTGCTTCCCTTCTCATAAGTTGTTGCTCCATTGCCACCATTTCCATTGTCGCCAGTTATTTTTCCAAGTACGGCCTTTGGTTTTGGAGCTGCCAAAGTTGCAACAGGTTTGTTTTTTACTTTTATAGTTTTATTATCCTTATTAATCTTACTGGCCACAGGTTTTGTAGCAACAGGCTTTTTAATGACGGGAGCTTCTTTGTCATCAGTTTCAAATTTTTTTGCTTCATCTTTTTCTATTGCAATAGGAGCAGCGTTTGTATTGAAGTTTTGCTCACTGGGTTCACTGGGTATTTGAGGTTGGTCATTCCCAAATCCAAGTTCATCATTGCCCAAATTAACTTCAATAAAGTCATTTTGAGCAAACACTTCTATTTCGGGTAGCGGCCATTTTAAATAAATGAACGATAAAAATAAAAGCAGTGTTGCAAACAAAGTTATAAGTAACGCCTTCGTATTTTTTGTTCTTTCAAATTGAGTAACCACTGAATTGAATTTTTTACTCTACAAATTTAGAGAACTATTTTATTAAGTAATAAGCTTTATTGTTAAAAAGAATGGATTTTCTGGTATGAAAAGATACTCAATTGGATTTGGCCTTCTGCTGAAAATTAGCCAACAGGATTCCAGAAAAAACTAAAATCATGCTGATGATATGTGTTTTTGTAAATGTTTCATTTAGGATTATCACAGCTTCTAGCGTACTGAAAATAGGAATGAGGTTTCCAAACAAAGCTGTTCTTCCCGAACCTAATCGGGCAATTGCCGAATTCCAAAGTAAAAAACAAATAACGGAAGCGCCCAAACCAAGATAAAGTATGATGTAAACTAATTTACTATTCCACAAAATATTTGACGATTGTGATGCTTCCCAAAAATAAAAGGGTAGGAGCATCAAGGTTCCCATCAAGAAAATAATAAATAAAAAATTAGGAGGTGATATTCCGGTTGGTTTATTTTTTGCCATTGTGTTATAAATAGCAAAACAAAAAGCAGCTACTAAAATCCACATATCACCTTTTGAAAATTGAAAATTTAAAAGATTTTGGAAACTTCCTTTCGATAAAAGAAATAGGATTCCTGAAATACATAATATTATTCCACCCACTTTCATTCCATTAACTTTTTCTTTAAGAAAAATTCGAGCTAAAATAATGGACATAATAGGCGAGGAGGTGGTTCCAATAAGTGCCAGATTGATGGCAGTGCTGTAATTCCCACCGATATAAACAAAAGTGTTGAATAAGGCAATACCGAAAAATGAAATCCCGGACAAGTAAAAAAATGATTTTTTAATAGCTTTACATTCTTTGATTACACTTTTTAATACGAAAGGGAAAAGTAGTGCTGTAGCACAAAGCCACCGAAAAAAAGAAAGACTAATGGGAGGGATGTCGTTGATAACGCCACGAGCCACAATAAAATTCCCCGACCAAATAAAAGTGGCTAGGATAGCCAACATGATTCCAATGGATATTTTATTGGATGATGAAGTATCAGACATTGGGTTAATTTTTTTGAAAACGAAAATGTTTAGTTTGCAAAATCCAATTCAAAGTTTCCTTTTATTCGTTCGATGGGTGGATTGAAGTACCCAAATTTTAAATGAGGAAATTCATTTCGAATGTTTTGCAATAATTTATTAACACCCATACATTCACCCGTTTCTGTAACGCCAATTTTTCCAAGATACCAATCGGGATCGATATTGAAGTTTCGCCATTGAATCATATTCAAATCAGTATCTAAAATAAATTTGCGTAGTGCTTCATATTCTTCAAGGCTATCTGTCATACCGGGAAATACAAAATAATTTATAGAAGCCCATCCACCAAAACTTCGAACTACTTTAATACATTCTGCCAATGCTTCAAAAGAATAATTATTGGGACGATAATATGCTTCATAAATATTTTTTCGAACTGAATTTGTACTTACTCGAATTGAGTTTAATCCGGTTTCACATAAAACTTTTACAGCCTCTGGATTTGAGCCATTTGTATTTATGTTGATTGATCCTTTGGTAGTATGTTTTCTTATTTCTAAAATCGAATCACGAATTGTTTCCCACATTAAAAGGGGTTCGCCTTCGCAACCTTGTCCAAAACTAACGACAGGAAATGGAGCTGTTTCTAGATGAGGAACAGTAAACTCAACAATTTCTTCTGCTCTTGGTTTAAATGTTAATCTATCTTGAGTGGAAGTAATTGTTTCTTCTTGAGGTTGAAAAGAAATACATCCCAAACAATTGGCATTGCAAGCCGGAGAAACGGGAATGGGGCATTCCCATCTACCCAAAGAAAAATTTCGAGCGGCAGGACAATGATAAGTTTGACAACAATTATTCATTAAATGTTGCACCAATCTATTTTGCGGATACGCATTCAATAATTTTTCAGTTCCGATATTAATTTTTTGTTGATCGTAGCCAGAACTTTCTTGACGAATATCTTTTTCAATGCGAATGGCCGGGACATAAAATTTATTATTGAACCAACCAGCTGCTGTATAGCAAAATAATGGAAGTGTTGGTGCCTGTTTTGTCGACTCATAAGCAGCAAGATAAAACCCAGTATGCGCAGGAGGAATAAAAGCCGCTACAGCCCAGCCTTTTTCACACAAACGCATGTCGCCAGTTTTTAGATCTATTCCAATTGCCTTTCGTTCTGGTAATTCGTATAATGAACCACCATCTGGGAGTTCCATCCAATCGATCAAATCAATTGGAACAGCGTCCCAACCGGATCTGCCGGTTGCCAAAAGAGTAGTGTCTTCAAAAATATTACCCTTGCCATCTGAATAAAGAAGAAAGGGTGACGTAGTAAGAATCATTTTTATTGTCTAATTGGGAAAAAAGTTAGTGCGTAATCTGTTCTTTACAAAATTGATTAAAATCATTTTCATTGATGGAAAAACCATTTTTTGTTTCTAAGATTTCTGATTGTAAAATTTTATTGTTCTTTAAGTCAATTGTCAACAAACCGTCTTTTAATATCACATTGTCAACTTCAATCCACGAAATTATTTTTACTGGAAAAGATGGGTAGGTAATTTCAGTTTTAGCGATAATAATTTTCAGTTCTTTCGTCGCCCAAAAAACAAGAAAGATGAAAAGTAGGTTGATGCTTGCTAACCAATAAATGCCGTATGTCAACCATACTATTGCGGTGAGTAATATCAAAGCGATGAGTAATTTTTTAGGAGTTGTTTTTTTTGTCAAACTAAAAAATAAAATAGGTAGAACGGTTAATACAATGAGGAGTATTTTGTCTGAAGATTTCGCAAATAACATCCATAAAGTGGTAAAAAAATTAACAGTTATAATAACCCTGCCAACAATTCGATATCTTATTTGGTAATCGTTTTTTATGGAAAGCTCAAAGTTGTACATGAGTTACGAATTACTGGCAATTAGTAAATTACACAATTTGAATAGTATTCTTGCACTCACATTGGCATCCCAGTCAGTTTCACTAATTCCTGTTTCGCATAAATCAAAACCAATTATTTTCTTTCCACTTTTTAAAATAGTTTTAAACAAATAATATACTTGTTCAATTTCTAACCCACTTTGTACAGGTGTACCAGTGTTGGGGCAAAGTTTGGGATCTAATCCATCAACATCAAAACTTATGAAAATATGATTGGGAAGTGAAAAAACAATTGAATCAACCAATTGCTTCCATGTTTCCCCTTCGTACATTCTTTCTTTAATGTCACGATCAAAAAAACTAATAATGCGAGAACTATTATCGGAAGCAAATTTCAATTCTCCTTCGCTAAAATCGCGAATACCTACTTGAACCAATTTTACAATTTGTGGAATTTCATTTAGAGCATTATACATGATACTGGCGTGAGAATAGATAAATCCTTCGTAGGCTACACGCATATCAAAATGAGCATCTATTTGAAGAATTCCAAAATTTCCATGTTTTTCTGCAATTGCTTTAAAAAATCCAAGTGGAGTGCTATGATCACCTCCTAATAGCCCAACAAGCTTTCCATTGTCTAATAATCTTTTCGTTTGCTCGTAAACCCAATTATTAAGAAAACCACTGCCTTCGTTTACTTCTTTCAAGGTTTTGATCATAAACTGATTATCCTCAACTTTTTCGCCTTTAGAAATATAATCGATATACAATTCAGCTTCTCTTCTTAGATAATCACTTTTCATCTGAATTTTTTTATCGATTGGTAGCATATAAAATCCTTGCTTCCAACCATCTGGAGAGTTGAAATCGAATAGATCTACTTGCATACTGGCAGTAAAAATATGAGATGATGCTCTAGCTGTACCTGCGCCATAACTAACAGTTACTTCCCAGGGTACAGGGAGTATTATAAGTCTTGCGGTTTCCTCGGTAAAAGGCAATCCAAAAATATTGTAATTGGGGTTCCCGGCACTGTCGGGATTAAAGTTTGAAAGATCAGTCATGGTTGAGTTTATTCAAAAACGGTGCAAGTTACAAAGAGTATTTGAAAAGAGAGAAGAACAGAATATTTGAGTAAATTTTTTGCTTTAAATCACAATTAAGAAGTGAAGGTTTTGAGTTAACTTTGCGGCTGCTATTTTCTATTAACGAATAAAAGTGGAGTAGGGGTATGAAAAAGAGTCATGTTTTCTTTCTTGTTTTAATAATTGCTGCAATTGCAGTTTTAATTAGCCTTTTGCCTTACGGCGAAAGTACTGCGATGAGTTCTTACGAAACAGTTTACACTGCCAAAGAAAAGGAAGGAAAATTTGTACATCTTGTTGCTAAATTAGATACAAGACAACCCGTAGAATATGATGCTTTAAAGAATCCCAATTACTTAAGTTTTACAGCTGTCGATTCATTGGGTGCTACCGTGAAAATTGTTTATCACAATGCTAAACCCGATAACTTGGAACAAAGCGAAAGATTAGTAATGAAAGGTAGAATGAAGGGAGAGCAGTTTGAATGCAAAGAAATTTTAATGAAATGTCCTTCCAAATACACAGATGATCCGAATCGTATGGAACAAAGTATTATAAACAATACTAACTAAATAGTCATGGAATATATCGGCGAACACTTGATGCCCGGAAAAATGGGACATCTCTTGATAATTATTTCGTTTGTAACATCGCTCTTTGCAGCGGGTGCTTATTTACTTTCTTTTCGATCAGGAGAAAATTTAGCAAAGCAACTTTCTTGGAAAAAATTAGCTAGAATTTTTTTCTTCATTGATGTGGTTGCCTTTTTGGCAATTTTTATAATTCTTTATTCACTAATTGCAAATCATCGGTACGAATATTTTTATGTGTATAAAAATTCGGGAAATGATTTAGAACCAAAATATATATTCAGTTCACTTTGGAGTGCTTCTGAAGGAAGTTTTATTCTTTGGGCTGTTTGGCATGCTATTCTTGGAATGATTTTGATTTTCACATCCAAAAAATGGGAAGCACCGGTTATGATGGTTTTATCATTGATGCAAGCTTGTTTGTCAACAATGTTATTGGGAGTTTATGTGGCGGGAGTAAAAATTGGCAGCAATCCATTTGTTTTATTTAGAGAACAAATGCCGGATTTACCCATTTTTACTTATGCAGATTATGTTTCCAAAATAGCAGACGGTAATGGGTTAAATCAGTTGTTGCAGAATTACTGGATGGTTATTCATCCACCAGTTTTGTTTTTAGGATTTGCAAGTGTCATTGTTCCATTTGCTTTTGCAATTGCTGGGTTAATGACTAAAAAATTGGGTGAATGGACAAAACCCGCACTTCCATGGACACTTTTTTCTGCCGCAATTTTAGGAGTTGGTGTAATGATGGGTGCAGCCTGGGCTTATGAATCGTTAAGTTTTGGAGGATATTGGGCTTGGGATCCTGTTGAAAATGCATCGCTTGTTCCGTGGATGGTTCTTGTTGCCGGAATTCATACTGTAGTAATTTACAAAAACACAGGTCGATCGTTAAACTCAAGTTTCTTGTTAATCTTACTTTCATTTATTCTCATTATTTATTCAACTTTTCTCACAAGAAGTGGAATATTGGGCGAAACTTCGGTGCATTCTTTTGCAGATTTAGGAATGAATGCCCAGCTTTATTTGTTTCTGTATGTATTTTTCTGGCTTCCTTTATTTGTTTTAGTTAATGGAATAAAAAAGAAACTTATTGTTTTTGGAATTTCAATAGCTTTTTTAATTCTTGCAAACTTTGTACACCCATTATTTACAGTGATAGCACCCTTGCTTGCAATAGTTGGTTTTATGTGGCAGTTTCAAATGGTTGTTCCTTCGCACAAAAAAGAGGAAGAAGGTTCATCACGAGAGTTTTGGATGTTTATTGGATCAATTGTGCTTTTCTTTTCATCATTATTTATTATTGGTCAAACTTCATTGCCCGTTTACAATAAAATATTTGGTACAAAATATGCACCGGCTGAGGATGTTGAATTTTCATACAATCGGATTCAGATTTTTATTGCTATTATTATTGGATCGCTTACTGCAGTTGGCCAATATTTCAAATATCAAAAAACGGTTAAAAAATATTTTTTAAAAAAGATATGGGTTCCCGCTTTGATTAGTCTTGTTTTTTCAACTCTAATAATTGTATGGGGCGATATTAACTATAACAAATATGGGATTGGATTTTTGGCTTCCATTTGGATAGCAGTGGCCTGTAGTATTTTTGCAGTTGTTGCCAACTTTTCCTATATCTGGATTGGCATTAAGGGTTCACTAAAACTTTCCGGACCATCAGTAGCTCATTTTGGATTTGGATTAATGTTATTTGGAATTTTAATTTCATCGTCAAAAAAAGAAATACTTTCTTACAACACTAGTGGCATTTCCATAAACTTTGGTCCCGATAGTAAAGAAAATACAGGAGAAAACTTAACTCTTGTAAAAGGCGTGAGAATGGATATGGGAAAATATTGGGTAACTTATCATAGTGATTCAATACATCCCAAAAAATCGCAATGGTATTATCATATCAAATTTGAAAGTAAAGACGGGAAAGAAAATTTTACAATTACTCCAGATGCTTTTGTAAATTATCAAGGCAATGAAGGATTAATGGCCAACCCCGATGCAAAGCATTACTGGAATAGAGATGTTTTTGGCTACATAACTGCCATGGCAGATCCTGAAAGAAATAGTGATACTGCCTCGTTCGAAAAAAATATTGTAAAAATTGGGGATTCAATTTTTTATTCAAGAGGTTATATCATTTTGGAAGATATAGTAACCAATGATAATTTGCCTGCCGAAATTTTTGGCCCCAATGGAAAACTTTTTGAAGCCAAATTAAAAATTGTGGCTACTTCGGGTTCTCATTATACGTCTGTACCAAGATTGGCAATTGCAAAAGAAATTGCATTAGCAGTTCCAGATACAATTATGTCAGAGAGTTTAGTATTTCAATTAAATAAAGTGGAAGGAACAACAGCAGAAATTGGAGTAAAAGAGTCTAATTCTGTCCTTCAATATATCACACTCAAAGTTTATAAATTTCCTTTCATAAATGTCCTATGGTTGGGAACAATTTTTATGGCTGTAGGATTTTGTATTAGCATGATTCGTCGCGTTCGATTGAACAAATAAGTTTCAATTTTATAATTATTTTATGCTTTTTTAGCTTGAGATATTATTTACAAGATACTTATTGTTGTAATTTAGTTAAATGAAAAAGTGGTTGGCAAAACTTGGGTTGAGTTTTACAATAGCCACACTATTTTTTTTTCATACAAGCTTCAGTCAAGAAAATAATCCATTACCAACTCAGCATGAAAAATGGGGAAAATCGGATACAATAATTACGCAAGCAATTTTTTATCAAGAAGAATGGATGCCATTTAAAGAGTTAGAAAAAGCTTGGGTTTCCAATTTGTCTGATAAGCAATTGGCAAAATTCATTCAAGAGTGGACAAGGTTGCGCAATGCTGTTTATGTAACGTATCCTTATGCAAAAACTGCTGGTATATTAATGAATGATATCAATTTCAACTTAGCCAACGTCAGCAATAAAAAAGAAAGGAAAAAATATATTAAAATGCGAGAAGAAGAATTGAGAGATAAATTTGGCGAGCCATTGACCAATCTTTCCGTATTTCAAGGAAAAATATTGATGAAATTAATTAACCGTCAAACGGGAAATAATTGCTACGAAATTGTAAAAGAATATCGTGGCGGAGTTGCAGCTCGCCTTTATCAAACGGTTGCTTTTTTCTTTGGCTCTAGCTTGAAACAGGATTGGGATTTATCTGAAAATGTTGATAAACAAATTGAAGGTTTTGTGAAAGAGATTGATGGCCTTTGGTACAATAATACAATTCTTGAAAAAGGAGATTAAAAATTGTTGTATTATTAGGAATTGATAATATAAAGTTAGAATTTAAAATATGAAACTAGATATATTGGCTATTGGTGCTCATCCCGACGATGTAGAACTTAGTTGTTCCGGAACAATCATAAACGAAGTTAAGTTAGGAAAAAAAGTAGGAATTGTTGATCTCACACAGGGAGAATTAGGGTCAAGAGGTTCCATAGAATCTCGATATGAGGAAGCAACCAAAGCTTCTTTCATTTTAGGAATTCAAGTTCGGGAGAATTTAAAAATGCGAGATGGCTTTTTTGAAAATAATGAAACAAACCAATTGAAGTTAATTTCGATTATTCGGAAATATCAACCCAAAATTATTTTGGCCAATGCAACAGCAGATCGTCATCCAGATCATGGAAGAGCTGCTCAATTGGTAAAAGACGCCTGCTTTTTGTCGGGGTTAATTAAGGTGAGAACAAAGGATGAAGAGGGAAGCGATCAACTTCCTTATCGGTCTGAACATGTTTTCAATTATATTCAAGACCGCTATATTGAACCAGACTTTGTGGTAGATATTACAGCCTCTTTTGAACAAAGAATGAATGCGATAAAATCGTATACCTCACAGTTTTATAGTGCTGAAAATAAAGGAACTGAACCCGATACTTATATTTCTACTCCCGAATTTTTTGAATCAATTACTGCAAGAGCAAGGCTAATGGGTAAAAAAATTGGCGTTACTTATGGGGAGGGTTTTACATCTGCAAAAAGGGTGGGTATTCGAAATTTTGATTCTTTAATTGACCATAATTCATAATCCCTTTTCAGTTTGTTTTTTAGTATAAATCTTATCAAAAGGGTATAACTTTGCCCTAATTTTTAAAACAAATAAATGGCAACTCCAAAATTTTCAAAAATTACTCAATCTTTTTATTCCGATTTAAAAACTAGGGTCAATTCTTATTTTGAAGAAGTAAAAATGTCTCCAACAGGAAACTTTCAACTTTTTTTCAAAGCAGTCATTCTATTAGTTGTATTTGCTTTGGTTTATGCTCATCTTGTTTTCTTTACACCATCAATTGTTTTGGCTATTTGTGAGTGTGTTTTTCTTGGCGGCCTTGTTGCTGCCATAGGGTTTAATGTAATGCATGATGGAGCTCATGGTAGTTTTAGCAAGTATAAAAGTATTAATACGTTTGCATCATTTTCTTTAAATATATTGGGAGGTAGCAGCTATATGTGGAATATGAAACACAATATTATTCATCACACTTATACCAACGTAGAAGGAGTTGATGACGATATTGAAATTCAGCCATGGATGCGCATGAGTGATTCTCAAAAAAAGCATTGGATGCATAAATATCAGCATTTATATTTCTGGATTTTTTATTCAATACTTTATATAAGCTGGATGTTTGTTACAGATTATATGAAATATTTTAAAGGAAAAATTGGTGAAATAAAAATTACAAAAATGAAGTTTTCTGATCATCTTGTTTTTTGGGGATTCAAGGCTGTTCATTTAGTTCTATTTATTGGTTTGCCAATTTATATGCTTGGCTTTACCAACTGGCTAATTGGTTTTTTAGCACTTACAATTTTTGCAGGCCTTATATTGAGCATTGTATTTCAATTAGCCCATACAGTAGAACATACTGCTTTTGTAATGCCTGATGGTGAAACTGGAAATATTGAAGATGAATGGGCAAAGCATCAAGTAAAAACGACTGCTAATTTTGCTACGCACAATAAATTAATTTCTTGGTTAGTGGGTGGACTTAACTTTCAAATTGAACATCACTTGTTCCCAAAAATTTCACATATTCATTATCCTGCTATTAGTAAAATCATAAAGCAGGTGTGTAAAGAATATGGCCTAGTCTACAATGAATATCCCAGAATGCGATATGCCTTGGTTTCACATATCAGCTATTTAAAGCATATGGGTAGATAGTTTTAATTTCATATAGATAAGGGGTCTAAATTTTTAATTTATAAATGTGAATCTTGTTTTTAATTAACAGTTGTTAGTTAAAAAAATCTTCTCCTTATATTTGCCGCGAAAAAATATAGTCATGCAATTTCAACTTAGTGAAGAGCACTTAATGATTCAAAAAGCAGCAAAAGATTTTGCTGAAAATGAATGTAAGTCGGGAGTTATTGAGAGAGACGAAAAACAACTATTCCCAAAAGAGCAAGTAATGAAGTTGGCTGATTTAGGTTTTTTAGGGATGATGGTAGATCCCATCAATGGAGGAGCCGGCATGGATACGCTCAGTTATGTTTTGGCAATGGAAGAAATCAGTAAATGGGATGCAAGTACAAGTGTTGTGATGAGTGTCAACAATAGTTTGGTTTGTTTTGGATTACAAGAATTTGGCAACGATTTTCAAAAGAAAAAATATCTTGTTCCATTAGCACAAGGGAAAAAAGATGGTGAATTATACATCGGCGCTTTTCTTTTAAGCGAGCCCGAAGCTGGGAGTGATGCTACAAGTCAGCGTACAATTGCAGAGGATAAAGGCGATCACTATTTAATTAATGGGACCAAAAACTGGATTACAAATGGCAGTACTGCTTCTGTGTATTTAGTGATGGCACAAACTGACGCTTCAAAAGGAACAAGAGGAATTAATACATTAATTGTAGAAAAAAATTGGCCCGGAGTTACAGTTGCTGCAAAAGAAAATAAATTGGGAATTCGTGGAAGCGATACCAATACAATTATGTTTACGGATGTAAAAGTTCCTAAAGAAAATCGAATAGGCGCTGATGGGTTTGGTTTCAAATTTGCAATGAAGACTTTGGCTGGTGGTCGCATTGGAATTGCATCTCAGGCTTTGGGAATTGCGAGCGGTGCTTATGAATTGGCAAAAGAATATTCCAAACAAAGAAAGGCTTTTGGAACCGAGATAATGAATCATCAAGCCATTGCTTTTAAGTTGGCAGATATGGCAACTAGAATTGAAGCGGCTAGGTTACTTTGCTTAAAAGCAGCATGGGATAAAGACAATGGGTTGGATTATACCCTTAGCAGTTCAATGGCAAAAGTGTTTGCTTCAGAAACTGCTATGTGGGTTACTACTGAAGCTGTGCAAATTCACGGAGGTTATGGTTTTGTAAAGGAATACCATGTAGAGCGATTAATGAGAGATGCAAAAATTACTCAGATTTACGAAGGTACCAGCGAAGTACAGCGGATTGTCATCAGCCGAAGTATTCTAAAAAAATAATTTTCAAAAATTTGTTTTCTTTTTGATGAAGAAATTCATCTGCTTATTCTATTTTTAGTTATGGCAATTCAAAAAGAAGCTTTTTTAAAGATCAAAAGTGAGTTAGAAAAAAAGCACATAACTCTGGTTGCAGTTTCTAAAACTCAATCCATAGATTCTATTCTTCAATTATACGAATTGGGGCAAAGAGATTTTGGAGAAAATTATGTACAGGAATTAGTAGAAAAGCACAAACATTTACCTTCCGATATCCGTTGGCATTTTATTGGCCATTTGCAAAGTAACAAAGCAAAAAAAATCATTTCTTTTGTTCATTTAATTCAAACCGTTGATTCTTTAAAATTATTACAGCAGTTGAACAAGGAAGCAAAGAATTGCAACCGAAATGTAAACTGTCTTTTGCAAGTCCGTATGGCTCAAGAGGAAACAAAATTTGGTTTGAACGAAGTTGAACTGTCAAATGTTTTAGAAAACAAATTTGAGAATGTATCAGTTTGTGGATTAATGGGATTGGGAACTTTAACCAATGATGTAGTAAAAACTAGGGAAGAGTTTTCCTTTCTTAAGCGTTTACAGGATAAAATTCCTACAGCCAAAATACTTTCAATGGGAATGAGTAGCGATTTTAAAATTGCAATTGAAGAAGGAAGTACACTCGTGCGCATTGGAAGTTTACTATTTGGAGAAAGAAATTGAGATTAATTTTACAGTATGAAAATAGTATTGGTCATCCTCTTTCTAACTACACTAAACACTTACGCGCAAGATTGTCAGCTTAAGGATGAAAAAGATCGATATAACCAAGGCACAAGAATTACTACGGGATTTAAATCGATAGGAGTGGGAAGCGATAAATTTTTATTTTCCGTTTCAGCAGATAAAACCGAAGTAGATATTTTTTTTGTATTGGAAAAATCAGCTCTTTGTTTTAATGAATTTTCCAGAGCTATGATACAATTTGAAAAAAGACAAAAAGGATCTTTTAGAAATGGAGGAACGACAAACTGCAAAGGATTTTTTCATTTTATTTTTCCAAATCAACAAAATTTGAATGCCAATTTGAATAATCTTTCTTTTAAAAAAATAGAAAACATTCAGTTTACTGGTAACGAAAATGAAAAAAAAATAATTACGATTCAACCCAAAGATCAATCCATCATTCTTGAGTCTGTGGCTTGTATCTTGTCAGAACTGGAAAAACTTAGGGTTGATACATGGAAGCCCCATCGCTAATAGTAGAGATTTCTACTTTGGATAGCTTTCTATTATAATGTAAATTCGCGTCTATCAAAGGATTTACAACGATGATAGTCGATAATTCACCAAATCAAAAGAGTCTTAATTTTTTAGAAGAAATTATTCAATCAGATTTAAGCGCTGGAAAGTATAAATCAATCCTCACAAGATTTCCTCCAGAGCCAAATGGTTATTTGCATATTGGTCATGCCAAAAGTATTTGTTTGAACTTTGGCTTAGGATTACATTTCGGCGGGAAAACCAATCTTCGTTTTGATGACACGAATCCTGTTACTGAAGATACAGAATACGTTGAAAGCATTAAAGAAGATATTCGGTGGTTGGGTTTTCAATGGGCTAATGAGTTTTATGCTTCTGATTATTTTGAACAAATATTTCAATTTGCTATAAAACTTATAGAAAATGGACTGGCTTATGTAGATGATTCAACTTCGGAAGAAATTGCAATGCAAAAAGGAACTCCGACTCAGTCTGGCTCACGCAATAAATATTCAGAAAGAACTGTTGAAGAAAATCTGAAATTATTTAATGATATGCGTGCTGGAAAATTTAAGGATGGCGAAAAAGTACTTCGTGCAAAAATTGATATGAGTAGTTCAAATATGTTGATGCGGGATCCAATTCTTTACCGCATAAAACATGCACATCATCACCGTACGGGTAATGATTGGTGTATATATCCCATGTATGATTTTGCACATGGACAAAGTGATTCTCTTGAAAATATCACTCACTCTATTTGTACTTTGGAGTTTATTCAACATCGTGAATTATATGATTGGTGTATTAATAAGTTAGCAATTTTCCCATCTCAACAGTTTGAATTTGCTCGCTTGAATATTTCCTATACCGTAATGAGCAAACGGAAATTATTGGAATTAGTTAACGAAAATTATGTGAATGGATGGGACGATCCAAGAATGCCTACTATCTCTGGATTGAGAAGGAGAGGTTATACACCAGTGAGTATTCGTGATTTTTGTGAAAAAATTGGAGTGGCAAAACGTGAAAATTTAATTGATGTGGGATTATTAGAATTCTGTGTTCGGGAACATTTGAATAAAATTGCTGAAAGACGAATGGTGGTTTTTGATCCTATAAAAGTTGTGATTACGAATTATGAAGTTGCTACTCAAAACGAGGAGAGTTTGTTTTTAACTACTGAAAATAATCCAGAAGATCCGCATGCGGGAAGTAGAAAAATTTCTTTTGGGAAGGAAATTTTTATTGAACGAAATGATTTTATGGAAAATCCACCAAAAAAATATTTTCGATTAGCACCTGGACAAATGGTTAGGTTAAAATCTGCTTTCATTATCAAATGTGACGAAGTAATAAAAAATGAACATGGAGAAATTACTGAGTTGAGATGTACCTATTTCCCTGAAAGTAAAAGTGGTAGCGATGTTTCGGGTTTGCAAGTGAAGGGAACAATACATTGGGTAAATGCAAATGAAAATATTGCAATAGAAGTAAGAGAATACGACAGATTATTCAAAGTAGAAAATCCTGCCAAAGAAGAAGGCGATTTTAAAACATATATTAATATTGATTCACTAAAAACTGTAAAAGGGTTTGCAGAAAAATCTTTAAATGAAGTTTCTAGCAATGAGAGATTTCAATTTCTACGAAAAGGATTTTATTGTTTGGACAAAGATTCTTCTAAAGATAAATTAATCTTTAATCGAACTGTTACATTGAAAGATGGTTGGGCAAAAGATGCAAAGAAAAATTGAGAAGTGAGAGCTTTGCAACTTTTGCAGCTATTTAAACCCAAAAATAAATGGGAAAACAAAGATTACTATCATTGTCCAAATACTATAAACTGTTAGGTATTTCGAAATTGTTTTTTCTACCTCCTCTATTTCACACTTCTTTTTTATTACTTTAAAAAGGTTGAATGTTACTAAAAGTAGATTTGTGAAGATTAATAAATTGCCTCCCAATACTGCTAATCGGTTGGGTGTGATTCCCCCCAATTCAAAAATTCTAAATAATATAGCAGATAGAGCAATTCCGTTAACGATAATAGTAACGAATGATAATAGAAAGAGAAAAATAAATTCTGTCTGACTCGATTTTGTTTTTGAAGTTTCAGCAATTGAAAAGAAAATTATTGCCATTACGCCAATGAGCATAGCATTAAAAAGCATAAGAAAATCTCTGTCATTGTAAAGATCCTTTCCTGAAAAAATTACTGCAACCAAATAGGCAACAAGTGTAATTAAAACAAGTGGGCAAAATAGTTTAGCAATTACAGGCGATACTCTATTAATTAGTTGAGGATTTGATTGCGTGATAAATGTGCTAAGAAGTGGAGCTGCAGCCAAACCAAAAACAATCACATATTCAGTATAAAATGTTTCAATTTTAAAACCTAGTAATTCAAAAAGTCCGATTGATAAACCGGTTAAAAGTCCTCCTGAAATTAATAGAAGTCCTGTTAATATTAAAAAGTCACCATTGAATTTTAGAAAATCAATACGTTTTTGATCATTGCTAAGTTTTCCTCCAACAAATGCAAATCCTAAAATTGTCCAAAGGAATAAGGGCAAATGAATGCAAGCCAGCTTTAAAGTGTCGCTATTATTATTGGGTAATAAGTTTATGAAAATCAATGCCAATAAAGTGACAATTGATATAATTAAAAGTTTCTTGGGAAGAAGTTTAGTCTTCCATGAAAAATAGATTGTCAAAAGTGGGAATACAATAAAACTCACATTTCTTTGATAGAAAGATTCTTCAGGAATATTAAATAGCAAGGGAAACTTGGCAATGATACCGGCTAGCAGCGAAGCTATAATTACAAAAGTCAATTCATTTTTACTTCCCCAAGAAATTTCTTGATTTGTATAATTCAGTCTTTCGTTCCAGAAATTTGCAATTGGTTTTTCTTTAATTTCTGGATATAATAAGGAAAACTCTTTTTTAAAAATTGTCGAATTGTCTTGGTATAATTTTTCGAGCTGCTTGGAATTTTCAATGTTGGCTAGAATTTCTTCTCTCATCTTGATTTGTATTTGATTAGTGATTTATTTATTTATATTCTCCAAAAACTTTTCGTAAAGCATCTGAAATTTCTCCTAAAGTACAATTATTTTCAACCGCTTCTATTACATACGGCATCAAGTTTTCTTCAGTCTTTGCTTTTTCAGATAATTGAGAAAGCAATTTAGATACTTTATCATTATCGCGATGCTTTTTTAATGTTAAAATTTTTTCAATTTGAATATTTCTAATTTCATCTTTGATGGTTGGAGATCCTTGGGATACTTCTTCTTGTGTTTGAAATTTGTTTAAGCCAACAATAATTTTTTCACCTGTTTCTATTTTTTTCTGATACTCATAAGCACTATGTGCAATTTCGTTTTGCATAAAACCGGTTTCAATTGCATTGACGCTTCCACCTAATGCGTCTATTTTTTCTATCAATTTCAGTGCTTCCATTTCTATTTCTGTAGTAAGCGATTCAATAAAATAGGAGCCAGCTAATGGATCGGAGCAATCGGCAACACCTGTTTCAAATGCAATAATCTGTTGGGTGCGAAGAGCAATTTTGGCAGCTTCTTCCGAAGGTAAACTAAGGGCTTCGTCGTATCCATTGGTATGCAATGATTGAGTGCCTCCAAGTACAGCTGCCAAGGTTTGAATTGTTACTCGAGATATATTATTCAGTGGTTGTTGTGCAGTTAACGTGCTTCCTCCTGTTTGTGTGTGAAAACGAAGCATTGTGGCTTTGGGATCGGTTGCTCCCAAATCTTTCATAATAGTTGCCCATAATTTTCTTGCAGCTCTAAACTTTGCAATTTCTTCAAACAAATTATTATGAGCATTAAAAAAGAAAGAAAGCCTTTTCCCAAATACATTAATATCTAAACCTTTTTTTTGTGCAGCCTTCACGTATGCTTTTCCATTACTCAGCGTAAAAGCAATTTCTTGCACAGCAGTACTTCCAGCTTCACGAATGTGATAACCAGAAATTGAGATGGTATTCCATTTTGGAAGTTCCTGACTACACCATTCAAAAATATCGGTAACAATTCGTAACGAAGGTTTTGGAGGATAGATATAAGTTCCCCGCGCAGCATATTCTTTTAAAATATCGTTTTGAATTGTTCCTGAAATTTTTTGTAAGTCAGCGCCTTGTTGTTTTGCCATTGCTACATAAAATGCAAGTAGAATAAATCCGGTGGCATTAATTGTCATTGAAGTACTAACATTTTCTAATGGAATTCCTTTGAAAAGTGTTTTCATGTCTTCAAGAGAATCTATTGCCACACCTACTTTTCCAACTTCTCCTTCAGCCAACGGATGATCGCTGTCGTAACCAATTTGTGTTGGTAAGTCAAATGCAACACTTAATCCATTTACACCTTGTGATAATAAATAATGATATCGCTTGTTGCTTTCTTCTGCAGTAGAAAATCCTGCATATTGTCTCATCGTCCATAACTTTCCACGATACATATCTTTTTGAATGCCTCGAGTAAATGGGAATTCACCAGGTTGTTCCAAGTTTTGTTTACAATCAGTTTGAGAATAAACAGGTTTGATTTCTATTCCTGAATCGGTGTATTTTTTCAAATCATTTTTCATTGCATCAATTTTCTTGCTTCATAATTTAAAGCGTCCAAAACAATAATATGAAGTGCATTTTTGTCCTGCTTTAATATTATTTCTAATAAAAGTTTGTTTAGTTCAAACGCTTTTGCATGAGTTGTCAAAGTTTGTGCTACTTGATTTATGATGAGCATATTTTGATCTTTTAGTTTTTGAATGGATTGCCAAGAGGAAGGCTTAACATAAATTTGTTGAGAGCAATTGTATTCAAATTCTTGTTTGATATGAGACAGTAAAAGCAGTTGCATTTCCTTAGCCGATAAATCGGGATTATTTATTCTGCTTACCAAATTTGGAATGGCAATTCGCTCTGCCAATACCACTAATCGCTCATAAGCTTGTAATTGGAGTGGCTTTGTAGAAAATGAGGATTCTTTTTTTTGTGGTTTAATTTTAAGGTTCCAATTATAGATGATAAAAAAAGAAAGAGCCAGTGAGAAGGCGGCTAAAATAAAAGCGAAAGCAGAAAAATCCATACGTACTTTTTATAGGAGTAAAAATACAGCAAGTTAATTTTCTTTCCCGAAATAGATAATAGCTTAAATCCCGAAGTTGTAGTTTTGTATATAATTCTAGAAAATGGAAATTTTAAACAAAACACCTGTTCAATTAACAGAAGGAGCCATAAAGGAAGTGAAGCGATTAATTTCTCAAGAAGGTTTTGATGCTTCTCAGTTTTTACGCGTAGGTGTAAAAGGTGGTGGCTGTTCTGGCATGACGTATGTAATTGGTTTCGATAAAAAAGACGAAAATGACGATTTTTTTGAAGTTGAAGGAATCTCTTGTATTATTAATAAATCACATATTCTTTATCTTGCTGATATGGAAATTAACTGGGAAGAAGGATTGAATAATCGTGGATTTACTTTCAAAAATCCAAATGCAAGTTCTACTTGCGGCTGCGGAACTTCATTTGCAGTTTAACTTTTAGCACAAAATTATTTAATAGAAAATGCCTCTCTTTTGAAAGGCATTTTGCGTATCGGAATCTTAATTTTTATTTTTTGTGAATCTAAACAAGACCAGCTTCACCAAGTGGTTTGTTTTTTGCTAAATCAACAAGTATAGGCGCCGCAACAAAAATTGAAGAATAAGTACCTGTAACAACTCCAATTAACATTGCAAATGCAAATCCTCGCGTTACTTCTCCACCAAAAATGAATAATATTAAAATGGTAAGAAATACAGTAAGAGAAGTCATTATGGTTCTACTAAGTGTATCGTTAATAGCTCTGTTGATAATGGTTTCTTTTGTAGCACCTTTCAGATTTCGACTGTATTCACGAATCCTATCAAATACAATTACTGTATCATTCATTGAAAAACCAATAACTGTAAGTATGGCTGCAATAAAATGCTGATCCAGTTCAAGTGGGAAAGGAACAATATTTTTCAAAAATGAAAATGCAGCGAGAGTTACCAATACATCATGTAACAACGCAATAATAGTACCCGCAGAATATCTCCAATCGCGGAAACGAATAAAAATATAAATAGAAATAATTAGTAAAGACCAAAAAGTAGCCCACTTAGCACCCGATTTCAAATCGTCTGAAATGGTGGGTAGTACTGTTTTTGAGCCTAATTTATAATCAGTAACAAATTCTTCGAAACTGATAGCGGGGATATGATTTTTTAATCCTTCAAATAGTTTTCTTTCTACTTGCACTTGCACTCCATCGCTTGGATCATTTATTAAATAAGATGTAGTAATGTCAAGTTGATTGTCAAGCCCAATAGTTTTGATAATAGGATTTTCTCCAAAAGATTTTTCGACATCTTTTCGTACTTGTTCTACATCAAGTGTTTTTCCTTTTTCAAATTGAATAACAAAACTGCGTCCTCCTTTAAATTCAACTCCTTGATGGAAACCATTGAATATAGCAGCAACACCTAATAGCAATACGGCAACGGAAATTCCATAGGCATATTTACGATATTCGATAAATTTAAAATTTGCTTGTTTGAAAATGCTTTTGCTGATTCCTGTAAAATATTGAAGATGACGTTGTTTACCGGTAAACCAATTTGTTACCCAACGGCTCACCAAAATACCACAAAAAAGAGACAGAAGAATTCCCAATATTTGTGTAGTGGCAAATCCTTTTACAGGCCCCAAACCAAAATAAAATAAAATGATTGCCGTAAGTAAAGTGGTTACGTGGGCATCCAATACTGGCGGCAACGAACGACGATAGCCTTCATTTATAGCAAGTTGATATCCTTTGCCTCGAGTTAATTCTTCTTTTATCCTCTCATAAATAATTACGTTTGTATCCACAGCCATACCAATGGTTAATACTAAACCTGCAATACCTGGAGCAGTAAGCGTAGCTCCAAGTCCGGCTAAAACTCCTACGGTAAAAAGTAAGTTAAGTATAAGAGCAATATTGGCTATCCAACCGCTTGTGTTATAATAAACAAGCATTAGTAAAAAGATAATAATAAAAGAAATTGAAAATGCTTTAAGACCTCCGTTAATTGCATCGGCACCCAACGTTGGACCCACTACTTGATCTTGAACAATCTTTGCCGGAGCGGGTAGCTTTCCTGCTTTCAAAATATTTGCTAAATCTTGTGCTTCTTCAATTGTAAAATTTCCACGGATTTGAGATCTGCCTCCTTCAATTTTTTCGTCTGCAACAGGAGCTGAGTAAACTACATCATCCAACACAATTGCTATAGGAACCGATTTTTGAGCACTCTTTTCAGTTAATGTTGCCCAATCACTTCCGCCTTTCGGACTCATAGTCATTTCAACAATTGGGTTACCAGTTATCTGCTCAAAATCCTGACTAGCTGAAGTAACTGCATCACCTTCTAAAGGAGCTTTATCTGCACCATATGTTTTTATTGCATAAAGTGGAACAAATTCATTTTTCTTTCCTGTAATATTATCACTTTCAGCAATTCCATAATAAAATCTAATATCTGCAGGTAACTTACCTATTATTCCATCCAAATTAAGAATGCCTCTCAAAGTGGCGGTATCTTTAATTGGAACATAACCCAAAGCTGCTGGATAACTTACTTTTCCAGTAGTTGGATTTTGATACGGCGATACGAATTGAATATACTCTCCAAGAGATCGTTTCTTCTTTGTACTAGCAGTATCGGAAGTGGATTTACTTCCAGCGATAATATCTGAAAGTTTATCGGAAGATTTTTTTGAAGTAGTATCAATTTGATTTACAGTAGTTGCACTATCAATGGTAGCAGTTGTGCCACTCATAATATCATTAAAAGCCTGATCGGCTTGCAACAGAGAGGCATCGAGCTCGGCAATATTGTACACTTCCCAAAATTGTAAGTTAGCAGAAGCTTGCAAATATTTTCTTACTCTTTCTTCGTCATCAATACCCGGAAGTTCAACCGTGATAATTCCTTTTCCTTCTTCAAGGCTAATATTAGGTTGTGCTACACCAAACTGATCGATACGACTACGCAACACTCTAAATGTTCTATTAACGGCTTCTCCAGCTTCTTTGCGAACTAATTCAAGAACTTTTGTATCGTTTGCATCAATTGCAATTTGATCTTGGTTGGCAGCAGAAAACAATCCTGCCAATTTCCCTTCGCCAGCTATTTTTTTATATTCATCATAGAATAATGAAATAAAATCAGCATCGCTATTTGCTTTTTGTTTATTAGCATTTTCTAATGCTTTAGTAAACAGAGGGTCTTTTGAGTTATTACTCATCGAACGAAGCAAACCAGTTAGTTCAACTTCCATCGTTACGTTCACGCCTCCTTGCAAGTCTAATCCAAGGTTTAATTCAGATTCTTTTGATTTTCGATAACTATGACCGAACCAAGTAATTTTTGTGTCTTTAGTACTATCGAGTAACTGTTTTACACGATTTTTATAAATGCTACTAAGTCCATCGGGATATTTTTCTGGTGAATCATATTTTTTGGCATCAGGATAAGTGGCATTCATAAATTGCTGGGCACTTGCTTCCATCTTACTTTCATGTTTGTTTACAAACCAAGTAAATGAAAGAAGGAAAACTGAATACACTATCAATAGTATAGTAAAAAAGCGGACCAATCCTTTCAGTTGCATACGAGTAGTTTTCTTTTTTGTCCTTTTGGAGGCTACAATTTTGTATCCAACAAGCGGATTTTAATTTTTTTAAAGAGCGGCAAAGATAATGGTTTCGAGCAGAAAAAGTGGCTAAATTGGAGGTAACAAATCCTTTTCAATTTTTTATTTGGTACTCATGAAATTCGTCATTGTTAACTTATGTTTTAATTACATTTGTTGCGTTAAAAAAGATCCTCAAATAGTACTTTCAATATGAAAATGTCTTCCAAACTGAATAGATTTAGCGAACCAGAAACTTTGAAAATGGCTAAATTAGGTCGAGAACTTCGTGCAAAAGGAGTGGATATTATTGACCTCAGTTTAGGAGAACCAGATTTTGACACACCACAACATATAAAAGACGCAGTAAAAAATGCAATTGATGAAAATTGGAGCCACTACACTCCCGTAGCAGGTTTTGCAGATTTACGCGAAGCTGTTTGTTTCAAACTTAAACGAGATAATCAACTAGAATACAGTTCAGAAAACATTGTTATATCTACTGGCGCTAAACAAAGTTTGGCAAATGCCATACTTACATTAGTTGACGATGGAGATGAAGTAATTATTCCTGCTCCTTTTTGGGTTTCTTATTCAGAGATGGTAAAAATTGCCGGAGGTGTTCCCAAAATTGTAAAAACAGAGGAGCAAAATAAATTCAAAATAACTCCTTCACAATTAGAAGAGTCCATTACTGAAAAGTCAAAACTTTTTTTATTTTCATCTCCTTGTAATCCCAGTGGAAGTATTTATTCCAAAGAAGAACTATCTGCTTTGGCAAATGTTTTCAGAAAAAATCCCAATATTTATATTATTTCCGATGAAATCTATGAATACATTAATTTCATTGGGAAACATGAAAGCATAGCTCAATTTGATTTTTTAAAAGATCGAGTTATTATCATCAATGGACTGAGTAAGGGTTTTGCTATGACAGGTTATAGACTTGGTTATCTTGCTGCCGAAGTTGAAATTGCCAAAGCCTGTGAGAAATGGCAGGGACAATTTACAAGTGGCGCCAATTCTGTAACACAAAAAGCTGCAATTGTCGCTTTAACTCAAGGCATCGAAGCTTCCATGAAAATGAAAGAGGAGTTTACCAAACGTCGTAATCGAATTCTCGAAATCTTAAGAGAAATTCCTGATGTAGTTTGTGTTGCTCCAGACGGTGCTTTTTATATTTTCCCCAACGTAAAATCTTATTTCGGAAAATCAAATGGTAAAGAAACAATTACCAATTCCGATGAACTATGTATGTATTTGCTAAATGAAGGACATGTTTCAACCGTTACAGGGCGTGCATTTGGCGAGCCCAACTGCATTCGAATTTCTTTTGCTAGCAGTATTGAAAAAATAGAAATAGGAATGAACAGAATTAAAAATGCATTGGAAAGGCTTAAATAAAATTTACTTTTCAAGAACTTTATCCAAAAAGTATTGATGTAGTTTTAAAATTTGTGGTGTTAATAATTCTTTTTCGTCGTTGACAACTACAAAATGGCAACGCTTTATTTTTTCATTTTCATCCAATTGATTGCTTAAACGTTTCTCCACTTCCTCTTTACTGATTCCATCGCGTTCCATCACTCTTTTAATGCGAATATGCTCGGGAGCTGAAACACCAATTATAAAATCAAGTTTTTCAGAAGCGCCTGCTTCAAAAATCAAAGCAGCTTCTTTTATAGAGTAGGGTGTAGTTTGTTTTTCCATCCATTCTCTTGCATCTAAAAGTGTAGCCGGATGAACTAAAGAGTTTAAGAGGTTCAATTTTTGCGAATCTTTAAAAACTATTGAGGCAAGTAATGCACTTTTCAATTTACCATTTTCATAAATTTCTGCTCCAAAATTTTTAATCAATTCTAATTTTAATTGATGATTACTAGTCATTAAGCGTTTAGCTTCTTTATCAGCATAATAAACTGGAATTCCCAACACTTCAAAAATTTGTGCTACCGTTGTTTTACCACTTCCAATTCCTCCCGTTAAACCGATTTTTAACATAGTACTGTTGTAATGAACTTCAAATTTCAGTTAAAAATTCAAACGGGCATAAAAAATCTCAAGCAAAATATTCTGCTTGAGATGTAATAATAAATAAAATGCAACTTATTTTTTGTCAGCAGGTTTGTTCAACGCAGCTGTCCAATCCATACTAATCGCACTCTTCTCAATTTTTAAATAACTTCCGGGGCTTACCTCCAAATTCAATGTCCCGTCTTCATTTACTTTGTTGATGGTACCATGAATGCCGGCAATCGTTACAATTTTATCTCCTTTCTGAAGATCGTCGATAAACTTTTTCTGACTCTTCGCTTTTTTAGCTTGCGGGCGAATGAAAAATAACCAAAATGTAAGAATGATAGCTCCCATAAAAATAAGAGAAGTCATATTACCAAATGGACCTGAAGACGGTGCTTGTAAAAAATAGATGTTCATAATTATAGTTGTTAAATTTTTAGTTTTTTGTAGATTTTGTTAAAACAGAAACATTAAAAACGAGTACACTTCGAAGTGGATTTGTATTTGCATCCACATAAACTTCTTTTGAATTTAAAGTGCCACCACGATTATCACTGTTGAATTTTGCTTTGATCTTTCCTTCTTTTCCTGGAGCAATAGGTTCGGTTGGTGTTTCAGGAATTGTACAACCACATTGCGCAGAAACATTGGAAATGATTAGTGGATAATTGCCAATGTTTTTAAAACGAAATGCAACTTCTACTTCTTGCCCTTCTATAATTTCACCCATTTCTTGAATAGTATCATCCAACCATTGGATACGTGTATAATTTGTAGTATCGATAATAGTTACTTTATCGTTGGCGGCATTATTTACCTCAGCACTATTTTTATTCTTGCAAGCAAAAATCAAAAAGGAAATAAAGAGGATTGAAAATATTTTTTTCATTAGTTCAGTAAAATGAAGTTGCAAATGTATTAAAAAGCTTGAATCTAATTTTTAAATGAATCCAAATGGATCAATTCTTTTTAAAAGCAATTTTTCCCATTTTATCAGTTAGCAACAATTCCTTATGAATAGTATCTAAAATACCATTTACAAAATGCCCGCTTTGAGCAGTGCTGTAATCTTTTGCAAGATCAATATATTCGTTAATGGTAACTTTTGGAGGAATTGTTTCGAAGTACAAAAATTCTGCAACACCCATTTTCATTAATATCATATCTATAAGTGCAATTCTTTCGGGGTCCCAATTTTTCAATTTGGGAATGATCAGTTCTTGTAAGTAATTCGATTTTTCAAGAACTGATTGTAATAATTTTTTTGCAAAGTCACGCTTTTCGTCACTTATTATTTTTGTTAGTTCGAAAGAATCGGGTTTGTTCAAATAGTTAATAAATAATGGAACAACCATTTCGCCGTCATCATCCCAGTTGCAAAATATTTCTTCTATATAAGAAACAAAATTTTCATTAGCAAGCATCAATTTATCAATAATGAAGATTAGAATATTTTTATCCTCTTTGACTTCTCTGTTTTCTGTGATGTAATAGTTTTTATACTCTGGTGTTTCAATCAATTGTGAATACACTTTTCGAATTAAATCTTTATTAAGTTTATGCTCTTTATTTATTTTAGCGATAGATGATTGAAGTAGTTCATCTTTCTGAAGTCTTTCAATAATACTGTTGTTGGTAATTTTTGTATTGACATGCAAGTCTTCATAGTTGGGTAAATGCTTACTGGAGCGTTGAGCAGCATCCGTTGTAGCATAGCTACAAACTTCAATTAAAAAAGAATTGAGATAGATTAATAATTTGCTAGTTTGCTCAAAATGAGAATTTAATATTCTATCAGCTTCTTGAGACACTATTTCATTTTCACGAGTGGTAAGTGTATAGATAGTCTGCATCACTTTTACTCTAATATTTCGTCTGCTAATCATGTAGTAAGAACTGTTTGGGCGGCGAAGATAAGTGAATCTTAAGAACGAATTCGATCGTCAATGATTATTGTTTTTTATTAAACTGAAAAATTGGCATTATTAATTCCTGAATCATAATGGAGTGAAAGAATTATGACAGATTACGTTGAACACATGTAATTATTGCAGATTAGTAAAAGACGGTATGGTATTTTCAGTACCTTCGCAGACCAGAAAATCTAATTCTTTTTTTACAAAAATTAAAATTTATACAATTATGGCTAAAAAGCTAAATGTTACCCCGTTGCACGATAGGGTAATTGTAAAACCAGCACCAGCTGAAGAGAAAACTGCCGGTGGAATTATTATTCCCGACACAGCAAAAGAAAAACCACAACGCGGAACTGTTATTGCTGCAGGACCTGGAAAAAAAGATGAACCCGTTACTGTAAAACCCGGGAATACTGTTCTGTATGGTAAATACGCAGGAACAGAAATTCAAATAGATGGTGAAGAATTGTTAATCATGAGAGAAAGCGATATTCTAGCAATCGTTTAACCCAATAATTTTTAATATAAAATAAACAAATATGGCAAAGCAAATATTTTTCGATATTGAAGCAAGATCTAAAATGAAGCGCGGAGTTGATATCCTCGCTAACGCTGTTAAAATTACACTGGGACCTAAAGGTCGTAATGTAGTACTTGAGAAAAAATTCGGCGCACCTGCAATTACAAAAGATGGTGTTACTGTTGCAAAAGAAATTGAATTAGAAGATCCAATTGAAAATATTGGTGCTCAAATGGTTAAGGAAGTTGCCTCAAAAACTGCTGATATAGCAGGAGACGGAACAACTACTGCAACTGTATTAGCACAATCTATCATAGCTGAAGGAGTTAAAATGGTAACATCCGGAAGTAATCCAATGGATTTAAAGCGCGGTATTGAAAAAGCCGTTGCAAAGGTTATCGAAAGTTTAAAAACTCAATCACAAACTGTAGGATCTGATATTAGTAAGATTCAGCAAGTTGCTTCCGTTTCTGCTAACAATGATACTGAAATTGGTAAGTTGATTGCTGAAGCAATGAAAAAAGTGGGTAAAGAAGGAGTAATTACTGTAGAAGAAGCAAAAGGAACTGATACTACAGTTGAAGTAGTTGAAGGTATGCAATTCGATAGAGGTTATATCTCTCCTTATTTCGTAACAAACAGCGAAAAAATGGAAGTGGAGTTACAAAATCCTTACATTTTAATTTACGATAAAAAGATCAGCAGCATGAAAGACATTCTTCAGATTTTGGAGAAAGTTGCTCAAGGTGGTCGCCCGTTATTGATTATTGCTGAAGATTTGGAAGGAGAAGCGTTGGCAACTTTAGTTGTAAATAAATTACGCGGAACACTAAAAGTTGCTGCTGTAAAAGCACCAGGTTTTGGAGATCGCAGAAAAGAAATGCTACAAGATTTAGCAGTTTTAACAAAAGGAATTGTTGTAAGCGAAGAGCAAGGGTTTAAATTGGAAAGTGCTGATCTAACTTATTTGGGTTCTGCTGCTTCTGTAACTATTGATAAAGACAATACTACGGTAGTAGGCGGTAAAGGAAAGAAAGAAGAAATTAATGCTCGTGTCAATCAAATCAAAGCACAAATTGAAACTACTACATCGGATTATGACAAAGAAAAACTACAAGAGCGCCTTGCTAAATTAAGCGGTGGTGTTGCAGTTTTATACGTTGGTGCTGCTACCGAAGTAGAAATGAAAGAAAAGAAAGACAGAGTTGACGACGCTTTACACGCAACAAGGGCTGCTGTTGAAGAAGGAATTGTTCCTGGTGGTGGTGTTGCATACATCAGGGCCATCGATTCTTTGAATAAATTTAAAGGTGCTAACGAAGATGAAACAACTGGTGCTGCAATTGTAAGGAGAGCATTAGAAGAGCCATTGCGTCAAATCGTTTCAAATGCAGGATTGGAAGCATCCATCGTTGTTCAAAAAGTAAAAGAAGGAAAAGCTGATTTTGGCTTCAATGCTAGAACAGAAGAGTACGAAAACCTTTTGAAAGCTGGTGTTATTGATCCAACTAAAGTAACTCGTATTGCATTGGAAAATGCTGCTTCAATTTCAGGTATGTTCTTAACTACGGAATGTGTTATTGCAGACAAGCCTAAAAAAGAAGAAGCACATGCTCATCCTGCTCCAGATATGGGAGGTATGGGGTATTAATCAACTATAGGATTGAAATAATATTGAATCCCGCTTTCAAAGCGGGATTTTTTTTGCAATCATTTCTCCCGAAAAAATATCTACCGTACCTTTGCCCCCTCAAAAAAATGAACTAAATGATTAGCGTTCGCGATTTAAAATTAGCCTATGGCAAAAGAGTACTTTTTGAAGAAGTAAATCTGAATTTTACAAAAGGTAATTGCTATGGCGTAATTGGTGCCAATGGTGCAGGGAAAAGTACTTTTTTAAAAATCTTAAGTGGAGAAATTGAACCCAATCGCGGTGAAGTAAATATTACACCGGGAGAAAGGGTTGCTATTCTAAAACAAAATCAATTTGAATTTGATGAGCAAACGGTTTTAAATACGGTGATGATGGGCTTTACCAAATTGTGGAAAGTAACGAAAGAAAGAGATGCTATTTATGCATTAGCCGATTTTACTGAAGCAGATGGAATGAAAGCAGCCGAACTTGAAGCTGAGTTTGGTGAAATTGGTGGATACACCGCAGAAAACGATGCTGCTACACTTTTAGGAGAATTGGGTGTGGATATAAATTATCATCAATCGCTGATGAAAGATATTCCGTCTAATTTAAAAGTAAGGGCATTGCTAGCGCAATCATTATTTGGCAATCCCGATATTCTATTATTGGATGAACCTACCAATGGATTAGATATTGAAACAATTAGTTGGTTAGAAAATTTTCTTGCTGATTACGAAAATATTGTACTTATTGTAAGTCATGATCGACATTTTTTAGACGCGGTTTGTACGCATGTGGCTGATGTGGATCGACAAAAAGTTAAAATATTTACTGGTAATTATACTTTTTGGTACGAAAGTTCTCAATTAATGGCTCGTCAATTGAGCGATAAAAATAAAAAGACGGAAGATAAACGTCAGGCATTAATTGACTTTATTGCACGATTCAGTGCAAATGCTTCAAAAAGTAAGCAAGCAACATCTCGTAAAAAAGCATTGGAAAAATTATCGATTGAAGAAATTGAACCGAGTTATCGAAAATATCCCGGAATTATTTTTCAACAATTGAGAGAAGTGGGGAATCAAATCTTATCCGTTGAAAAACTTTCAAAGTCAATTGACGGACGAAGCCTTTTCCAAAATGTTTCTTTTACAATAAACAAGGGCGATAAAATTGCATTACTCAGCAAGGATCCACTTGCTGTAACTAGTTTTTTTAATATTATTCATGGACAAATTGAAGCTGATTACGGTACTTTTTTATGGGGTAGTACAGTTACAAAAGCATATTTACCAATTGAAAATGAAGAATTTTTTAATGAAGATAAAAGTTTGATGGAATGGTTGAGACAATATGTGCCGCCACATATTACCGATGTTGATGAACCATTTCTACGAGGATTTTTAGGAAAAATGCTTTTTAGTGGCGACGATATTTTGAAGAAAACAAAAGTGTTGAGTGGTGGTGAAAAAGTTCGTTGTATGTTGAGCAGAATGATGCTGCAAAACCCAAATGTAATTTCGTTGGATCAGCCCACGAACCATCTTGATTTGGAAAGCATTCAAAGTTTTAATGAACAATGTGCCGATTATAAAGGAATTGTATTACTCACAAGTCACGATCATACATTTATGCAAACAGTTGCCAATCGTATCATTGAATTAACTCCAAATGGAATTATTGATCGACTTATGGAATTTGATCAATACTTAACCGATGAAAGAGTTAAAGAACTTCGCGCAACATTGTATCGATAGTTTTTATAGATGCATTCTCTTTCCTATCTTCCCTTTTAAAATTTGCGAATGAGTGCGAACCAACTGGAAAGAAAATTTGGACTTTTAACCTGTGTTTCCATTGTTGTGGGTGCTGTAATAGGCAGCAGTATTTTTATGAAACCCGCCACCATGGCAACGCAAGTGGGTTCTCCTGAAATTTTATTATTAGTTTGGGTTGTTGCAGGAATTGTTTCTCTTTTTGGAGGAATGATCAATGCTGAAATAGGAACTATCTTACCAAATACGGGTGGTCAGTTTGTTTATTTCAAACACATGTATGGAGATTTTGCAGCATTCATTTATGGATGGTCTTCATTCATTGTTATTAATACGGCTGCTTTAGCTGCTATTGCTTTTGTGTTTGCACAATATGCAGAGGTATTTATTCAGTTGCCGCGACTAACACCAGAACTGGAACAATCTATTCAATTAACTATTCCCGGAATTGGTAAACTTTATTTGTTGGAAAATTTAGGAGTAAAAAGTTTAGCCATAATTCTTATTGTTTTGATAACAACGGTGAATTATTTTAGTTTGAGACTAGGAGGAAAGGTACAAGTAATTTCTACTTTTTTAAAAGTAGGAGTTTTGCTTTTTCTTATTGGAACTATTTTCTTTTCAGGAAAAGGACAAGTCCAAAATTTTTTTTACGACTCCAAAGAAATAAGTCTTTCGCTTTGGGGAACAATAGCTGGATTTGTAGCAGCTACTTCAGGTGCTTTGGCAGCTTATGACGGATGGAATAATCTGGGTTTCATTGCTGGAGAAATTAAAAATCCAGCAAAAAATATTCCTCGCGGATTATTCATTGGATTAGTAATTTGTATTCTATTATATATACTTACCAATCAGGCTTATTTGTATATGACTCCCATCGATGAGATGAAGCAATCTTCATTAGTTGCTGCAGATGCTTTATCAAAAACATTGGGAGTTGCTGGTGGTGGATTAATTGCCTTGATGGTTATGATTTCAACGATGGGTGCTGCCAATGGAAATGCCTTGCCTTGCGCCAGAGTTACTTTTGCAATGGGGGAACAAAAATTATTTTCATCCTGGACTGGAAAAGTTCATCCGCGATATAAAACACCTGGAAACGCTTTGTGGTTACAGTGTATCTGGACTTGTATGTTTGTTATTTCTGGATCATTTGAAATGCTGACCGATATGTTTGTATTTGTAACATGGATATTTTATGGATTTGGAGCCTACGGACTTTTTGTGTTAAGGAAAAAAATGCCTGATGCACATCGGGAGTATAAAACTTGGGGATATCCGGTTGTTCCAATTATTTTTATTTTGTTTGCCGCTTTCTATTTTGTAGTTACCCTTTTCACTGAAATAACTAATTATTATTCAGGAAAAACCGAGTTTATAAATTCAATTTATGGAATTGTACTAATGTTAACAGGCGTTCCTGTTTATTGGTTTTATAAAAGAAAAAAGAATAAATAATTTTACACAAAGTCGAAACATGAATTTCAAAAAATGGTTTGGTTACTTTTCCGCAATACTATTGGTGATTGGCTGTTTTATGCCTTGGATAAGTATTGCCTCGAAAGATATTATGATATCAGGAGTTGATGCAACCGGTACTAATTTTGGAAAACCCGCTTTTGCTCATTTTGTTTTTACTGTACTCTTTGTTATTTTTCATTCCATTCCAAGATTGTGGGCTAATCGATGGAATTTATTAATTGTTGCTTTGAATAGTGCTTGGACAATCAAAAATTATTTTATTATTTCTGCTTGTTTTATGGGAGATTGCCCACATAAAGAATTGGGGTTATTCTTAGTTCTTATTGCTACAGTATTTATGTTTATTTCTGCACTTTTCCCAGCAAAAACAATTAATAAAAATAAGAAGTAGTTTATTTAGTCAAGAATGTTCAAACTTACTTTGATTATTTCAACGCATTCTAAAATTTGATCTTTTGTAATTGTAAGTGGTGGAGCAAAACGAATCTTGTCACCATGCGTTGGTTTTGCTAATAAATTATTTTCCTTTAATTCAAGACATAAATTCCATGCAGCATCCTTGTCGGAATGATTGATAACAATTGCATTTAAAAGTCCCTTTCCACGGACAAGGTTCAAATATTTTGAATCTATTTCTTTTATTTTGGATCGAAACAATTCTCCCATAGTTGCAGCATTCTCAATTAAGTTTTCATCTTTTAATACTTGCAATGCAGCTATTGCTACTTTACAAGATAATGGGTTTCCACCAAATGTACTTCCATGTTGTCCGGGTTTTATCGTAAGCATTATTTCGTCATCGGCTAGTACAGCACTCACCGGCATCGTTCCGCCACTTAATGCTTTTCCTAAAACTAAAATATCGGGACGAACATTTTCGTAATCGCAAGCAAGTAATTTTCCAGTTCTTCCCAATCCTGTTTGAATTTCATCAGCAATAAATAAAACATTATTTTTTTCGCATAGCAATTTGGCTTGAGATAAATAACCGTTATCGGGAACCAATACTCCGGCCTCTCCCTGAATTGGTTCTACTAGAAATCCTGCTATGTTTTTATTTTCTAATGCAAGTTGAAGGGAATTAATATCATTGTATGGAATGGAAATAAATCCTGTAGTTAATGGGCCAAAATTTTTCCTAGATGGTTCGTCGGTACTAAAAGAAATAATAGTTGTTGTTCTGCCATGAAAATTTCCATCACAAACAATAATAATTGCATCACTTTCATTAATTCCTTTTACTTCATAAGCCCACTTGCGACATAATTTAATGGCAGTTTCTACTGCTTCAGCTCCTGAATTCATGGGCATTACTTTATCATAACCCAAATAGGAAGTAATAAATTTTTCGTATTCACCCAGTGAAGAGTTGTAAAATGCGCGGCTTGTTAAAGTAAGTTGCTGTGATTGTTGAATTAATGCTTGAGTTATAATTGGATGACAATGTCCTTGATTAACTGCCGAGTAACCACTCAAGAAATCATAATAGCGTTTGCCATCAACATCCCAAACAAAAACACCTTCGCCACGATCTAATACTACTGGAAGGGGATGATAATTATGTGCACCAAATTTTTCTTCAAGAGAAATATAATGTGCTGTTTTTTCTGATTGGGTAATTGTTGATTGCATGAATAATAAGTTTATGAATTAATATAGAAAAAGTATCCGTTTACTTTTGTAAACGGTAAATGGCACCTATCCTCGATGATTGAGTAAATCGAGATTGGAGGAAAGGAAAAAAGATATGAACGACTTGTTTTTGATAAATCAAATTTTTGCGAAAGGTAAATACTTTTATTTAATTGAGAAACATTTCAAATTAAGGAAAGTAGTAATTCTTTTTTTATGTAATTCTCGGGGGTTGAAATATTAATTGACTGGTCTTTAGCAAAAAATCCAAACACGGCCGATCCGCTTCCACTCATGGAAGCATAAACTGCGCCTGCATTGTAAAGATTTTCTTTTATTTCTTTTAATTCTGGATAGAGTTTAAAAATTGGATTTTCAAAATCGTTTATTAAGTTGTCTTTCCATGTTTCAATAGGTTGTTGAATTATTGTTTTAACTGAAATTTTAGGAACTACACTTTGAACAATCGAATAAGCAACCGATGTAGCCACATGGATACCGGGATGAATTAGTAAAATTTTATAACCCGAAAAATCAAGATTGAGTTTTTCTAAGATTTCACCTTTCCCTGTTGCAAAGCAAGGACTGTTATCAATAAAAAACGAACAATCGCTACCAATTTGTGCTGCGTAGTATTTGAGCTTGTCGGCAGTTAGTTGAAGATTAAATTTTTGGTTGAGAAGTGTAAGAGTAAAAGCAGCATCTGCACTTCCTCCGCCAAGTCCTGCGCCAATTGGAATGTTTTTATGAAGGTGAATTTTAACAGCAGGAAGGTTTGAAAAATCTTTTTTTAAAAGGTTAAATGCATTTATGCATAAATTATTTTCACTCTGTTCGGGTAATGGAATTCCTGAAGTGGAAAACTGAAATTCATTTTCTGTTTCAATAATTTCCAGCGATTCTTTTAATGGAATAGGATAGAAGATCGTTTCAATGTTATGAAAACCGTCATTTCTTTTATTAAGAATTCGAAGACCAAGATTTATTTTACAATTGGGGAAAGTAACCACAATGAATATTTGAAAATTGAAATTTGAAAAAAGGAAAAAAGAATTTTATTGCCTTGAACGATTTACTTTCTAGTTTTTTTTTCGGTTGTTAATTTCATCTCTAATGGCGATGGCGCGAATGTAATCTTCATTTTTGAGCACATCAGACAAAAGAGCAGTTAATTCTTGTAAGGTCATTTTTTTTAAATCAGTACTAAGACCCACTTCCTCAACGGGTACTTCTTTGGCAACTTTTCTTTTGGTAGTTGTTTTTTCGATAACAATTCCTGCACTATCCAAAATATTTTTGTACGTGTAAATAGGGCAACCAAATCGAACGGATAAAGCAAGGGCATCGGAAGTTCTGGAATCAATTTCTACTGTATCAGTATCTGAAGAGCAAATTAATTTGGAAAAAAATATTCCTTCCTGTAAATCACAAATTATAATTTCATGCAATGTGATATTAAACAAGTTGAAAAAATTTTTCATCAAGTCGTGCGAAAGAGGACGACTTGGTTGCATTTTTTCAAGTGCTACAGCTATGGCTTGAGCTTCACAACCGCCAATTACAATTGGAAGTTGTCTTGCTCCGTTTACTTCTCCCAATAAAACCGCATAAGAATTCGTTTGCGTGGTGCTATGAGATAAAGCGACTATTTCTAATTCAATTTTCTTCATATACAAGCTTGATCAACTTCAAGAGAGTTGAAATATTTATGTACACAAATATAAAAAATTATGTACTTCAAAAGTGCAATGGAACTGAGTAGTTGCTAAAGCGGATTAATTGGATTTAAGCTGTTGAAAGGCTTGTGTTAATTTAGGAAGTATTTCAAAAGCATCTCCGATGATGCCATAATCGGCCGCTTTGAAAAAAGGTGCTTCCGGATCTTTATTAATAACCACAATTACTTTACTTCTGTTAATTCCTGCCAAATGCTGAATGGCGCCTGAAATGCCAATGGCAATATACAAAGTTGGTGCAATGGTAGTTCCTGTTTGTCCCACATGTTCGTTATGTGGCCTCCAATTCGCATCCGCCACAGGCCTACTGCAAGCTGTTGCCGCATGAAGTACTTTAGCAAGATCTTCAACTAAACCCCAATTTTCAGGACCTTTCAAACCTCTTCCAGCACTAACCACAATTTTAGCTTCTGTTAAAGAAACTTCTCCACTTAATTTATTAACAGCAATAATTTTTACAGCAGAGTTCATCGCCGGCACTTCATGTTGAATTATTTCTGCTGTACCTTCTTTTACAACAACTTGATATGCGTTTGGATTCAAAGTGACAATTTTTATTTCAGTTTTGATAGAAATATGCGCAAACGCTTTTCCTGAAAAAACAGCTTTTTTAACAACAAAGCCGTTGTTTACATCAGGAATTTCAATAACACCACTTACTAATCCAGCCTTAAGACGGGCTGACAAGCGCGGTGCTATCGCTTTTCCAGCAATATTATTGGAAAGAACCAAAACTTTTGATTCCGTTTTATCCATCAACGCAGCAATGGTTTTTGAATAAGTTTGATCATCGAAATGATTTAATGATTCACTACTAAAATGGTGAATAGCCGTGACTCCATATTTGCCTAAAGCAGTTAAGTCATCAGTAACGGTTCCTAAAATAATACCGTGAGCAGTTGTATTAAGTTTTTCCGCAATTTTTACACCATATGAAATAACTTCCAAGGAAGAATTCTTTACATGGCCATTTGCAACTTCAATAAATATTAAAACAGACATACTATGAGTTTGTTTTTTAAAATTATATAATTAAATAACTTTTGCTTCTTCACGCAATAAACGAACTAATTCTTCGGGATTATCAACTGGAATTAATTTTACACCAGATTTTTGAGGTGGTAATTCAAATCTGTCAATATGCGTTAAAGTAGTCACAGCAATGGGTTCAGCTACTTTTAAAGGTTTAGATCTTGCCGCCATAATTCCTCTCATATTTGGAATTCTCGCTTCCGCAATTCCTTTTTGGCAACTAACGACAAGTGGTAAATCAACTTCGCAAATTTCTTCACCACCTTCAATTTCGCGAGTAATGGTGCAAGTTGTTGACTTTATTTCAAACTTAGTAGCCAATGAAAGATACGGGACTTGTAAAAGTTCTGCCACCATTCCACCAATGGAAGAACCATTAAAGTCAATCGTTTCTTTTCCTGTAAATATTAAATCATAATGGCCTTCTTTAGCTATCGATGCAATTTGAGCAGCCGTATAATAACTATCACCACTTGTAGCGTTTATTCTAATTGCTTCGTCGCCGCCCAACGCCAATGCTTTCCTAATAATGGGATCGCTGTCAGTCTCGCCAACTGTTATCAAATGAATCACAGTAGCAGGATCTTTTTCTTTTAATTCAATAGCGCGAACAAGTGCGTACCATTCGTCATAAGGATTAATAATCCATTGAACACCTTGTGTATCGAATTTCGTATTATTATCTGTGAAGGCTATTTTTGCCGTTGTATCCGGCGATTTACTGATGCAAACAAGTATCTTCATTGACTCGATTTATTATTCAAAAATTGGTTGTTTATGCAACCAAGCAAAGATAAGTTCCGGATTTCTATTTGCAGAAAATTTTAGAAAATATTTTGGCGTTTATGACTCGTATTGAACAATTAAAAGAATTTTTAAAGCTAAATCAAAAGGACAGTTTTCTGCAACACGCGTTGGCTTTAGAATATATTAAATTGAATAAGGAAGAGGAGGCGAAAGATTTGTTTGAGTCAATTTTAGAAAATAATCCCGCTTATGTGGGAAGTTATTATCATTTTGCAAAGCTGTTGGACAGAATTGGAAAAACGGATATGGCTATTAGTATTTATCAAAAAGGAATGGAAGTAGCAAAAAATGCTAATGATCTGCACACATTCAATGAATTAAAATCTGCTTACGAAGAATTAGTATATTAAAATGGATTTGATTACTCAATATGCGGAAAACATTCGACAACACCATCTTTTCAATTCAAAAGATAAGTTGTTGTTGGCAGTTAGTGGTGGCGTGGATTCTGTCGTCTTGTGTGAATTATGCCATCATCTGAAATATGAATTTAAAATTGCACATTGTAATTTTCAATTACGCGGTAAGGAGAGTGAAAGAGATGAAAATTTTGTAAAAAGTTTAGGAGAAAAATATGGAGTGGAAGTGATTTTTAAAAAGTTTGCAACAAAACAAATTGCCTCTGCACAAAAAATATCAATTCAAGAAGCAGCGAGAAATTTACGATATGAATGGTTTAGTAATTTGCTAATTGAGTTGCACTCAAAACAATTTAATCTTTTACTAACGGCTCACCATCGAGATGATGACATTGAAACGGTATTGATGAATTTTTTCAAAGGAACCGGAATAGCTGGATTGAGAGGCATTTTGCCAAAAAATGGAAATATCATTCGTCCGTTACTATTCGCTTCTAAAGAAATTATTCTATCCTTTGCTCGTGAACAAAATTTAGAGTGGGTGGAAGATAGTTCAAATGCCGAAATCCATTATTCTAGAAATAAATTTCGGTTAGAAATTATTCCTAAACTAAAAGAAATTTTTCCAGCGGTGGAGGAAAATCTGGCTAATACCATTCAACGATTTAAGGATATTGAAATTATTTACAATCAAGCCATTGAGATTCATAAAAAGAAATTGGTCGAAAAAATAAATGAGGAAGTTCATATTCCTATTTTGAAGTTAAAGCAGTCAGAGCCACAAA
This sequence comes from Chitinophagaceae bacterium, assembly GCA_004322425.1. Classification (GTDB taxonomy): domain Bacteria; phylum Bacteroidota; class Bacteroidia; order Chitinophagales; family Chitinophagaceae; genus VBAS01. Next base: position 88,332 of record SCVJ01000004.1, read on the forward strand.
CCACGATCATTTATGAATTAATTAAAGAGTTTGGTTTTGTTTCTAAACAAGTAGATGGGGTAAAAAAATTGTTGGATAGCGAATCGGGAAAATTCATTCAATCCGACACGCATCGGATTATAAAAAATAGAAATTGGTTGATTATTGCTCCATTGAATTTTCAACATGCAGAAACTATTTTGATTGAAGAGAAAGCTAGTGAAACTGAATTTTTGAATGGCAAATTAAAATTTGACCAGATTGAAAATTCAGACAAAATAAAAATGCCAAAGTCGGAGATGGAAACATTACTTGATGCTGATTTGATTAGTTATCCTTTACTGCTGCGAAAGCCAAAGCAAGCCGATTACTTTTATCCGTTGGGAATGAAAAAGAAAAAAAAGCTCGCTCGGTTTTTTATTGATCAAAAGCTTTCTAAAACAGAGAAAGAAAAAATTTGGATTTTAGAATCTAACAAAAAAATTTGTTGGATTTTGGGACTTCGTATTGATGATAGATTTAAAATTACAGGCAATACAAAAACTATTTTGAAACTGAGTTTAGAAGTTGGTTAAATATCCTGTGATATCAGTAATAAATTTTTGTAAAATCGGATAATCCGTAAAAAAATAACCGCAAACGATTAAGAAAGCGATACCATAAAGTCCACCCCAAATATGCGCAGAATGATTGACGTTGTCTTTTGCTCTTTTTTCAAAAATAGTGGAGGCAATTAAATACAAGAATCCAAAAATAAAACCTGGAATCATTACGGGAATAAAAATCAGTCCCATTTTTTGTAGTGGAAATAGTAAAATAAAGGCAAACACCACGGCTGACACGGCTCCCGAAGCACCCAAACTTCTATAGTTGTGATCGTTTTTATGTTTCGAAAAAGTAGGTAAAAGACAAAACAATAAAGCGCTAGCATACATCAACAGATATAGAATTTTTCCATATTCCTTAAAAATTACTGCAAAAGCTGATTCCACCGTTTCTCCAAAAATGTAAAATGCGTACATGTTAAATAACAAATGCCCCCAATCTGCATGAATCAATCCACAGGAAATAAATCGATACCATTGATTATTTTGCGAAATAGCAGGTGGATAAAAAATTAAATTATTTAAGAGTGTACGATTACTAAATCCAAGGAAGGATACCACAGAAGTTGCAATTATTATTGTGAGTGTAATAGATATTTCCATAATGCGAAGTTGTATTTTTTTTATTTATGATGATATTTTTCGTTACGAAGAATTGTACAGGCTCTATAAATTTGTTCTGCCAAAATTAGTCGAACCAATTGATGCGGGAAAGTAAGTTGCGACAAACTCCAGCAACAATTAGCACGCTTTAATATAGTCGCATCAAGTCCAAATGCACCACCAATTAAGAAGATTAAATTTTTTACACTTTCATTTGCTCTTTTTTGTACAAACAAAGCAAGTGCTTCCGATGAAAACTGCTTCCCGTTTTCATCCAAGGCCACCAAATAATCGGCTACATTCAATCGTGCTAAAATAAGTTCAGCTTCCTTTTTCTTAAGTTCAGCTGTTGACAAGGATCCTACATTTTTTGGCGGTGGAATTACTGTCCATTGTAAAGAAAAGTAGTTACCAATTCTTTTTGTAAAATCATCCAGCGAAGCTTTCAGTTGATTGTCGTTTGTTTTCCCGATCGTCCAAATATGTATTTTCATGATTTCCTACCGTTCGTAAAAAAAAATAGTGGAATTGATTTGGTTTGTAAATTACCCGATAACTTTATAAAATGAGAAAAAAATATTTATTCTTAGTTGTATTTTTTACAACAACAGTTTTGCTGAATGCACAAATTCAAAAAGCTCCTGAAAGAAAAGAAGGCGATGGCAATTGGTCACAACTCATCATACGAGGAGTAATGTTGATTAATGGAACAGGTGCGCCTGCAACAGGACCTGTGGATATTATTATTGAGAATAATCGGATTATTAGAATTGCAAATGTGGGTTATCCGGGTTTACCCATCAACCAACAAAGAAGACCTAAATTGAAAGAAGGTGGAAAAGAATTGAATTGTGAAGGGATGTATGTGCTTCCTGGCTTTATTGATATGCACGGACATATTGGAGGATCGGAACAAGGAACTCCTGCCGAATATGTTTTTAAGCTTTGGTTAGCGCACGGCATTACTACTATTCGCGATCCTTCTTGTGGGAATGGATTGGATTGGGTTTTAGATCAAAAACAAAAAAGTGCAGAAAATAAAATTACAGCTCCACGCATTTATGCTTATTCAGGATTTGGACAAGGAGCGAAACAACCCATCACTACTCCCGAACAAGCAATAGCATGGGTAAGAGAAAATGCAAATAAAGGATCGGATGGCATCAAATTTTTTGGAGCACCTCCAGCCATTATGGATGCTGCCATTCGTGAAAATAAAAAATTGGGATTACGATCTACTTGCCATCACGCACAAATGAGTGTGGCGCAATGGAATGTTTTAAACTCTGCCCGTGCCGGTATGACTTCGATGGAACATTGGTATGGATTACCCGAAGCTTTATTTACCAATACCACCATTCAAAATTATCCATTGAATTTTAATTATAACGACGAACAACATCGTTTCGAAGCAGCAGGAAAACTTTGGAAACAAGCGGCTCCACCTTTTAGCGATCATTGGAATAAAGTAATGAATGAACTTATTGCGCTTGATTTTACGCTCGATCCTACTTTTAATATTTATGAAGCAAGCCGCGATTTACATAGAGCACGCCGATTGGAATGGCACGAAGACTACACCTTGCCAAGTTTATGGAAATTTTATGAACCAAGCCGTCAATCGCATGGTTCGTATTGGTTTAATTGGGGAACCGAACAAGAAATGGAGTGGAAAGAAAACTACCGTTTGTGGATGACTTTTATTAATGAATATAAAAACAGAGGAGGAAGAGTAACTACGGGAAGTGATAATGGCTACATTTATCAAACCTATGGATTTGGTTATATCCGCGAATTGGAGCTTTTGCGTGAAGCAGGTTTTCACCCATTGGAAGTAGTTCGTTCTGCCACACTTTATGCTGCTCAAGCATTGGGAGCCGATAAAGATTTAGGATCAGTTGAAGTGGGCAAACTTGCAGATCTTGTAATTGTAAATGCCAATCCATTGGAAAATTTACAAGTATTGTACGGCACAGGCGCCATTCGGTTAGATAATGAAAATCATGCGCAACGAGTAGGAGGTGTTCAATACACCATTAAAGACGGCATTGTGTATGATGCAAAAAAATTGTTGGCCGATGTAAAAAAAATGGTGGACGACGAGAAAGCAAAAACAAATTGGAAGCTGAAGCAACCGGGGGTGAAATAAAATTTTAATAGAAAAAATGAAA
>SCVJ01000149.1 GCA_004322425.1 Chitinophagaceae bacterium
CGTGGTCGAGCACGGGCGCGTGCAGTACGACGGCGACCCGGCGTTCGCGGTCGGCACGCTCCGCAAGATCCTGGGCACGGACCGGCCGGTCGGCGAGCCTGCCGCGCCCGTCGAGATCGGCGGGGTGGTCGTGCACTCGGCGGTGGCGTCCGGCATCCGCGGCGGCGGACCGGTGGGGCGCTTCAGCGCGGGCGACCCGTTCCACCTGCGGGTCCACTGCGAGGTGCTGACGGGCGACGAGGTCTACCCCGGCGAGGTCGGCGTCGTCGTGATGGGCGCCGGCGACATCCCGGTCTTCTCGCTGCGCACGCCGAAGGGGCAGGGACTGCCGGCGGTGCCCGGCCGCTACGTCGTCGACTTCGAGGTCGACGCCGTGCCGCCGCTGAACGGCGCCTTCATCCTCGGCGTGCAGGTCGACCACGCCGAGACCGGCCTGCCGATCACGGCCCGCCGCTTCGACGACGCGATCTGGGTGGAGACCGGCGACCTGCCCGGGCTGCTCGACGTCCCTGCGAAAGCCGTGGTGAGCCCTGCATGACCCGCCTCGAGAGCGACTACTACGCCTACATGGAGTACGACCCGGAGCACTCCAAGAGCGGGCTCGCCCACTACGTCCCGCTCTTCGAGCGCGGGCCGGTTCTCGAGCTCGCGTGCGGCCGCGGCGAGTTCCTCGAGCTGCTGCGCGACGCGGGTGTCGACGGCGAGGGCATCGACCTCGACGAGGGCATGGTGCAGGCGGCGACCGCCGCCGGTCTCACCGTGGAGCTGGCCGACGCGCTGACCGGGCTGCAGCGCCGCGCCGACGACAGCGTGCACGGCGTCTTCAGCGCGCACTTCGTCGAGCACCTGCAGCCCGACGAGCTCGAGGCCGTCATCACCGAGTCGGCCCGGGTGCTCGCGCCGGGCGGCGTCTTCGCCGCCGCGACCCCGAACGCCGCCTGCCTGTCCGTCGCCGGCTACGACTTCTGGAAGGACCCGACGCACGTCCGCTTCTACGACCCGCGGCTGCTCGCCTTCTACTGCGCCAAGGCCGGTCTCGAGGTCGTCGAGACCGGCGAGAACCCGCGCAACCACGCGGGCCCGCCGCCCGGCGCGACGGCCCGCGGCACCCACGTCGACCCCGACCTGCGATCCGACATGGTCGCCGCGATCCAGCGCATCACCTGGGACCCGAAGAAGGAGGCGTCGGACCCCGACTCCCCCTGGCACGCCTTCGGGCACTTCCTCGGCGTGCTCGAGGAGCGGCTGCGCACCACGCAGCAGGAGCTCGCCGACCTGCACCAGTCCTACGCCCAGCTGCTCGAGCGGCTGTACCCCCCGAACGAGGTCTACGTGGTCGCCCGTGCCGTCTGACGCCCCCCTCGCCACCGTCGTCGTCGTCAACTGG
>SCVJ01000150.1 GCA_004322425.1 Chitinophagaceae bacterium
CTCGAGCTGCAGCGTCGGCACCAGCAGCACGCCGGCGAGTGCCGCCAGCGAGCAGCCGATCGCCCAGGACAGCCCGGACAGCCGGTTCGGCCGGGCGCCGTGCAGCGCGAGCAGCTCGCGGTTGTCGACGACCGCGCGCATCGCGGTGCCGGTGCGGGTCCGGTTGAGCAGCACGAACAGGGCGGCCGCCACCGCGACGGCGACGCCGAAGGTGATGAGCTGCTGGGCGGTGATGAAGTAGTCGCCGACCTGCAGGCCGCTGCCGTTGAAGTACGGGTCGACCTTGCGCCCGGCCGGCGGCCACAGCGCCTGGGCCGCCCCGATGAGGGCGACGAGCAGGGCGACGGTCACGACGAGCGCGACGGCCACGGGAGCGTCCGTGAGCCTGCGCATCATGAAGCGCTCGATGAGCAGGCCGAAGACCGGCGCGAGCACCCCGACGACGAGGACCAGCGCCAGTAGCGGCGGGAGGCCCCGGTCGACCGCCAGCTCCCAGTAGACGAAGGCCATGAACATCCCCACCGAGCCGTGGGCGATGTTGAAGACGTTGCTGGTGGCGTAGGTGAGGACGAGACCGCTCGCCGCGACGGCGTAGGCCGACCCGGCGATCAACCCGATGATCGTGAAGGCCAGGAACTGGCTCACGGCTCGAGTCCTCCGTCTCCGTCTGGACTGCTGGGGTGTGGAGCGGCTGTGTCACAGATCACAACGCATGGAGAGGATCTTCGACACGGGTGCCGCCAACCCTTCTCGGTCACGACAGCGCGTAGAACTCCGCTGCGGTGAAGCCGGCACCCGGGTCACGGTCGGCGAAGTAGCTGCCCAGGGCGCCGTCGAGGTCCTCGAGCGTCCAGCTGGGACCGCTCGCGTCGAACCGCTTCTCCACCGTGGGAGCGCCCGCCAGCGCGACCATGGGGCCGTACGCCACGAAGACCTGGCCGGTGATCGCGGCCGCGGCCGGTGACGCGAGGTAGGCCACCAGCGGCGCCACGTGGTCCGCGGACAGCGGGTCGGCGCCCTCGGGGGCCTCGCCGAAGACGTTCTCGGTCATGGCGGTGCGGGCGCGGGGGCACAGGGCGTTGGCCCTGACGCCGAAGCGACCGCAGGCGTGGGCGGTCGAGAGGGTCAGGGCGGTGATGCCGGCCTTGGCGGCGGCGTAGTTGGGCTGGCCGGGCGAGCCGAACAGGAACGCCTCGCTGGAGGTGTTGATGACGCGCGCGTCGACCGTCTCGCCCGCCTTCGAGCGGGCGCGCCAGTGCGCCGTGGCGAAACGGGTGGTGCCTGCGTGACCCTTGAGGTGGACGCCGATCACGGTGTCCCACTCCTGCTCGCTGATGTTGAAGATCAG
>SCVJ01000151.1 GCA_004322425.1 Chitinophagaceae bacterium
GCTTCCCGACGCCCCGGGGAGCGGCGACAACCAGGCGCTCGCCGTCAACGAGGTGGACGGCTCGACGGTCTACGACGTCGCGGTCGCCCTGGTCTGGGTGCGCGACGGCGCGGTCGTCGGCTCGCGCAACGAGGCGTACGCCCTCGCGTCCTGCCGCGCGTGCACGACGGTCGCCGTCGCGTTCCAGGTGGTGCTGGTCGTCGGGCAGACCGACGCGGTCGCGCCGGTCAACGCCGCGGTGGCCGCGAACGGCGACTGCGTCGAGTGCGTCACGGCGGCCATCGCGGTGCAGCTGGTGGCGACGCTCGAGAAGGAGCCGAGCGCCGAGGTGCAGTCGCAGATCGAGCAGGTCCTGGCCCGTCTCGACGGGCTGGAGGGGTCCAGCGACGTCTACGCACAGGTCACCGCCGTGGAGCGGGAGCTGCTGCGGATCCTCGTCGACAACGGCCTGGTCGAGCCCCCGACGACGGCGACCCCGTCCGCGGTGCCCACCGGCGACCCGTCGCCGACCGGCGCGGCGACCGCGGGGCCCACCCCGACGTCGTCCGCCGACCCGCTGCCGAGCAGCGAGCCGTCGCCGAGCGCCGAGGTGACCGGCGAGCCCACGGCGCCGGCATCGGCCGGCCCCGCGCCGTCACCCACCACCCCACCGACGAGCAGTCCGGAGCCGACGGCGGCGGCGTCGCCCTGACTCAGTCGGAGCTGGTCGCGAGCAGTGCCTGCCCGCTCGTGTAGGTCGCCATCACGATCCCCTCGTGCGCGGGCAGGTGCACGCCGCCGAACCTCTCCAGCGCGAGCAGCGCGTCGCTGAGCATGAAGAGCGCCCCGCCCGCGGTCACCGTGGCGCGCCCGGTGTCGAGCGCGGCGAGCGCGGTGCCGAGCAGGGCGGTGCTGTAGACGAGCACCGGGACGCGGTCGCGCCCGGTCCGTGACCACAGGTAGGCGTTCAGCCCCGCCCAGCCGGCCAGGTACGGCACGACGCGGGCGGGCGTCGCCGCTCCCTGCCGGTGCGCGCGCAGGGCGGAGATCCATGCGGCGTGCCCCACGAGGAAGGCACCCAGCCCGGCCGTGAACGCCGCCGGCCCCGACCCGAGCAGCGCGACGTCACCGACACCGCCGAGGGCGAGCGCGCGCTGGGTCGGCCGGTCCTTGCCCGCGAGCAGCGCCGGCATCAGCAGCGGCTTGGTGACCCGCCGCTCCTTGTCGCGCCCGGTCGCGGCGAGCAGCGCGTCGACGGCGGCGATCCCGGCGAACAGCCGGCTCATGTCACGACCGTGTTGGGCACGGCGCCACCGTAGCGCCGGTCCCGGGAGGCGTAGATCTCGCAGGCCTGCCAGAGGTGCCGGCGG
>SCVJ01000152.1 GCA_004322425.1 Chitinophagaceae bacterium
GATCGCGTGAGACGTCTGCGAGCGCCACGTTGTGGTCGTGGGCGTAGCGACGCAGCGCGCTGAACGCCTGGTCCATGTCCAGCCCCGCGGACGCGGAGAGGATGCCCTTGGCCTGCTCGATGACGATCCGGCTGAGCAGCGCCCGCTGGAGCTGGTCGGTCAGCGTGTCCTGATCCTCCGCTGCGCGGCGGGCCACCAGCGCGACCAGGGCCGTGTGCGCGAGCGACTCGGCGAGGTGCAGGTCGTCGTCGTCCACAGGTCCCGGCTCGGCCCGGAGCAGTCCGAGCGTGCCGTACGTGCGACCCTGCAGGGCCAGCGGCAGGGCATGGACGGCACGCGCACCGCGGCGCGACGCTGCGGCGGCGAACGCGGGCCAGCGGGTTGCCGCGGCGGCGAGGTCAGGGACGAGCACCCGCTCCCCGTGGGCGAAGCTGTGCCAGCACGGGCCCTCGTCCCGCTGCAGCTCGAGCGCCTCCAGCGTTCCTCGGCCCTCCGGCCAGACGGCATGGACGTGCAGATCGCCGCGCGCGTCCGTCAGGAGCAGCCCGCAGGCCGAGCCGGCGAGGAGCGGGCGCAGCCGGAGACGAGCCTGACCGGCAGCTCGGCGATGTCGTGGTCGCTCAGCACGAACTCGCTCAGCGCACGGAACTCCTCGACGATGCGGCGGCCCGCCGGCCGTTCATGAGGCGTCGCCGTCCCGGGGAAGGGTGAGTCGCCTGCCGATGACATCCCATGCCACGTCGCTCATCGTCCTGCCTTCCGTGATCGCGTGCGCTCGCAACCGCGCGACGGCGCTGCTGGCGTCGACGCCGAGCTGAACCATCAGCATGCCGGTGGCCTGGTGGACCTCGGCTCGGTCCAACGACCGCAGCTGGGTCGAGCCGTCTCCGCCGCCGGCGACGTCACTCTCCACTCTGCCGATGAGGTCGAGCACCGGCAGCCGGGCGAGCTCGGCGGCGCGTCGGGCACCCCACAGCCCGTGCTCACTGAGCGGGCCGGGGGTGCTCCGGAACAGGTCCAGCGCACCCACGGTGCTGGCCCCCACCACCACCGGCAGCGCGAACACCGCGCTGACGCCCTGGGCCAGCGCCCCTTCGACGAACAGCGGCCATCGGCGGTCCGCCTGTCGCAGGTCCTCCACCAGCACCGGCCGGCCGGAGGCGACCGAGTCCAGGCACGGTCCCTCACCGGTGCTGAACTGCAGCGCGTCGACATCACGGCTCTGGCGGCTGCTCGCGGCGAAGGTGCCGGCTGTGACGTCGGACAGCAGCAGCGACAGCGCCGCGCCGTCCACGTCGAACAGCTCGGCGCAGGTCAAGCAGAGCCGCTCACCCCCGGATCCGTCGGGCGCCGCGCCGAGCGCCTCGTCCAGCTTGTCGGCGATGTCGCGCTCCCAGGTCC
>SCVJ01000153.1 GCA_004322425.1 Chitinophagaceae bacterium
GGTGCAGGAAGACCAGGTCGTAGTGGTCGTGCTCGACACCGCAGGTGGGCGGCAGGATGACGTGGGCGTGGCGCGTGGTCTCGTTGAGGTAGAAGTCAATGGAGACCATGAAGTCCAGGCCGCGCAGGGCTTCATCGAGCTGGCGGCCATTGGGCGTGGACAGCACAGGGTTGCCGCAGGAGGTGACCAGGGCGCGCATTTGGCCCTTGCCCGGTGTGAGCATCTCTTCGGCCATCACGGACACAGGCAGCTCGCCGCCGAACTCGGGCGCACCACGCACGCGGCTGCGCCAGGCGCCAAAGTGGCCGGGGCTCATCAGCTTGGTCTGGATCAGGTTGATGGCGGGGCTGGTGAGCAGGGCGCCGCCTTCGCGGTCCACATTGCCTGTCAGCAGGTTGATCACCTGGATGGCCCATTGGCAGACCACACCATGCGCCTGGGTAGACAAGCCCATGCGCCCATACACGACGGCGCCATTGGCCTGGGCCATCTCGCGCGTCAGGCGGCGGGTGCTGGCCGCGTCGATGCCGGTGTGCGAGGCCATGGCCTCGGGGCTGAAAGGTGCCACGGCGTCGCGCACGGCCTTGATATTGTCCAGCAAGGGCTCCAGGTGCTGCGGGCGAACGAGCTCTTCGTCAAACAAGGTGTGGATGACCGACAGCAGCCAGGCCGCATCGGTGCCGGGGTCGATGAAATGGTGCTCGTCGGCCACGGCGGCGGTTTCGGTGCGGCGCGGGTCGATCACGACCAGCTTGCCACCACGCTCGCGCAAGGCCTTGAAGCGGGCGCGCACGTCGGGCACCGTCATCAGGCTGCCGTTGGAGGCCAGCGGGTTGCCGCCCAGAATCAGCATGAAGCGGGTGTGGTCGATGTCCGGAATCGGGATGGCCAGCTGGTGTCCATACAGCCAGTGCGAGACCAGGTGGTGCGGCAACTGGTCCACCGAGGTGGCCGAGAAGCGGCTGCGTGTCTTGAGCTGGCTAAAGAACATCGGGCCGTGGGTGATGTTGCCCCAGTTGTGCACGCTGGGGTTGCCCTGGTAGACGGCCACCTCGTTGCTGCCGTGTTGCTCACGCACGCGCGCCAGGCCTTCAACCACCAG
>SCVJ01000127.1 GCA_004322425.1 Chitinophagaceae bacterium
AACCGCAGCGCGAACGAGCGCGCGGCCATCGAGCGGATCGCCGCCTCGGCGCGGGTCACCAGCGACGTGCCGTTCGGGGGCCGGACCGTCCCCGCCGAGGGCACCGACCCGACCGTGCACTTCCGGCCCGTGCTGGGCTTCGACGACACCCCTGTCGGCACCCTGGCGCTCTCCCGCGACGCCGACATCGCCCTGGGCTCCCAGCGGGACGCCCTGCGCGCCCTGCTGCTGACCGCGCTGGCGACCACCACGCTCGTCGGCGGTCTCGCCCTGGTCCTCGGCCGGCGCACCGTCGACCCGCTGCGCCGGCTGACCGTCGCCGCGTCGCAGGTCGCCGCCGGCGACCTGACGGTCACCACCGGGCTGTCCGGACGTGACGAGGTGGGCACCCTGTCGCGCACCTTCGACGCCATGACCGGCTCCGTCGCCCGGCTCACCGGCGACCTGCGCGCCTCGGCCGACCGGCTCGAGACGGTGATGTCGTCGATGACCGACGGACTGGTCGCGACCGACGCCGACGGACGGGTCACGAGCATCAACCGGGCGGCGCTCGGCATGGCCGGCCTGGAGGACCCCGCCGGGGCGCTCGGCTTCGAGCTGTCGTCGGTCATCGACGTCCGTGTCGACGGCGAGCCGCTCCCGCTCGACGCGCGCGGCCGTCCCGAGGTCGACGCCGAGGTCCACCCGCTCGACGGCGACCCGGTGCCCGTCCGGGCGGCGCTGGCACCGCTCGACGGGGGCGAGGGCGTGGTGCTCGTCCTCCGCGACACGACACGCGAGCGCGAGGTCGAGCGGATGAAGACCGAGTTCCTGTCCAACGTCAGCCACGAGCTGCGCACGCCGCTGACCCCGATCCGCGGTTACGCCGACATCCTCGCGACCCGCCCCGGGCTCCCACCGGACAAGGTGGCGACCTTCGCCGGCACGATCCTGGCGGAGAGCCTGAAGATGAACCGCGTGGTCGACCTGCTGGTCGACGTCGCGGCGATCGAGGCCGGACGGGTGACCGTCGAGCCGCGGCCGGTCTCGCCGGGGGAGCTCGTCGACGGCCGGCTGGCCGCGTGGCGCGAGCGCGCACCCGAGCGGGCCAAGGACCTCCGGCGCCGGGTCGCCGGGAGGCTGCCCGCCGTGCACGTCGACCCCACCTGGTTGGGCAAGGCGATCGACGAGCTCGTCGACAACGCCGTGAAGTACACCCCTGCCGGGACGCCGATCACCCTCGCCGCGGCGCTGTCCCCGGGCGGCGACCGGGTCCGGCTCGCGGTCCGCGACGCCGGACCGGGGATCGCCGCCGCCGACCGGGAGACCCTC
>SCVJ01000093.1 GCA_004322425.1 Chitinophagaceae bacterium
CTGCACCTCGGTCCCTACCCGTACCGCCCGCGCGACCTGCCCGCCGCTGTCGGCGGGCTGCTGCTCAACCTGGGACCGCTGCCGGTCGCCGGTCGCCTGCCCGCCGCGGCGGCGCTGCGCTGGTGGAGCGATCCGGGACGGGATCGCACCGAGGTCTGGGAGGAGGAGCTGGCCGGTCTGCCCGGCCTCGCTCCGCTGGCCCGGGCCTGCCGCTCCTGGCTGTGCGAACCGGGACCGGACGACGAGCTCCTCGACTGGGCTCGAGCCGCGCTGGACGGCGACAGGCGCTTCGAGCAGTGGCTCGCTGCAGGCTGCCGTGACGCGCTGCCGCCGGCGTGGGTCGCCGACCTCGAGCCGTGGCTGCAGGCATGGGAGTGGCACGCGATGGCGGTGCCGCTGCTGCTGGCCTCGTTGCGCGCCGGCGACGGACCTGGTGGAGCCTTCACGGTCGCCGAGGTGTGGCGGCGTGGGCTCGCCATGGAACGGCAGCTCTTCGGGATCCGGTGGGCGTACTACCCGCTGACGCTGCGCGACGGCGACGTCGAGCGCGCCGACCCTCGCGGGCTGGTCCGCGGCGACACCCTGCTCGACATGCTGTGCCGTGAGGCGCTGGGACGACTGACAGGAGAGCTGCCGTGACGGTGCTGGAGGCGAGGGGGATCGCGGTCTCCTTCGGTGGGGTCACAGCGCTCCGGGGGGTCGACCTGCAGGTGGACGCGGGCGAGGTCGTGGGCGTCATCGGTGCGAACGGCGCCGGCAAGACCACGCTGTTCGACTGCCTGTCGGGGATCACCGCCTGTGAGGGGAGCGTCGTCCTCGACGGCGAGGACGTCTCCAAGGCCGCGGTGCACGAGCGGGCGCGGGCGGGACTCGGGCGGTCCTTCCAGGACGCCCGGCTGTTCCACTCGATGACGGTGCTCGACACGCTTCGCACGGCGAGCGAGCGGCACCGTCCGGTCGGCTCGTCGTTGATCGGCACGCTGCTCGGCGGTCGCGCGGCGCGAGAGAGCGAGCAGGTCGCCACCCGCAGCGCCGAGGAGCTGGTCGAGGTGTTCGCGCTCGGCGGCTATCGCGACAAGCTGGTGGGAGAGCTCTCCACCGGCACGCGCCGCATCATCGACCTGGCCTGCCTGCTCATCCAGCGACCCAAGGTGGTCCTGCTGGACGAGCCGTCGTCGGGCATCGCGCAGCGCGAGACCGAGCAGCTCGCGCCGCTGCTGCTGCGCGTGCGCGACGAGCTCGGCTGCGGCCTCGTCCTGATCGAGCACGACATGCCGCTGGTGCTGTCGCTCGCCAGCCGGCTCTACGCGCTCGAGACCGGACGGGTGATCGCCGAGGGCGACCCGCAGTCCGTGGTGCGGGACCCGGCCGTGGTGCGGTCCTACCTCGGCGACGACCCGGACGCCATCAACCGCTCCGGCTGAGCGACGCCGCGAGCACGCTCAGGCGGCGAGGGCGAAGCGCTGGGACAGGACGAGGGCGGCGGCGCCGAGCAGTCCGGCGTCCTGGTCGAGCGAGGACAGGACGACCTCGACGTCGTCGCGTACGTGGGGGAGCGAGCGGGCGGACAACCGGTCGGCGATCAGCGAGCGCAGCACCTCGCCGCCGCCCACGACGTCGCCGTGCAGCAGCAGCCGTGACGGTCCGAGCAGGTGCACCAGGGTGGCGAGGCCTACTGCGATGTGGTCGGCGTAGCGGGCGAGCAGGTGCGCCGCCGCGCCTTCAGGCAGGGCGACGAGCCGGGCGGCGTCCAGTGACCGGGCGCCCGGGAGGCCGGCGACGGCAGCCTCCCGCCGCAGCCAGCGCAGCGTGGCGACGGTCTCCCAGCATCCGGTGAGCCCGCAGTGGCACGTCTCGCCGTCGAGCTGGACGACCGTGTGCCCGAGCTCGCCGACGGCGCCGTCCGCGCCGCGGTAGAGCTCGCCGTCCAGGACCAGGCCGACGCCGAGTCCCGCCCCGGTCTGCACCGAGGCGAAGGTGGCGACGCCGCGTCCATCGCCGAACCACTTCTCGCCGAGGGCCTGGGCCCGCGCGTCGTTGTCGACGAGCACCGGCAGCCCGAACGCCTCCTCGAGGGACTCCGACAGGTGACGGCCGACTGCTCCGGGGAGCGGGCCGGAGCCCACGACGGAACCGGTCGCGGGGTCGCAGACCCCGGGGACGGCGACACCGATCCCGAGCACCTCGGCAGGCG
>SCVJ01000005.1 GCA_004322425.1 Chitinophagaceae bacterium
TGATTGAAATGGTGTGAATGTTTCCTGCGATTGGTGCAACTACATTGAAAGTTGAACTGATATTTTCTGCTGTGAGATTTTCAGCAGTTACATTATAGAGCTTCAGTTTTTGTTTTAGCGAATTGAAATTTGAAATTTCAAATTTGTAATCGGCTTCGGCTTTCTGAAAAGTTTTACCTGCGTTGATATTTTCTTGTTGCAAACTTTTTTGTCTTTCAAATTCTGCTTTGAGATAAACAAGATTTGAACTGCTTTGCAAATAGTCCTGTTGCAACTGAATGAACTCGGTGTTCTGAATTGTTGCAAGGGTTTGTCCTTGCGATACCAATGCCCCTTCTTTTACGAAAATATCTTTTACGATACCACCAATCAGCAAACTAACTTGTGCCTGATTTTGCGGTGGCAACATGAGTTTGCCGTTTACTTTGAGTGCTGTTTTCAAGTTACGCATTTGCATGAAACCTAATTGCAAGCCGATTGCTTTTTGTTGTTCCTCACTCAGCTTCACTTCTGCCGAATTTGTTTCGGTGTGTGTTGCATCAGATTTATTTTCTATTTTTTTATTTCCACACGAAGCAAGAAACAAAATTGCTATTGCTATGATGAATTTATTTTTAAGTATGTATTTCATTGTTTGAGAATTTTATTTGTTGATTAAATAATTGAGATTGATGATTGACTGGTTGTAATTATTGAGTGTCAGCAAATAATTACTCCGTATGTCGTAAGCATTTTGAATGTTCAGGATAAATTCGGTGTAACCGATGTCGCCACTTTGATAAGATTTGTTTGCGACCGTAAAAAGTGTGGAAGCTAAATTCAAACCTTCGGTTTGATAATAATTCAAACTCTGATTGTGTTTGTTGAACTGCTGCAAAGCTTCGGTGTAGGCGGTGTTTAAATTCAGTTGGAAGTTTTGCAATTCCATTTCAGAAATTTTAATTCCAAGTTGTGCAGACTTGGTTCTTCCCTGTTGCCCTGTTTTGAAAATAGGAATGGAAGTGCCGATCATAAAACCGTTGAAGGGTTTTACTTTGTCTAAACTCTGATTGAAGTAACCGAAGTTTATTGACGGCGAAAATTTTGCCTTCTCTAATTTGTAGTTTGCAATAGTAACATTGAGCTGCTGCTTCTGCAACAAAAACAACGGAGTTGTTTTGAGGGCAGACGTGTCGGTGAGTTGTGGAATTGGCAATTTAAAATTTTCTATTGTAGAAACAGCAATATTTTCTGTTGTACCAATCCATTGCTTCAGGTTGTTTTGATAGATTTTCAAATTTGATTCTGCCTCCTGTTTCTTTAGCTGAATTTCTTTCAACTGGCTATGTGCTGAAACCTTTTCGAGCAAGCCTGTTTCGCCAACGGAATATTTTTTGTCAGCAAATTTTGAAAAGTTGGTGTAGATAATTTCCAAACTATCCAATAAATTCAATTGCTGTAAACTGTATTGCAACAGCACATAAGCAAGGGAAACATTTTTCACCAATGTCGCTTTTGTAACATTCAGCTGTGATAATGCCAGTGCAATTTGTTGTTTTTGATATTGCGACTGTGCCAAAATTTCCGTGGGGAATTTTATTCCCGTGGTTGCGGTAATATTATAATCGTTAACAGAAGAATTTATTTGTCCACCTGTGTAAGCCATATTCAATGGGTCAAGCGTAAAAATAGTTTTCTTTAGTAGCTGTTGTTGCTGCAGGGTGTATTCGCTTGAACGGAGTAGTGGATGATTTTTCAGCGAAAGATTTATTGCACTATCTAAACTTAAAGGAGATTGTGCGTTTGCAGAAAATGAAAACAGGAAAATTAAAATCATTACCGTTCCCGCAATTTTTATTTTCTTCTTACGAATAAATAAAGCATACAAAACGGGCAACACAATTAAAGTAAGAAGTGTAGAGGAAATCAATCCGCCGATAACAACTGTTGCCAACGGTTTTTGCACTTCACTGCCTGCGGAAGTTGACAAAGCCATTGGAAGAAATCCCAACGATGCAACGGCTGCTGTTGCTATCACCGGTCTTAGTCGGGCCGCTGTTCCTTTTAGGATTCTCTCTGTAACATTTTCTTCGCCCTCGTCACGCAAGCGATTGAAGTAAGCAATCAAAACTATTCCGTTTAATACTGCAACACCGAACAATGCAATGAAACCTATTCCTGCGCTGATGCTGAAATTCATTCCCCGCAACCAAATTGCTACAACTCCTCCGATGGCTGCCAAAGGAATTGCGGAAAAGATGATTAAACTTTCGGTGATGCTGCGGAAACTGAAAAAGAGCAGCAGAAAAATTAAAAGCAAGGCAGCAGGAACTGCAACCGACAAACGGTTTTTTGCTTCCTGTAAGTTTTGGAAAGTTCCACCGTAAGTGATGAAATATCCTGACGGCAGTTTTAATTCCGCGTCTAACTTTTTCTGAATGTCCTCTACCACACTTTGAATATCTCTACCACGAACATTGGCTTCCACAACAATTCTTCGTTCTGCATCATCACGGGAAATTTGTGCAGGTGCTGATTGAAAATTTACTTCTGCAATTTGCGAAAGCGGAATTTGTGTTCCGTTTGGAAGTGGCACAAAAATGTTTTTCACTTTTTCTTCGTCAGCATCACGAACTTTATCCAAACGAACAATCAAATCAAATTTTCTTTCACCATCGTATACAACACCTGCTTTTCCTCCTGCCAATGCAGTATTGAGGATTTTGTTTACATCAAAAATGTTCAAACCATATTGTGCAATTCTTGCACGATTGTATTTCACTACCAATTGCGGCATCCCGACAACCTGTTCCACTTTAATATCTGTAACACCATCAACACCTGAAATTATTTTTGAAACTTTATTTCCGTTGTCAAACAAGACATCTAAATTTTCTCCAAATATTTTTATGGCAATATCGGTTTTCACTCCTGCGATAAGTTCGTTGAAACGCATTTGAATAGGGTGTTCAAATGAGAGTTGAACCCCGGGGATTTCATTCATCTTCTCACTCATCTTTTCTGCCAACTCGTCTTTGTCTTGTGCTGTTGTCCATTCTTTTTTATCCTTTAAAATAATTATTATGTCTCCGGTATTTACCGGCATCGGGTCGGTTGGAACTTCGGCAGTTCCGATTTTACTAACCACATCAATAACTTCAGGGAAATTTGATTTAAGGATTGATTCAAGTTGAGTAAAAGTCAAAATAGTTTGAGGCAATGAAGAACCTTGGCGGATTGAAGATTCAATGGCAAAATCTCCTTCGTCTAATTCAGGAATAAATTCTCCGCCCAAAGAATTGAAAAGAAAAATTGCTGCGATTAAAAGCAAGAGTGATGCACCAACAACTTTTGTTTTATGCTTTAAAACATTTTTCAAAAAGGGAATGTAAAATTTTAAACACCAAGCAATGAACCTGTCGCTTAAACTTTCTTTGTGCGTGATTTTCTTATTGAGAAATAAACTGCTCATCAAGGGAACATAAGTGAGCGAAAGAAGTAATGCGCCGATGATGGCGAATGAAACAGTTTGCGCCATCGGCAAAAACATCTTTCCTTCTATTCCCGTCAAAGCAAAAATCGGAATATACACGATGAGAATTATTATTTGCCCGAATACTGCGCTACTCATAATTTTTGAGGAGTTGCCAATAATTTCTTTATCCATTTGTGATTGAGAAAGTGTGTTGCTGCGGTAATGTTTGGTGAAGATGTACAGCATACTTTCCACTACGATTACAGCGCCATCCACGATTAAGCCGAAGTCCAGCGCTCCCATGCTCATAAGGTTTGCAGTAACACCGAAAACATTCATCAACGAAATTGCAAACAGCATTGACAGTGGAATTACAGAGGCAACAATCAGCCCTGCGCGAAGATTTCCCAACAATAAAATCAAAACAAAAATTACAATCAATGCCCCCTCAATCAAATTGGTTGAAACTGTTCCGATGGTTCTATCAATCAATTTTGTTCTGTCCACAAACACATCAAGTGTTAATCCTTCGGGAAGATTTTTTTCGATTGACTTCATTCTTTCTTTCACATCGGCAATAACTTTCACGCTGTTTTCTCCTTTAAGCATCAGCACAACTCCACCGACTGCTTCACCTTGACCGTTTCTTGTCATGGCTCCGTAACGCGGTGCGTAGCCGAATTGCACTTTGCTGATGTCGTGAATTTTGATGGGGATACCGTTCACATTTTTCACTACAATATTTTCAATGTCTTGTAGACTTTCTATCAATCCTTCGCCACGGATGAAATAAATATTTGGTCCCTTGTCAATGTAACTTCCTCCTGTGTTCTGATTATTTTTTGAGAGCGCATCAAAAACATCAGTGAGAGAAATATTCATGCTCACTAATTTTTCGGGAGCAACGGCAACTTCATATTGTTTGAGGTAGCCGCCAAAAGTACTCACATCAACTACGCCTGCCGTTCCGATTAATTGCCTTCGCACAATCCAATCCTGAATTGTCCGCAAATCCATTGCAGAATATTTTTTTTCAAACCCTTTTTTAGGGGCAATGGTGTATTGGTAAATTTCTCCCAATCCCGTTGTGGGAGGAAGGATTTCCGGAGTGCCGAAATCTTTCTGTAAATCTTCTTCGGCAATTTTCAATCGTTCTGAAACCTGCTGCCTTGTAATGTTTACGGGGATTTTGTCTTTAAACACGACTGTGATTACCGATAGTCCGCTCCGGGAAATGGAACGCAATTCCGTTACATCGGGAATTGTTTTCATCTGCATTTCTATCGGGTAGGTAATAAATTGTTCCACCTCTTGCGTTGCAAGGTTGGGGCAACTTGTTATAACTTGCACTTGATTGTTTGTTACATCGGGCAAGGCGTCTATTGAAAGGTTAGTGGTGGAATACACTCCCCAACCTACAAACACCAAAAGAAAAATTCCTGTAATGAGTTTGTTTTTGACCGAATACTGAATTATTTTTTCTATCATCTTTTTAAATTAGCTAATTGAATGAATGAAGAACTGCGGTGGGTTAGTGCCGAAGTTAATTTTTTGTCCCGATTATTTCAGGACTTATTAATTCATTAACTAATTTTTGGCGGCTGCCAGATGTTGAAGAAAACTGCCGATACAAAAGAGGAATTGTGTGCGAAGAATTGTTGTGAAGCAGTGTTAAAATTTTTCGGGACTTCGGTGTAAAAATATTCACCGTTATAAGTTTGTCCGTAACAAGCGCAAACACAAAAAGGCGGACAGGTTTCGATATCCTCTTGGCAATCGCCGTGGTCGGTAGTGACTAAGGTTGAGGTTGTCTGCCCACTTAAATAGTTACTGCCCATTTTGTCGGTGCAAGGCAAAAGCGACAAAGCCAAGATGTAAAAACTGAATATGAGAGCAAAAACTTTCATCGGCTCAAAGATAGATAAATTGTCAAAACTGAAAATGGCAGTTGCTAATATGTGTTTCGTGTTGTGGCAAAAAAGCAAAAGCGCCAAACAGGGGTTGGTGTCAAATTATTACGAAAATGGGGTTTACTAACTCCCAAAAAATTGAAAACTTTATTTCGTTTGCTGTTTTATCCAATTCAATATTTCTATCAATGCGGCTGGAGAAAATGTTTGTTCAATGGTTGAATATTCTGTCGGGGAGCCGGTTACACATTCCTGAAACAAATGATTTAAACCGGGCAATTCTTTTATTGTTACGTTCCTGTTGCCTCCTTTTGTCAGCGCTTTTTTTATCGCTTCTAAATTTTCTTTCGGAGGTACTTGCAAATCGTTTTCTCCATTAATCGCCAAAACAGGACAAGTAACTTTTTCTAAAGTTGATTCGGGATTATAATTTATGAAATACCGCATCCAAGGGTTTGCAACCTGGTTGATTTGTGGTGCAAAATCAGCATCACTCATCTCTTTTAGTTGCTCACCACTCAGACCCTCTTTCAAAAGCTGCCTCATGTGAGTCGTTAAATCGATTGTAAGCTGTTCAACGCTTGTAGATTTAATTACAAGGTCAAATATTTTTCTATTTATTACTGCTGATTTTTGTAACTCTTCATCGCTAACTCCCGCTGCTTTTCCAATTAATTTTTGTTGTAATAAAAGCAGCTGGTCGCCCGGTATTCCCGGTCCCGCAAGCAAAACAATAAACGCCACATCCGTTGATTTGCTGGCAACAATTGGCGCAATTAATCCTCCTTCGCTGTGCCCCATTAATCCAATTTTTTTGGGATCAATTTCTTTTCTTGATTTTAAATAATCTATTCCCGCTTCTACATCTGTTGCAAAATCTAAACTTGTTGCTGTTTTAAAATTTCCTGTTGATAAAGCTGTTCCTCTGTCATCATAACGTAAAACAGCAATTCCGTTTTTGGTTAAATAGTCCGACAAAACAAGAAACGGTTTGTGTCCTAATAACTCTTCATTTCTGTTTTGTGGCCCACTACCGCTTATTAAAATTACCGCCGGAAAAACTCCGTCTTTTTTCGGCAATGTTAAATTGCCGGCTAAATTTATTCCTGCTTTTTTATTCTCAAAAATTACTTCTTCCGAATAATAAGGATATGGTTTTGTTGGTTCTTGCGGTTTGACGAGATTCGGCTTTTCAATTTTTTCTTTTGATAAATTCATGGGAAAAGATTGTCCGCGCTGTTTAAAATTGCCAACGATGATATTGTCCTTTCCCAATACGCCTTCATATTCGATTTTGGCGTTATCAATTGTAATTTTCAAAATTGAGTTTTCGAAACTTGTAGCTGTCACGGGAATTCCCTTCGCTCCCTGATCCGGGCTGTCCATTGTTGAACTTAAACCACTATCTGTTTTATTAATAGTAAATACAAGTCTTAATTGCACAGTCTGAACTTTTAATATCCCGTTCCACTGCCCAATGATTTCTTGTCCAAAACCGGCTAACGAAATCAAACTTATCAAGAAGGGGAGTACAATTTTTTTCATTTTTCTATTTTTTGTGTCGGCTATAAAAATTCTGTTAATCCAACAGCAGTGAATTTTTTCACCACTAAAGTAGGGGTTATAAAATAAAAAAACGTACCGATGAGGTACGTCTTTTTTATTACCAGAAACTCTTTTTTACTTTAGTCAACATTGATGCACAGAAGAAGGATGACTATTCGTGTTTAATTTTAATGTTGTTGAAAAATACGAATTTGTTTTCCGCCTCTTTCCAGCATTTGCTGCATTTGCATTTGTCCTTGATTGCCGGCCATTTTATTTAGGTTATAAGTAAAGCTGAAAGAGAAAAATTGTTTTACCACATTCGTTCTTGTGTCTTCGTAATAGTTGTCGCCCACGTTTCTGTTAACGCTTTTATTTTGATTTAAAATATCATAAACTGATAATTTAAATTCGCCGGCTTTATTTTTTAATACTTGTTTAGAAATACTTCCATTCCACATGGTAATGGCTTGGTTGTATCCTTCGCTGCGCCCGGAATTAATATAATAATCAACATCGGTTGATAATAGAATTCCTTTTTTAAACGTGTAACTAAAATCGGCCGAGTAGGTTTGTGTAAAATAAGAAGTGTTCAAATTGTTTTGTAAAGAATAGGTGGCTTTATTATAGCCCACATTTCCACTAAGCCCCATATCAAATTTGTCTTTATTATAATTAAATCCAAAAGATTGTGATAGCGAAATTCGTTGTGTAATATTTTCCTGCTTATTAATCATACTGATATCTCTGTTGTAATTAGAGATCGTACTGAAATTAAGATTAGTTCCTTTAACTTTTTTCAACGGGAATCCAACCGTAATCAAGCCGAACGTATTGTAGGCTCCGTTTAAGTTAACGGGCTTCGTAATGGTTACGGAACGGTTTAATGTATCTAAACTATTTACAATTTTATTATTGGTTGTGTTAACGTTGATATTCGCCGCAAAAAATCTTGAATTAATAATATTGAACGTGTTATAGTTGACACTAAAACTGTTGATGAACTCTTGCTTTAAAGAAGGGTTCCCTGTTTTTACTTGTAATGGATTACTTACATCCAATACGTCTTGTAGCTGCGACACGCTCGGCGCATTTGTTCTTCCGCGATAATTGGCTCTAAAATTTTTTGTTCTGTTCACACTATAATTAAAGTTGGCGCTGGGATAAAAATTAGTGAATCGTTGTGTGATGGTAGTGTCTTTGCCGGTAGCAGCGCGAAAACTTTTACTGCTCAATTCAGAAAACTGAACTCCCATTCCCAACTGATAATTATACTTTTTTTCCTGCAAGCGATAATTCATTCCAATGCGACTGGATGTGTTTGAATTTTTGAAATAATTTGTTTGCATCAAATTCGCGGCATCATATTTTCCAGTGCCACTGTTGAAATCATGGGTTTTTTTATCGGAGGTGTTTCTGTTGTCAGAAAAAGCATAATTCAACTCAATGATTTTATTATGTCCCACCGGCTCTGTGTACGAAGTGCTAATGGTGTTATTGTTTGCGTTTGTTGCTTGGTCACCCATTTGATTTTGACTGCGCGAAAAAAGCAACGAACCGTCGGGTTTATAAAAAGAGTTTGGCGAAATGTTTTTAGTTTCTGCATCACTATTGCTAGTGCTGTTTCTCCAACCCACCGTAACCGTTCTGCCAACTTTTTTAAATTTTTTCCGGTACATCAACTCACCGCTGTAGTTCAAACCGTTTCTTTCGGTTTGATTAAAAGTTTTTCCGGCAATCGCTAAAAATTTATTGGTGGCATCAGAAAAAGTAAAAGAAGTATCGCTGTAAGTTCCGTAAGATTCTTGAATGTTTAAGTTAGCGGTATACAATATTGAGTTCATGGAATCAATTGCATATTCGCTTCGAATATTGAAACGGTGATTTTTGTTATTGTTTTCTGATTCACTTTCCGTAGTGCTATTGGAGCTGGAGTCTTTGGGAAAATAATTTTGTCGGAAACTTCCTTGGCTTAAAACATTGTTACTTTCCGAATAAAAGTAACTGCTACGAAAATCAATTTTAGGGCTCCATTTATCATTATAATTAAAGCCAGCCGATTTTGCAGTGGTAACACCACTATTGCTTCCACCAAAACCGCCACCGCCACCGCCAAATCCTCCGCCTCCAAAATTTCCACCACCGCCGCCCATCGTAACCGTCATCATTCCGCCGCCACCGCCACCACGGCTGAATTGCGCCATTCCTCCCTGTGAAGAAATAATATCGCTGAAAGAAAATCCTTGTTTATTGGTATTGTTTGCCGCCGCCAAAACTGAAATGCGTTGATCGCCCCTAAAATGGTTGAAGGATAAATTTCCTTCGAAGCGATTATCGGTTCCGGCACCGGCCGTTATTTTACCAAAATCACCTTTGTTTTTATCTTTTTTTAATTTAATGTTTATTGTTTTTGCGCGACTACCATCATCAATCTTTGTGAATTTTGCCTGATCACTCATATCGTCAAAAACCTGAATTTGATCCACCATTTCTGCCGTAATATTTTTGGTAGCCAACTTGGGATCGTTGCCAAAAAACTCTTTTCCATCGACATATATTTTTTGAACATTTTCCCCCATGGCAGTAATTGAACCGTCTTTTTGAACCTGCACTCCCGGTAATTTTTTTAATGCATCTTCAACCGTAGCATTGGGTTTTGTTTTGAACGCATCCATTTTAAATTGAATGGTGTCGTCTTTAACGCGTACTGGTGCTGCATCGGTAATGGTTACTTCTTCCAGCGTTTTAAAATTCTTTTGTATTGAAATTTCGCCGCAATCAACCAGTTTGTTTTTTTCAGTTATTGAAAATGATTTTCTTAGATTTTCATAACCGGTTACAGAAACAAGCAGGGTGTAATCCTCAAAACCCAAGTTGGCAATTTCAAACACACCTTTGTCGTCTGAAAGTCCAAAACTTACCAATGACGAATCTTTAGCAAGCAATACCGAAACGGTGGCATTTGCAATTTTTTGTTTCGCAACTGTATCAACCAGCTTCCCTTTTATTGTGCCTACCGTTTGTGCTTGCGCAGAAAAGGCAACAACAATTGACAACATTGAAAGAATAAAATTTTTCATGGATAACATTTATTGAGGGCAAAAGTAGTCTAGTATTTCGTTTGCTTGTTATGATTATGACAAACGGAAAATGAAAAAGGTCACCCACCTGCGAAGTCTTTTATAACAAGCTGTACGCGTGAGGAATATAAGCGGTCGTTAAATACCTGTTAAGAAAAATCAAAAGCGGATGAACGCAATTTTAGCTAAACAAATATTCTACATCTTCTTTGGTTAATGATTTTACAAAAGTGGCTTCGTCGGTAATTAATTCTTTGGCCAGATTTTTCTTTCGCTCTTGTAGTAGCATAATTTTATCTTCAATTGTATTTTTACAAATCATACGATATGCAAAAACATTTTTCTCTTGTCCGATACGATGTGTTCGATCGATAGCTTGTTGTTCTACCGCAGGATTCCACCATGGATCAACAATGTAAACATAGTCGGCTGCTGTAAGATTTAATCCTACACCTCCGGCTTTTAATGAAATTAAAAATATTCTTACACTGTCATCATTCTGAAAATTTTGAATGGCCGTTTCTCTGTCGATTGCAGAAGTGCTCCCATCAAAATATTCGAATTTAACACCCAACACCTTGAGGCGCTCTTTTATAAGGGCTAGCATTCCTAAAAACTGAGAAAATATTAATGCTTTATGATTGCTAATATTTTCTGCTATTTCTCTCGACAGTTCTTCTAGTTTTATTGAATGATTCTCAAACCTATCTTGTTCATTTAAGATAGCCGGCGAATCGCAGATCTGTCTTAGTTTCATCAAGCCCTGTAAAATATTCAATTGCGACTTTTGCACTCCTTGCTCTTCAATTACTCCTAATATTTTTGCTCTAAAATCATTTCGATAGGCGTCGTAAATTTTACGCTGCTCCGATTCCATTTCGCACTCAAGAATTGTTTCTGTTTTTTCGGGAAGATCTTTTGCCACTTGTTCTTTTGTTCTGCGAAGAATAAATGGATAAACAATTCTTCTCAGGTGTTCCTTGCTTTCTACCTCCCCCAACTTATCAATAGGAATAGCAAATTCTTGTCGGAAAAATTCCATACTACCTAGCATTCCTGGATTCAGAAAATTCATTTGCGCATAAATATCAAAGGTATTGTTTTGTAAGGGTGTGCCGCTCATACACAGGCGGTGCTTGGCTTTCAACAACGAAGCTGCTTTTGTTACTTTGCTGCTCGGATTTTTAATAGATTGGCTCTCATCCAAAACAATATAATCAAATTCTACGGCCATTAAAAGTTTGATATCACTTCGCAAAGTTCCATACGTTGTAATTAAAATATCGCACTCTGTTAATTTTTCTGCTTTTTTTATTCGCGATCCTCCGTGGTGAATATGAAAGGAAAGATTGGGTGTGAATTTTTTTATTTCATTGCCCCAATTATATATCAGCGTTGTGGGGCACACTACTAGTGCCTGTAGTTTGCCTTTTTCATTTTTATATTGTTGAAAAAAGGAAAGCGCTTGTACTGTTTTTCCCAATCCCATATCATCGGCAAGAATTCCGCCCCAATTTATTTCGCTCAAATAATTTATCCATTGATAACCCGAAATTTGATACGGCCTCAAAATGTTATTTAATCCGTTGGGTGGTTCAATAGGGTTTATCGTGAAAAAGTTTTTTATCTTCTCGTGCTTTTCTTCCAACTGTATCGTCAACTCGTTTTCGTCTCTGTTTTCATATAGCTCATCAATTACACTTAAGTGATACCGACTTAGTTTTAATCGATCGGCTTTCCCCTCGCTCATCCTAAATAATAAGGCATATTTTTTCAACCACTCCTCTGGCAATATTCCAAGTGTCCCATCTCCAAGTTGTACAAATTTCTGTTTGTTAGTCAACGCCTGCTTTACCTCGGCAACGCTTACTTGTTGATCGCCAAAAAGAATATTCACTTTTGCATCAAACCAATCGGTGTTGCTGCTAATAAAAATATTGGTAGAAGGGCGAGCGGTGTTGAAACGAAAATTTTTTAATGCGTCAAACCCATACACGGGTATTTTCATTTCTTTCATCGCATCAACAAATAAGAAAAACCAATTATTTTTCAACACCTCCGTTCCGCGAATTGCCAACGATTTTGTTTCTTGTTGATAAATAAAATTACTATGTAGGTTTTGTACTTTGTTAACTAGCGCCTGCTCTTCCGTGTTATTGCGTTGTATTATTAAAACCTTGTCGCCAACAGGAATTATAATTTCATTGCCCTGCATTGTATCTATTTCGTGTCCTTCGTAAATAAATGTGGGTTGAAAAAGCAGGTATTCGTTCTGCTCTTTAATCCAAACGCGGCTTTCTGGTTTTCCGGTTATGCTTTTTTCCAAAAATGTTTTGTCAAAATTTACTTTGTACGATTTGGTAAGAGGAAGAACTTCTTGTTGTAGCGCCTTACTCCATTCTGCAATGGCGATTTGTTTTTCTCCGTTCGATTCAAATTGTTCAATTAATTCTAAAACATTTATGTCTTTCCAAAAAAACAATTGATGATTATAAATAAAAAATAGTGTGCTGTCAGATTCGTTTTCCGACAAGCCATAGCTCATCCCTTTGGCTTTTATTTTTACGACTATTTGTACAACTCCATTATTTCTTGTTATATCAAACGATGGAATAAGCTCATCAGATTCTGCCCTCAGCGAAATAAGGTTGGCTGTTTTAAACTGTTTCCCTTGTGGTAGTTGAAATAATAATGCTGAATCAAATTCCGCAACTATTTTTTTTACCCTCGGATACAAATATTCTCTTGCCAGCACTCGTGTTTCGTCCGGCAAATCATTTTTTTCGTGATGAATAAGATTCTCCCACATACCAGAGAATGGAGAATTTCGACTGATAAATTTGCCGATTTCAGACTCTTGTACTTTTCTTAACGCTGCCAGTAATTGGATATCGTTGTCTGAAAAATTTTTGCTTTCTATATACTTTGCGAGATCAAGTTTTTCAACCTTGCCGATGAATAAATTAGTTTCCCCGTCGGCTTCTCCACAAATTGCATCCACTGTAAAATAAGGATAGGTTGCTTTGTTGAAATTTAAAACAACACCAATTTTTTTCTCTGTTTCTTTAACAGCCGATGTGGCTACAATTGAAATGTCCGCTTGGGTTTCTTCAAATTTTTCAAACTGTACCGGCTGTGTAGTGGTTGTAACCGTTCGTTTGATTTCTGAATTCAATACTCTCAAATATGGCTTTCCTTTTATGTAAGAAAACTCGAACCTCCCCTGCAAGTCGTCTTGTAAAGAATAGCCATAAGCCTCGAGCAGTTTATTTTTTTCTTTGTCTCTATTTTGAATGCTATCAAAATAATGGGGCCCGTACATGTTCAATAATTGTAAAAAAACAATAATCTTGGGAAGGCAGAGCGGATATTGTTCGTCGATAAAATTGCTACTGGTGTCGAAATATTTTTCTTCGTTTCTTTTTATAATTACAAAATATTTTTCTCCTTCAATTATTACCGAAGCTTTTACAGTTTCGTTTTTAACCTTTTCAATTTCTGGTCGTTGTGTTCGTAAATATTTTTCGGCTTCCTGATAATTCGTTTGTGAGGAAAGTAGTCGGATTAATTTTGAATCAATATGCTTCATTTTTGCCACCGTGTGGCGTTGGTCATGTTTTTTTTCGACCGTCTTCAAAAGGCCTTTGTCAAATAAATCCTGCAATTGAAATAAGGCGGCAGCTTCGTGTCGGCAAATATTTCCTACACTGTAGGGGCAGGTGCAGCGAAGAAAAACATGTTGAGGATCATTTATTTTTTGAACAGTAACCTTATAAAATGTGGCATAATTATCATCCTTTATTCGCAGTGTTGCCGTGCTAAAAAAATTATCATATTCAACTAATTCTACATAGCCGAAGGCGTGAATTTTTTTGGCTCGTCGAACTACTTCGTCGGTCCCGTGCGTATAAACGTGCTTAATAAGATAAGGTAGTGCCAATCAGTCTTTGTTAATGATGAATAAATTCTTAACCAGTTCAAAAAAAGTTAATCGTCAAAAGTAACGGAACACGGGGTTGGGTTGTGTAAAAAAGCTATTTTTCTTTTTTTTGAAAAACTAACGCCGAGAAGTTGCTACCTTTGTGAGTTTTTTATCTCACAAACAATTTTCCGTCTTCATATTCGGGTAGCACGTTGGCTCCATCAGAAGTTAAACAATAGCGGATATCTTTTTCTAATCCATAATTCATGAGCCTATGATAATGGGAAGCATTATTGGTATGCATAAAACCAAACAAATTGTCTTTCGCATTATTATATAATATTTCTGACGCTGTTGACGAATCGCAGTTGATGTTAAAATGATCTTTAACATTTGCAATTACAGCACCGGCAAATAAACTATCCTCAATATTCACTCGATCTTTCCATGCGGCACAACCCAGAATTACGTTTTTTTTCTTTTTTATCAAATGATTGCAAACGGCGGATAGGTTTGGAAATGATCCTGTAATAATTTCATTGGCTCCTTTTTCCAAAACCATTTGTAATAATCGAGTGCCATTAGTTGTTGTTAATACTAATGTTTTGTTTTCAATAAATTCTCTCGGGTATTCAAATGGAGAGTTCCCGTATTCCAGCCCAGGAGCTACTTTTCCGTCTCTTTCTCCTGCTGTAATGGCGCTAATTTGTTTTCCAAGTTCAATACATCGGCTCACACTATCCACAGGAATCACAAACTTGGCTCCGTTGTAAAGAGCTGTTGCGATAGTAGAAGTAGCACGAAGCACATCAATAATAACCACAATAGAATTGCTTACATCATATAGGTTAATTAACGATGGAGAAAAAGATGTGTGTAGCGTGGGTTTGTTATTCATGAAATAAAAATAGAGAGATGCAAAAATACGTTATTAAAAAATTTGATTGCTCTTTGAAAGACTCTTATTTCTTGTTTATAAAATAGCCCTCCATTTATCAGTCGTGGCATATTGCCTTATAACTTCAATTCGATGGCTGATTATTTTTTCTAAAAAAGGCGTTACATACATTTTGATTAAAAAATTTCTGAAAAAATTGGGCGTAAGTTCGTATTCAACAACATCAATCAATATAGTTCCGTTGCTGGCGGACTTAAAAAAATGTTCGTGATTAAAAAAAACAAAATCGCTTTTGATTATTTTCTCCGCCACCTTTTCGTTTGGTATTAGTTCTGTAATCTTATTGGTGAAAAATCGTGTTTTGAACAAAAATTTAGTCTTCCATGTGGCGGACTCTTCTTTATTCATCAATCCGGATGTTATACCTGCTATTGGCCAAATTTGGCTTTTTTGAAATGAACTTTTATAAATACTGCTATTGCGACTGAGATTATAAACCCGATCAACGGGAGCCGCAATAAAGTTGGTAAGATGAATGGTGGGCATCGTCCTGTTTACGATTGTTTGTTATTGAAACGGAAGCTTTACAATTTTAGCTTGTAACAATTTTTCACGAACCGAAACAAAAATTTCAGAATCGTGGTTTGCATATTCTGAAGTCACATACCCCATTCCAATTGCTTTTTGCAAACTTGGAGACTGTGTGCCAGAAGCTACATAGCCAATTTTTTCTCCTTCTTTGTTTTTAAGTTCATAGCCGTGGCGAGGAATCCCTTTGTCAATCATTTCGAATGCAACCATTTTTCTTTTTACACCATCGGCTTTTTGTTTTTCTAAAATATTTTTGGCTGTAAACTCTTTTGTGAATTTGGTAATCCATCCAAGCCCGGCTTCCAATGGCGATGTGGTATCATCAATATCATTTCCATAAAGACAAAATCCCATTTCTAATCGTAGCGTATCTCTTGCGCCCAGTCCGATTGGTTTTAAACCCTGTGGTGAGCCTACTTCAAAAATTTTATCCCAAATTTTTTCGGCGTCATTTTCTTTGTTTTCAAAATAAATTTCAACCCCGCCGGAACCCGTATAACCCGTTGCGCTTATCAACACATTTTCTACTCCTGCAAATTTCCCTTTAACAAACGTGTAATATTTCAAATTCATTATATCCAAGTCTGTAAGCGTTTGCAATATTTTTGTTGCATTGGGTCCTTGAATTGCCAATAAACTTGTTTTATCGGAAATATTGTGCATCTCCACATTTTCAGAATTGTATTTCTGAATCCAGTTCCAATCTTTTTCAATATTGGAAGCATTAACAACTAACATATACACGTTGTTTTTTTCAATGCAGTAAACAAGTAGGTCGTCAACAATACCGCCATTTTCATTGGGCAGACAACTATATTGTGCTTGTCCGTCTGAAAGTTTTGCAGCATCATTTGAGGTAACGCGTTGAATAAGACTCAGCGCACACGATCCCTTTAAAATAAATTCTCCCATGTGGCTCACGTCAAAAACTCCTGCTGCTTTTCTTACTGTTGCGTGTTCGTCATTAA
Organism: Chitinophagaceae bacterium; assembly: GCA_004322425.1. GTDB lineage: Bacteria > Bacteroidota > Bacteroidia > Chitinophagales > Chitinophagaceae > VBAS01. The sequence goes on from SCVJ01000005.1 coordinate 16,369, forward strand.
TTCCAGAATAACTGATGGGCATATTATAGCCAGCAAATTCGGCCATCTTGGCTCCCAATGCAATATGTTTATCTGTAAACGCGGTTTGCTTCATTCGCTTAAATTAAGATTGCAAAAGTATCGTCTTGTTGTTAGTTGACCAATAACAAAAAGAGCTTCCGTAAAGAAGCTCTAACTTAAAACTCGTTTTCTATTTTAAAACTTAATGACAGTAAAAACCGGAGATTCAATAATCTCAATTTCGGGAATGTCAACCCTGCTTGATTCCTTTATATTTTCATCCAAATTTTCTTTTGGCTCTTCGATATTATTTTGACTATCCTTTTGATGAAATTCTATTTTTGATTTTCGAAATCCTTTCCGCGGATGAAAATCTCTTTTGTATTTGTATTTTCGTTTTACAACAATTTCACTGCCATCTAAGTTTCTTAACTCTCCGTCTGCGCCCATGATATAGTCGATGTTTCTCTCCAAATCAAAATGACCGAATTCAAAATTTTCGATCCCGTAGTCTCCTATTTTAAAAGCGATATGTTCTTCAACCATTCTAAGTGGATTAAGATCTTGATTCACAGACTTATCAAATCTTATTTTTTTACCAATAGGTACTTGAATTATTACTTCTACCATTTGGCCGCGATATTTATTTTCTTTGGCAACCAAAAAGCTGTTACTAAGTTGTAATACATTGTTATTTACGCCGGCTGAATATTGAGTTTTTCCCGCTCGTTCTATGGCATTATTATAACTGTTTCCGGCACTAGATTTTTTAATTTCTACATGATAAGCTGTGTCGGAACTTGCCGCTATATTAAAATATACAATCCCAATTTTAAGCGTGTCATCAAAAACTCCCCATTCGTTTGATTCTTCATTTAGCCACCAATAATCGGTTTTAAATCTTGCTGGCACATCTGAAACGGCAATGATTAATTTATCGTCTTTCGGTTTTATTATTGGAATTGAGGCTACATCATATTCGTAATATTTTATATCATTCACTATACTAGCAGCAAAAAGAGCGGCTGCAACCCAACCCAAAAACCAAAGCCCTGCGAATATCCAAGTCAAATAGGTGTTGCGAGAGCGCACATTAACAATTAGTCTAATAATCCAAACAATAAAGGCGCTTGCTGGAACGCAAAAGAATAAAATCAATGTACACCATGCAAGTGTTTGCTGCATTTCGTTCGCCCATAAAAAACTGGTAATGTGCCCAGTTGAAATTCCTGTAAAAATCAACGCAATCATCATCATCAGTAAACCAAAAGCAATCGCCCCTCCTATAAATAAGAATATTATTTTAATAATGATTCCTATTGTTTTAAAAATTCCACTGGCAATAGGCCGTACTGATTTCGCGGCTGATTTTATCTCGTTACCCATTTCTTTTGATTTATCGCGAACATTTTCACTTATCTTATTTACATCAACTTTTTCTCCGCGCATTTCCATTTTCTGATATTCATTTTTTGCCTGCGGCAATACAATCCATAATATTATATACGCAAACATGAAGGTGCCCGACAATGAGCTAAATATTAAATCGGGAAACATATTGGGAAGAAAAGACGATTCTAGTGTTTTAAAAAATATAAGAAACAAAACCGGCGACAGGATGATTAATCTCACTAACCACACTTGCATTCCAAAATAAGAAGCTATACCTCCCGCAACGCCTCCCAAAATTCTTTGTTCGGGATTTCTATAAATCCTTGCTCCAGCAAACGGTTCCAGCTCCTGCTTTGGAAGCACAATCCAAAGTATGGCATAAATTATTAGTCCCCATCCGGAAAAAAATATGATGGCAAAAAGAACACGAACAATGGTTGGGTCGATATTAATAAAATTTGCAATCCCTGAGCAAACGCCGCCCAATACTTTATCAACCGTGTTGCGATACAATTTTTTATTTGGTATTGTACTTTTTGTTTCGCTTTTTTTATTTTCAGGCTCGCTTTGTATTTCTGTTTCCAGTTCGGTTTCAAAATCTTCCGGACGGCCCATCGATAATATCACATCTTCTATGTTATCAGAATTTATTGTTGCCGCACCTTTTTGTACTTTTTCATTAAGCAATTCCGCAATGCGTCCTTCAATATCATTAATTATTTCGTCGCGCTCTGTTTCGTTATTAAAATAAGTGCGAAGGCTGGCAAAATAATTTTTCAGCTTTTCATACGCCGATTCTTCAATCGGTAAAATTCTGCCACTTAGATTTATGTTGATTATTTTTTCCATAAAAAACTGTTTGATTGTTTTTTAATTTATTTCTTCTTTTTTGGTTGTTAATCCGTTTACAGCGTTAGAAAGTTCGCTCCATGTTTGCGACAATTCAATAAAAAACTTTTCTCCCTTTTCGGTCAATAAGAAATATTTGCGGGGGGGGCCCGAATTACTTTCTACCCATCGATAGGTAAGTATCTCAAAATTTTTTAGCCGTGTTAAAAGAGGGTAAAGAGTTCCTTCTAAAATATGCAAGCCTGTTGCTCGCATCTCATCAACAATGTCGCCCGGATATGCTTCGCCTCGGCGAATGATAGAAAGAATGCAAAACTCCAAAACGCCTTTTCGCATTTGACTTTGAGTGTTAATAATATTCATTTGAAGTTTGTTTGTAAAGCAAATATAGTGCAATAGCTGGTACTATGCATAACATAGTACTGTTAAACTTTATTTAACTTTTCATTTTTACCTTAAACATTTAGTTTTCATACTTTTACACAATCAAATAAATCCTATGAATCGGCGTTTCCATATTTCTTTTGTATCGATTTTTTCAATTTTTGTTAGTTTTTCATGCTCCACAAACAAAATTGCCACTACAAAAATTCAGTATAATTTTAAGAGTGCTGACGGAAAACCGGATTATTCAAATTTAGATTATTGGGCTGCTCATCCCTGGAAATGGGACCCCTCCGATAGCGTTCCTGCTCCACTAATACACGAAAAGAGAGATTCCGTAGTTGATGTGTTTTTTCTTCATCCAACAATTTATACCGAAGAGAAAAGATTTGAAAAAATAAATGTTGCAATTGATGATGCTTATAACAATGAAAAAACAGATTTCTCAACTATTCTTTATCAGGCAAGCGCATTTAATCAACTCGCAAGGGTTTTTGCGCCGCGGTTTAGAGAAGCACATTTGAGTGTTTTTTCTATGCAAGACAAAGTACTTGCAAAACAAGCTTTAGATTTTGCTTATGAAGATGTGAAAGCTTCGTTTGAATATTATTTGAAATATTATAATAATGGACGCCCTATTATTATTGCATCTCACAGCCAGGGCACTACGCACGCCTTACGATTATTGAAAGAATATTTTGAAAACAAACCATTGCACCAACAGCTTGTTACAGCTTATGTTATTGGAATGCCGATACCTGAAAATTATTTTTCTGTTTTACAGCCCTGTATTGGTCCACTTCAAACAGGATGCTTTAATGGATGGAGAACATTTAGAAAGGGATATACTCCCGAGTTTGTTCAAAAAGAAAAATTTACTTCTTGGGTTACCAATCCGCTAACATGGAAAATTGACAACCAGCCCGCTGATCGAAGTTTAAACGAAGGAAGTATTCTTTATAATTTTAATAAATCATTTCCGGAAACAGCGGGGGCTCAAGTAAACTCCAATATGCTTTGGGTGGATAAGCCAAAATTTCCCGGTGGTTTATTATTTACAGCAAACAATTACCACGTTGCAGATATAAATCTTTTCTATATAAATATCAGAAATAATGTAGCTGATAGAGTTCAACAATTTTTGATACAGTGACTGTTATTATTTGATAATAACACCTGTTAATTGAGTGGTGTCTGAAAAACTTAATCCCGGAAGCCCCACGGTTAAAATAGATTCAACGCTTCCTATATTTTTTGCATAATAATTTTTTCCGCTTCCTACATTGATAACGCCGCCGAGGGGACTTGCAATAGAAAGCTGATAGCCCACTTCAATTACTTTAAAATATTTTTCGCCGGCAACCACTTTTTGTCCATCACGTGCAACAATCGTGTATCTGTGATAATTATTTACGCCTCCAACAGCAACTGTATCTGTCCAGTTTGTTCCAACGGCGGTATCTTTTAAATACGTCATTACAATTGAGGAGGCTAATGGAACCGCCACTCCAAATTGCCGATAAATTCCATTGGTTTTGCTTTTATATAATCTTGTTATTATTCCGCCAGTGCCACCGGTGTTTTGATCGAATGAATAATATTTTCTCCCATTAATACTTGTGTCTGTTCCTGCTGAAGTAATTTTAAAGTTGCCCGTAACGGATGAGGTATAATTCCATTCAGAACCAAACGACACTGGTTGATAGTCGCCAACAATATCTGCATCAATTTCTTTTTGACAAGCAGTAAAAATAAAAACGGAACTGATTAAAATAATTTTCAAAAGCAATTTCATAAAATAATAAAATTTAAAACTCTGCGTTTTTGGGTGTGCGGGGAAAAGCAATCACGTCGCGAATATTACTCATGCCGGTAACAAACTGAACCATTCTTTCAAATCCCAATCCAAAGCCGGCATGTGGCACGGTACCAAATTTTCTAGTATCTAAATACCACCACAATTCTTCGGTGGGGATATTCATTTCTTTCATTCGCGTTTCAAGCTTTTCCAATCGCTCTTCTCGTTGCGATCCTCCTACAATTTCTCCAATGCCTGGTGCTAAAATATCCATAGCGGCTACGGTTTTGCCGTCTTCATTTTGCCGCATATAAAAAGCTTTTATTTCTTTGGGATAATTGTAAATGATGACGGGTTTTTTAAAGTGCTTTTCCACCAAATAGCGTTCGTGTTCACTTTGTAAATCCATTCCAAAACCTGTTATCGGATATTGAAATTTTTTCTTTTTGTTGTGATTGCATTCCTTCAAAATTTCAATCGCCTCTGTATAAGTTATTCTTTCAAAATTATTGCCGAATACAAATTCTAATTTTTCAATCAACCCTAGTTCGCTTCGTTTTTCTTGTGGTAATAGTTTCTCTTCTTCTGCTAATCGCTGTGCAAGAAAATCTAAATCCTCGCGATTATTTTCCAACACATACTTAATAATATACTTGATAAATTTTTCGGCAACATTCATATTGTCTTCCAAATCGCAAAAAGCCATTTCGGGTTCTATCATCCAAAACTCGGCAAGGTGACGAGCAGTGTTTGAATTTTCCGCACGGAAAGTGGGGCCGAAAGTATAAATTTCTCCAAGCGCAGTTGCCGCTAACTCACCCTCCAATTGCCCGCTGACGGTAAGATTGGTGGCTCGGCCAAAAAAATCTTCTTTAAAGTTTATCGAACCGTCGCTGTTTTGTGTTGCATTATTTAATGGGAGAGTAGTTACCTTAAACAATTCGCCGGCGCCCTCTGCATCGCTAGCGGTAATTATTGGCGTGTGCAGATATAAAAACCCCAACTCGTGAAAAAATTTATGAACAGCAAATGCTAATGAGTGACGAACGCGAAAGACAGAACCAAAAGTGTTTGTTCGGAATCGTAAATGTGCATTTTCCCTCAAAAATTCCATGCTGTGTTTTTTGGGTTGCAGTGGATATTTTTCTGGATCCGAGTCGCCCAAAATTTCAAGAGAAGTTGCTTTGATTTCTATTTTTTGCCCACGGCCTTGCGACTCCACAACAACGCCTGTAACTTTTATTGCGGCCGAAGTAGTAATTCTTTTTAATTCATCGTCCGAAAACTCGCCCAACCCCAACACCACCTGAAGATTTGTATTGGTTGATCCATCATTTAACGCAACAAACTGGTCGTTTCTAAAAGTACGCACCCAACCCATTACAGTAACCTGATTTCCGAAACTTTCCTGTTGTAACAGGTCCTTAATTTTAATGCGTGTATTAAACATAGCTGGTAAAAAAACAAAGATAACGGCGAATGAACAAAAAATATTCTGGATTACCTACCTTTAGTTTTCGTCATACGGCTACCCGTTATTAGGGGTATGCGCCACTTTATGGTTGCTATAAAAAAGATAGCAACATTAATAACCGACTCATGATACATTATTTTCTTTTTGCGCTGCTATTAATTTTGGGTTCTTGTAAATCCGCTGTTAAAAATGTCGAAGCAAACACCATGCCCGAAGATAGCGTTACAAGTATCCAAGAAACGTCATTAATTGTATTGGTATAATACTCCCCAAATAAAAAACAAACTTAAATTATGACAGAAGAACAAAAATCATTGCCCAAGCGGATACTTATTGTATCGGGTCTTTTGGCATTAATGGAGCTTATGGTAAGTTTATCATTATGCATTTCTCCGCAATCGGTTTTGGAGACAGTTGACCTTAACGCAAAAGGCGTTGACTACTTAATTTATATGTGGGCTGCCCGACAATTTGCACTTGGGTTTATCTTTGGTTTTGCGACATATAAAAAGTCAACCCCTATGTTGACCGTTGCTTATATTTTCTTTTTAGTAATGATGGTTGGCGACTTCTTTATTGGAATTTCACAAAAAAACAATTCACTTATCATTGGCGCTTTAGCAATGTGTATTATCTCTTCAGTATTGATATTTGCAATAAATAAGAGAAAATAATATTTGCGTGTTGCGCCAACACAGGATTTATGCGAAACAAATAATAATTTCAAATGGCGGATAAAAAAACAAAGCTGGTTGAAATAAAAACCAAACCAACCTTAGCAAGTGTGGAGGATTTTATCAATAATATTACAGATGAACAATAGCGCAAAGACAGTTTTATTCTTTTGGAAACGATGCAATTCATCTTGAAGATTCGAAATCTTTCACCAATGAACTAAAAAACTATCTTGCAGTAAATAAAAATTAAAACAAACTATTATGAGTCCAATCATTAAAAACATTTTAGCTGTTGTTGTAGGATTTATTTTTGGCAGTGTTGTAAATATGGGGCTAATCAAAGCTGGTCATGCGCTATTTCCGATTACAGGTATTGACCTTAATGACATGAGCGCTTTGGCGGCCATTATGCCAACCCTAGAATTCAAACATTTTATTTTTCCTTTTTTAGCGCATGCGCTTGGCACATTTGCTGGGGCGTTTTTGGCCGCCATCATTGCCGCCAATCATAAAATGAAGTTTGCTTTAGCTATTGGTTTACTTTTTTTAGCAGGCGGAATCTCAATTATTTTTATGCTTCCCTCTCCAGCCTGGTTTACAATAGTTGACTTAGTCGGCGCTTATATTCCTATGGCTTATCTCGCTGGAAAATCAGCAGTCAAGAAAAAATAAATTCTTTCCCATCCCAGAAACAATTGGGATTGATTTCTCTTCCACTATCAAAGCGTTACTTTTGCTGCTTATTTTTATCTCATGATGGAACGAACAGAAATAAATGAGTTGGGCGAATTTGGTTTGATTGATCGCCTCACGAAAAATATAGAGATTAAAAATGCATCAACAGTTTTGGGTGTTGGCGATGATGCTGCCGTGATAGATCCTTTGGGTAAACAAATTGTTATTACCACCGATTTATTATTGGAGGGTGTTCATTTCGACTTAACCTATACACCGCTCAAACATCTGGGCTATAAATCTATAATTGTTAATCTAAGCGATGTGTATGCTATGGGCGCAACCCCCACGCAGGTTACTGTGAGTATTGGCATTAGCAATCGGTTTGGCGTAGAAGCAATAGAAGAATTTTACGAAGGTGTTTATGCAGCTTGCGAAAAATACGATGTGGATCTTGTTGGTGGCGACACATCTTCTTCGCAAAAGGGATTTGTTATTTCTGTAACCGCAATCGGAGAAGTGTTGGCAGATAAATTTATTCAACGCAATGGCGCTAACAAAAGCGACCTTCTTTGTGTAAGCGGTGATTTGGGTGCCGCTTATTTGGGTTTACTTTTTTTGGAACGAGAAAAGAAAATTTTTATGGAGGCGCCAAAAGTTCAGCCCAATCTCGAAGGCGAGGCGTATGTGGTGGGACGTTTATTAAAACCAGAGGCCAGAAAAGATATTATTTCTTTTTTTGAAAAACAAACACTTGTTCCAACTTCTATGATCGACATTAGCGATGGCCTTAGTTCCGAAATTTTACACCTTTGCAAACAAAGTAATTTGGGTTGTGTTTTATACGAAGAAAAAATTCCTATTAAAGAAGAAGCCAAAAACGCAGCTTTTAAGTTTGAAATAGATCCAACCGCTTGCGCCCTTAGTGGTGGCGAAGATTACGAGCTTTTATTTACGATTGCCCAATCGGATTATGAAAAACTAGATTCGAGTATCCCTATAACGGTGATTGGTTATATGACTGAGCCAGAGCTGGGCACACATCTTATTACAAAAGGAGGAAGCAAACATCCGCTTATAGCGCAAGGCTGGAACGCGATGAACAAATAGTTAGCCAATACTTTTTTAAGAAAAGCTTACAACAAATAAAAAGTCCGTTCGATGATTTGTAGATATGTCGGTTAAAGAACCTTGGGAACAACAGGTTTGGCAAAAGTGTCGGTTCAGTTATATTTCAATATGAAAATCATCGCCGTCTTTTTGAAACGGCAGCTTTTCTCTAATTTGATTTACTGTTTCTTTTTCTAATTGAATAGTAAAAATATCTTCTTCTTTTGTTTTAGAATACAACACTTCGCCCATTGGGTTAATTACAGCGCTGTCCCCGCTATGATAAACTCCGTGTCCGTCATCACCCACTCTATTTACGCCAACTACATAAGATTGGTTTTCTATTGCTCTTGCTTGCAACAGCGTTTTCCATGCTTGGTTGCGCCGCTCGGGCCAGTTGGCTACATAGATTATTAAATCGTAGTCATTTTCTTTTGTCCGGCGGCTCCATACCGGAAACCGCAAATCATAACAAATAAGTGGACTAATTTTCCAGTCGTTTACCGAAATAATAATTTTTTTGTTGCCTGCATTATATTTTTTGTCTTCACCGGCATAAGCAAACAGGTGTCGCTTGTCGTAATGATAAATAATTCCATTGGGTAAAACCCACAATAGTCGATTGTAATAATTTTCGTCTTCTTTAATAATTACGCCTCCTGTAAGAATTATTTTTTTTTCTTTCGCTATCCGCCTCATCCATTGTGTTGTTTCTCCGTCCATAGTTTCTGCAAACAATTCTGGCTGCATTGTAAATCCCGTGCTGAACATTTCTGGCAATACCACTATTTCATTTTTTCCATTGATAGAATTTATTTTTTCTTCAAAGGAGTTTAGGTTGGCGCTTTTGTTTTCCCAATGCAATGCCGATTGAATAATGGTGATATGAAGCGAAGACATGTTGTAAAATTATTGTTTTGTATCGGTTATTTTTTTTATTGCCTCCAAAATCAAATTGGGCTCGTACCCTTTTTGCAAAAGATAGTTTTTTGTTTTTGATAGTTTCACAAATCGATTTACTCCTGTGCCTTTTATTGACTTCCATTTTTCTTCCGCCAGTTTAGTAAGCACTTTAGAGTATGCGTCCTCTTCAATAGAGCTCATTGCTTTTTTAATACAGTACAGACTTATTCTTTTTTGTTTTAATTCATATATAATTTTTATTCGCCCCCATTTTTTAATCCTAAATTTTCCACCCGCAAACTGAATAGCAAATCGTTCTTCGTTTAGATAATTTTCTTCAATTAATTGTGCCAATATTTCATCCACCTCTGTTTTTCTTAGCCCGTGCGAAAACGCTTTTTCTTTGGCCTCATAATGGCTTCTTTCTTGCCATTCACAATAGAGTTTAAGCATTTGAAAACCCTGTTCTTTTGTAAGTTGTTTTTTATACACGCATTAAAAATAGCCCACAAAAAATCGCTATAAAAATTTTTCAACACCGCTCTTTCTTTTGTTCCCTTTCTGTCAAAAATCATTAGCTTCGCCCCAAACCAATTACAATGAAGTTTATAGTTTCTTCCTCGGCTCTCTTAAAGCAACTACAGCATATTTCCGGAGTTATTAATAACAACACGGTATTGCCAATTTTGGAAGATTTTTTGTTTGAAATTGAAAAGGGTCGCCTAAGTGTTGTGGCCACCGATCTTGAAACCGTTATGCGTGTTCAGCTAGATGTTGAAGCTAAAGAAAATGGACGCGTTTGTATTCCGGCAAAAATTTTATTGGATAGTTTAAAAAATCTTCCCGATCAACCACTCACTTTTAATATTGAAAAGGGATTTGGTATTGAAATTACGAGCGACAATGGAAAATATAAAGTGCCTGGCGAAAACCCGGAAAATTTTCCAAAAGAACCACAGCCCGATGACACCACTTCTTTTACCGCTTCATCGTTGGCTTTGTTGACCGCAATCAATAAAACGCTTTTTGCGGTTAGTAGCGATGACCTGCGTCCAGCTATGACTGGTGTGTTTTTTGAGTTAGATAAAAAGGGGCTTCAGCTTGTTGCTACCGATGCGCATAGATTAGTTCGATATAAAAGAAAAGATGTGAGCTGCCCTAAAAGCGATTCTTTTATTGTTCCCAGAAAACCTCTTTCATTACTAAAGTCGGCATTGCCAATAAATGAAGACGAAATAACAATTAGCTATAACAGCAATCATTTTTTTGTTAAACACAAAAACACACAATTAAGCTGTCGATTAATTGATGCCCGCTTTCCTGATTATAAAGTTGTAATTCCTTCTGATAACCCCTATAAGCTGATTGTTAATAAGGCAGAGTTTCAGGGTGCGCTTCGCCGTGTAAGCATCTTTAGTAATAAAAGTACAAATCAAGTGGCGCTTGCTATTTCCGGTAGCAATCTAGAAATTACCGGACAAGATTTAGATTTTAATTTTGAAGGCGATGAGCGGTTAGCTTGTCGTTATGATGGTGAAGATTTAACGATTGCCTTTAATGCAAAATTTTTAATCGAGGTTCTTTCTGCCGCCGATGGCGACGAGGTAAAGCTGGAGCTTTCTACGCCTACAAAAGCGGGAATTATTAAACCCGTGGAGCAAACAGAAAAAGAAGAGCTGATGATGCTAGTAATGCCGCTGATGCTTAATCAATAATTTTTTTAATGGCACTTGTAATAATTAAAACCTTTTCCAGTTACATAGATGCAAATATTGCAAGGGGTGTTTTGGAAGCTATTGATATTCCTTCTTTTTTAAAAGATGAGGCTTCGGCAACAATTTTTCCGGTTACCTTAATTAAATTATTGGTTTCAGAGGAGTTTGTTGATTCTGCTATTGCTGCATTAAATCAAACAGATAGTTGATGGGGTTTTTATTTCTTTCCTATCTTTCCAAAAACTACAAATATGGGATCGGGTTTTATTAACTATTTTAATACACTTGAGCAGCGCCCCGCAGAACGGCTTGCATTTATTATAGGCAGCCTTTTATTACTTTGGATAGCTGAGGGATCAATTCCGTTATTAAATTTGAACTATAAAAAGACAAAGCTTCGACATGCTAGTGTTAATCTTTTCTTCACTGTGGTTCATATTATTATTCATACAGGATTTGCTTTGTTGATTATTTTCTTAGCCGACCTTACCAAGGAAAAACAATTTGGTTTGGTTTATTGGTTTAGCGCTTCGGCAATTGGTACAATAATTATTGCTGCGTTGGTGTTGGATTTTTTTGGCGGCTGGCTTTCTCATATTGTAGAGCACAAGATTCCACTTTTTTGGCGCATGCACATTGTTCATCACGCAGACAATAATGTAGATGTTACCAGCGGGCTTCGTCATCATCCACTTGAAAGTATTTGGAGGGGTTTGTTTTTTCTTATGGGAATAATTCTTTGTGGGGCACCCATGTATGCTGTAATGATTTATCAAACCGTGCTAACGGTTTTTACGGGGATTACTCACGCAAATATTTCTCTACCAAAAACGGTTGATCGTTTTTTGAGCTGGGTTTTAGTTTCGCCAAATATGCACAAGGTTCATCATCATTGGAAACAGCCATTTACCGACAGTAACTATGGCGCCGTTTTTTCAATCTGGGATAGACTATTGGGAACTTTTAAAACGCTTGATAAAAAAGAATTGCGTTATGGACTCGACCGATATTATCCAAATGAAAAAGATGAAGACGTTTGGGCGTTATTAAAAGCTCCTTTTAAAAAATTAGACCGCTAATCTGTTTTTCCTTGGAACAACCTCTTTTTTCTAGTCGGCTTTATTTTTTCCTTTTTTTGTTTTTAGGAATAGTTTATATCCCCGGTTTGTTTGTTCCTTTAATGGATAACGATGCAGCACACCACGCTAATATTTCGCTTCGAATGTTTTTAACCGGCGATTATCTCAATTTAATAGATCACAACGGAGATTATTTAGATAAGCCACATTTCCTTTTTTGGACATCGGCGCTTAGTTATCATATTTTCGGAGTTACTTCATTTGCATATAAGTTTCCTTCTTTTCTTTTTACCATTTTGGGGGTTTATTCAATTTACAGATTAGGAAAGGTGTTGTATAATAATGAAACTGGACGGCTTGCCGCGTTAATTGCGGCTTCTTCTTTTGGTTTTTTGCTTACTAACAATGATGTAAGGATGGACGCTATTTTAGTTGCGTGTGTTTCTTTTTCTACGTGGCAGCTTATTGTTTTATTTAGTAATAAAAAAAATATTTTTGTTTTTGGTGCGGCGCTTGGGCTGGCAACGGGATTTATGACAAAGGGGGTGGTCGGCCTTATCCTTCCGTTTATTGCTTTATTTTTTTACGCCCTTTATAAAAAAGAGTGGAAAGCTTTTTTACATTTTAAGTGGGTTTTTCTTTTTTTCCTTTTCTTTCTTTTTATCTCTCCTGTGCTTTATTGTTTTTACCAACAATTTAATCTGCACCCTGAAAAAATTATTCGTGGGAAAAATAACATTAACGGTTTGGCTTATATTTTTTTAAATCAAAGCGTAGATCGGATTGGTGGAAAAATGGGAGCTGAGGGTGATCCTTTGTTTTTCTTTCATACTTTTTTTTGGTTTTTTGCGCCATGGGGGCTTGTTACACTTGTTTCCTTTTTTTCTCGCATCCGCTCTTTTTTAAGAGTAAAAAAAGAGTGGCTGACAATTGGCTCTTTTTTATTATTGCTGCTCTTAATTAGTTTTTCAAAATACCAACTGCCACATTACTTATTATTAGCGACGCCCTGGGCGGCAGTTTTTTCTGCAGACTACTTTCTTTCTTTTAAAAAAACACCTCAAAATGCTCGCTGTTTTTTCGCCACACAGGTTTTCATTTCGTTGCTTATTCTTGTTTTTTTTCTTCTTCTTTGTTATTTTTTCTTTTCAACTTCATTTTTGATTATTGGTGGAGTTCTTTTTATTCTTCTTTTCGTTTTTGTTTATAAACTCCCCGCTATATTAATTAAAAAATCAATTCTTGTATCGGTGTTTTTTATTGGCTTTCTTTTTTTATTTCTTAACTGCTTTTTTTATCCAACACTTCTTCGTTATCAAGCAGGAAAACCGATTACTGATTTATCGGCCACTATTGCTAGCCCAAAAGATGTTTATTTCTTGAAAAACGTTTTCTCTTCTTCGTATAATTTTTATAGCGCCTCCTTGCGACAAGAGTTTAATCCAAAAGATTCTACTCTACTTAAAAAACCTTTTTGGTTATATTATGATAAAAAAAGCAAAGCTGGAGTTGATTCGCTTGGTTTAATTATTGGGCGTAGTTTTATAGTTTCTGATTATGAAATAACCCGGTTGAAAAAAAACTTTATACTTCCACAAACTAGACCTAACGCTCTTTCGGTTGTTTTTTTAGTAGAGGTGCTAGGTAAGAAATAATAATTTATAGGCCTGCTTTTTTACTAATTTCTAACATTTTTATTATTGGATTTTTGGCCTTTTTTATTGTTTCTTCATCCATAATAATTTCTGGTGCTTCATATTTCATACATAGATAAAGTTTTTCTAAAGAATTTAATTTCATGTGTGGGCAATTATTGCAGGCACAATTATTTTCTGGTGGTGCTGGAATAAATTTTTTGTTTGGATTATTTTTTTCCATCTGATGAATAATCCCCGCTTCTGTAACGATGATATATTCTAACGCTTCGTCTGTTTTTGTAAAATTTAAAAGTCCGCTAGTAGATCCAATAAAATCAGTAATTCTTAAAACAGCATCTTCACATTCTGGGTGTGCTATAACTTTTGCTTGTTTGTGTTTTTCTTTAAGTTTTAGTATTTTTTCGAGACTGAATTGTTCGTGAACAATACAAGAACCATTCCATAAAACCATTTCTCTTTTGGTGATTTTATTCATGTACGCACCAAGGTTTTTATCGGGAGCAAAAATAATTTTTTGCTCCTTTGGAAAGCTTTCAATAATTGCTTTAGCATTACTACTGGTGCAAATTACATCTGAAAGTTTTTTTATTTCTGCGCTGCAATTTATGTAGCTGATTACGATATGATCTGGGTGTTTGTTTATAAATTTTTTAAACAAATCTGGAGGGCATCCTTCGCTTAAAGAACAACCAGCGTGTAAATCTGGTAGTAATACTTTTTTATTTGGATTTAAAATTTTTGCAGTCTCTGCCATAAAATGAACTCCGGCAAAAACAATAATCTCTGCTTGTGTTTTTTCTGCTATTTGCGCTAATTTAAGGCTGTCGCCGATATAATCAGCAACGTCTTGAATGTCGGGTTCTTGGTAGTAATGTGCTAAAATAACTGCTTTTTTTTCTTTCTTTAGTTTTTCGATTTCTAAAAAAAGATCCATAGTTGGACTAACTTCTAAATCAAGAAATCCTTTTTTTAAAATATTATTTTGAGCTTCCTGTAGAATTATTTCTTGCATAAAAAACTTTTTCAGAGGGCACAAGATAGAAAAAGAAAAATTATTTTTTTATCTTCTTTTGTTAAATCGCAATACTATAATAAGTATATAATACTATATTATTTAAAAATAAAACCTATTACTATTAGGGCTGTTAATTTGTGGAAAAAGAAGATTATTTTTTAAGAACCAAAACTTTAAGTGCAATAATTAACAGAAAAGATAAGGTAATTAACAAACTAAAATCAATAGGACGAAAGAAAAAGAGTAGAAATTAACAAGATTGTTAATAACCAAAAGAGAGAATGTGAATAATATAAACAGAACAAGTGGAACGAAAAAAATGTGAGTAAAATAATATGGGAAAACAAAAAAGCAAAAAACGGCAATAAGAAAAATTATTAAAAGAATTAACCAAGGTGTTCGCCAACGTTTCACACATACTAATTAACAAAATAAAAAATCTACCCACATGGTTTGTGAATAAAAAAGATCACAAACTGTCTAACCAATAAAACAAGTGATGGCAAAGGAAAAGCATAAAATATCCTATTTTTGCCCTCCTTAAATTAAAGAGTAAAAATAATATGTCTGTAATTCAAAAAATAAGAGAAAAATACGCAAAATGGGCTGTAGTTGCTATTGCTTTAGCTTTAGTGGGTTTTATATTAACAGACTATTTGTCTACGCAAGGAAAAACATCCGGTGCCGGCGAAACGGTTTTGGGTAAAATCAACGGAGTTGAAGTTGATTTTATAAGCTTCGAAACCAAGGTTAAAGCACAGGAAGAACAAATGGCCGCCCAAGGACAAGAGGTTGGAGAAGCTGGTAGACAGCGTATTCTTGAAGGAATATGGGACCAAGAAATAGGCCAAGTAATAATGAATGAAGAGTTTGATAAACTTTCTTTAGAAATTGGCAAAAAAGAAATAAACGATATTTTGTTTGGGGCCAATCCGCCACAAGACTTAAAACAAAGGTTTTCTAACGAGCAAGGCAAATATGATGCGGCATCGGCGCAGAGTGCAATTAACCAAATGAAAAAGAGCACAAAGAAGGGAGAAAAAGAGCAGCTAAATAATTATATCATCAGTCTTGAGCAGAACAGAAAAATGGAAAAATATAATGCGCTTCTTACCAACTCCATTTATCAGCCCAAGTGGCGCATCGAAAAACAAAATACAGAAAACAGTCTGGTTGCTAAAGTTTCTTATGTTTCTTATCCCTACGCTAAAATCGCCGACAGTACAATAAAAATTTCTGACGAGGAAATAAATGATTACGTTGAAAAAAACAAAGACCAATATAAGCAAGAGGAAAACAGGTCAATTGCCTATGTAATGTTTAATGCCGCGCCTACAACAGCTGATAGCGGCGCTATAATCAATCAGCTTTCGGCATTAAAGAATGAGTTTTTGGTATCAAGCGACGTTACCTCTTTTATGGCCCGCTATGGCAGCGCACAACAATTTTATGACGGCTACAATGGGAGGTCACAAATCCTTGTTCCAAACAAAGACAACATTTTAGGATTGGCAACAAACGACGTTTATGGGCCATACCTCGACCAGGCCTCATTTGTTTTAGCAAAAATGATTGATTCAAAAAATCTTCCCGACTCTGTTAAAGCAAGACATATTCTAATTCAAACAACAAACCCACAACAGGGGCAAAAGCTTTTAGAAGACAGCACGGCTAAAAAAAGAATTGATAGCATTGCTTTGGCAATTAAAGGCGGCGCAAGCTTTAACGAGTTGGCTATAAAGTTTTCTGACGACAAAGGAAGTGGAGTGGTTGGCGGTTTATTGTCTAATCCACAAAATCCACAAACAAATTACTTCAACATCGGTCAGATGGTGAAAGAGTTTAATGATTTTTGTTTTGAGGGAAAAGCCGGAGAAAAGCAAATTGTTAAAACAGCATTCGGTTATCATCTGGTTGAAATATTGGATCAGAAAAATTTTCAACCCCACTTTAAAATTGCTTATTTTTCTAAACAAATTGTTGCCAGCGATGAAACCCACCGCTTGGCCAGTAACGCCGCAAGTAGATTTGCAAGCGATAGCCGCAACCAAAAAACATTTGAGGAGAACTTTGAAAAAACACTTAAGCCGCAAGGAGCCCAAAAGTTTTTTTCTACCAATATTAAACCCAACGATTATTTAGTGGAAGGAGTAAACGCCTATGGCGCATCTCGACAATTAGTAAGAGAAATTTATAAAGCAAAAAAGGGGGATGTTTTACAACCACAGCTAATTGGCAATAAATACATTGTAGCAATAGTTACAGAAACTTATGATAAAGGAACTCAAGAAGCGGCAATGGCGAGAGTTGGAGTTGAGCCAGTGTTGAGAAATAAAAAGAAAGCAGAACAAATTATTAAAAACGCAGGATTGCTTTCTGGAATTGAAGCGGCGGCGACGAAGTTTGAAGATTCAATAAAAATAGTTGAGGAAATAAAATTTTCTGGAAACTCTGCACTGGGTTTCGAGCCAAAAGTTGTAGGCGCTATATTTAATACGCAAAACAGCGGCAAGTTTATAGGTGAAGCAATTATTGGCGTAGCCGGAGTTTATGTTGTTTCGATAAATTCTGTATCCACAATACCCAATGCTGTTGCAAATATTGAAGAGCAGCGTTTTGTATATCAGCAGCAAGCAAAACAAATGGCGGGATATTATAATCAACCCATACAAATACTAAAGAAAAAGGCGAAGATTGTAGACAACAGAAAAAATTTCTATTAAAAAAGAAATCACCTACAGAGAGGTGGTGCATGAATTGTAGTTTATTTTTGCAATAGAAATGGAAGATCAAATTATAAATAAAGTTGCAGAAAGCGGAGTGGTTACCCTTGACCTTAGCCAATATATTCCATCTAAAGACGGCGTACTTTTTGATATTAAAGAATTTCTTTTTGCGGGTTTAATCTTAAAAGAAAAAGAATTCAGAGAGACCTTAAAAAAAGAGGCTTGGGAAAAATACAGCAATAAAAATATCGCTATTACATGTTCGGCCGACGCCATCGTGCCTGTTTGGGCTTACATGCTGATAGTTTCCTATTTACAACCACACGCAAACGAAATAATTTTTGGAACAGAAAACGATCTTTACGCGGCAATAATTATTAAAAACATTTCTAAAATTAACACGTGTGAATTTACCGATAAACGAGTTGTTGTAAAGGGGTGTGGCGACAAAAAAATTGATGAGCTGGCGTATGTCGAAGCAACCAAAATATTAATGCCCGTTGTAAAAAGCATTATGTACGGCGAGCCCTGCAGCACGGTGCCGATTTATAAAAAAAAGTAAAAACTAAAGCCACTTATTTTTTTTAAAATAAAAAAGCATCAAGGCTGGAATTAAAAACATAGAAGAAACGGAAAGCCAAAAAGCAAGTCGCTCATAAGCTTGTTGGATAACTACAAAATTCATTCCAAATATTCCACCAATAGCCATAGCAGGAGCAAGAACACTAGTAACAATAGCCAACCATTTCATTATTTCATTTAGTCGAAGATTTACACTGCTAATATAAAGCTCTTGAAAGCTTGTCGTCATATCTCGATAAGTTTCACTCAGGTCGTATGCTTGAATAATATGATCATGAACATCCTTGAAATATTTCATACTTCCATCGCTTAACAACTCGCTATCGCTTCTAATAAATCCATTTACCAAATCGCGAACAGGGGCCATATTTCTTTTTAATACAATCAACTCTTTTCGCAACAAATTAATTTTAGCCAAACTTCGCTTATTGCTATTGCGTACCACTTCTTCTTCCAATAACTCAATACGATCACTCAATGCATCCATCACAACAAAATAATGATCAACAATAAGATCAAGCATTTCGCAACAAAGGCGGTCGGCACCCGACTGGCGAACCCGACCTGGCGGAAGTTTTAGTTTTTCGCGAAGCGGCGTAAACACATCTTTGGCGGCGTCTTCTTGAAAACTTATCACAACATTTTTTAAAAGGACAATACTAATCTGTTCCTGCTCTATGGTGTGGAGTTCGTTATTTAATAAAGCATATTTAATAAACAAAATAAAACCTCCTCGCTCTCTTCTATTTTAGGGCGCTAGTTAACGCTTAAAATATCTTCCTGTATTAAGGGGTGAATACCAAAATAATTACAAATAGCCTCGACATCTTTTTTTCTAATTCCATCAATATTAATCCATGTAATGGTGTTGGTGTGAAAAAAGGGAAAACACTCTTCAAGAGTATTAAGTTCTTTTACAAAATATTCTTTATCATTATAATCATGAACAGAAATTTTTATTTCTTTTGAATCTTCATGAATGGGAGTCGTGTTCGGGTTTTGATTCAAAACCTGCCTAGTTCTTTTTGTACCAAATAAGGTTAGTAATAAAAGATGGCGAATTCCTCCCTCGTTTTTATTTTGTTTTACCATCGAATCAAGAATTTAATAATTGCCGAGCATACAATAAATCCTCTGGTGTGTCTATTGCTACACTTATATAATTGGTTTCTACCATATTTATCTTTATGCCGTTTTCAAGAAAGCGCAACTGCTCCAAGCTTTCCACCTGTTCAAGCATAGATTTTTTCCAGCCGCTAAAAGCCAACAATATTTCTTTTTTGTATCCGTAGATTCCAACATGTAAAAACGGTTCAACGGATTCGTTTCTTTGATATGGAATTGGGTGTCGGCTAAAATAAAGAGCGTTGTTATTTTTATCTACTACAACCTTTACCGCGCTTGGTTTTAAAGATTCTTCGCGAGTAATTTTGCGCATTAATGAAGCCACAAGAGTAGTTGGATTTTTAAATGAGAAAACCAATTTTTCTAAAGCTTCTTTTTGAATAAAGGGCTCGTCTCCTTGAATATTTACAACAATATCAACATCCATATTCGCAACCGCTTCTGCAATTCTATCACTTCCGCTTTCGTGTTCTTTCTTGCTCATAAAAGCCACCCCGCCATTCGAAATTATTTCCTCATATATTATTGTACTGTCGGTTGCAACAAATACCGAATCAAACAAACCGGACGCAACAACATTATCATAAACATGACGAATAACAGACTTGTTTCCTAATGTTTGCATTAGTTTTCCAGGAAAACGAGAAGCATTATATCGAGCAGGAATTGCGGCAACTATTTTCATAACAAGAAAATACAAAGGGTTATAATTCAAAGAAACCAATTATATGGCGATTTATCACAAAATTCTATAATGAATTTAACAAGTCCAACACCTTTGATTTTATAAGATCCCGCACGATTCTAAATTCTGAAAGTTCCATTTCTTTTGGATCTGGAATATTCCAATCTACAAATTTTTTGTTAGGTATCAACGGGCAAACATCACCACAGCCCATTGTTACCACAACATCAAAAGGAGAAAGGTGCTCAATTTCTTTTAGTGATTTACTGCTGTGTTTGCTTAAATCATAATCCAACTCCTGCATTGTAAGAATAGCTTTTGGGTTTATTTTTCCGGAAGGAGCAGAGCCGGCGCTGTACGCACTAACCCAATCTTTACCAAGAATAGTTGCAAACGCTTGCGCCATTTGACTTCGATTACTATTCTCGACACAAACAAAAAGCAATTTCTTTTTCATCAAAACAGGCTGTATTATTATATTAACGAAAGCCGCTCTGCTGCCAACTCAAGAGTTTCTTTCTTTTTTGAAAAACAAAAGCGCAACACATGATGATCTTGACCATTGTGATAAAAATGTGAAACAGGAATAGTCGCAACACGAAAGTCTTTTGTAAGACGGATAGCAAAATCTTTATCTCCCTCTTCACTAATTCGATTATATTTTGCGCAGATAAAATAACTACCACCGCTTTCTAAAAGTGAAAATCTAGAACTTGTCATCAGCTGTTTGAAGTAATCTCTTTTTTCTTGCATGATAGCCGATAATGAAATAAAAGCTTCTTTGTTTTTTAAAAACGAAGAAAGGGCAACCTGTGCCGGGGTAAAACAAGAAAATGCATTGAACTGATGAACTTTTCTAAATTCTTTTGTAAGTGAGGGTGGAGCCACGCAATAACCCAATTTCCAACCCGTACAATTATATACCTTACCTAATGAAAAGCAAACAAAGCTTCTTTCCAACAAATCAGGATAGCGTAAAATACTTTGATGGGCAACGCCATCAAAAATGATATGTTCGTAAACCTCATCGCTGATAATTATTATATTGGTTCCCTCCACTACAGATCGAAGTTGATTAATATCTTCTTTGCTCAACACGCTACCTGTTGGGTTATGCGGCGAGTTTATGATTATTGCTTTTGTTTTCGTAGTAATTGCATTTTTTACCGCCACCCAATCAATTTTATAATCAGGAAAACTTAAAAGCAGCGGAACAACCCTTCCTCCATTAATTTCAATATTGGGAATATAGCTATCGTAAGCGGGTTCAAAAATAATTACTTCGTCGCCGCTATTAATTATTGAAGTTAATGCTGTGTAAATAGCATACGTGCCACCTGGCGTTATTGTAATTTCAGTATCTGGGTTAATACTTGTTGTATAAAGTAGTTCTATTTTTTCTGCAATCGACTCACGAAGTGGTATCCAGCCAGACACCGGCGCATATTGATTATTGTCATCTTTCATGGCTTGATTTACCAAAGAAATTAATTCTTCGCTCATCGAATAATCTGGAAATCCTTGACCAAGATTTACGGCATTATATTCTACCGCCAAAGCACTCATTGTTGTAAAAATAGTTGTGCCAACCGCAGGAAGTTTTGATATTAAATTTGATGCCATAGCTAAATACAAAGCAAACGAAATAAACTTGAATTGAAAACAATTTATGAACTTGCGTAAATTATGGACAACGAACAAATTAAACTTACAGAGTTTGCAAGTGGCGCAGGATGTGGTTGTAAGATTCCGCCCAAAATTTTGGACGAAATTTTAAAAAGCACAATTAGTTTACTCGACACGAAAAAACTTTTAGTTGGCAACAATACAAAAGACGATGCTGCTGTGTATGATTTAGGAAATGGAACGGCGCTAATTTCTACCACAGATTTTTTTACACCCATTGTAAACGATGCGACTGATTTTGGAAAAATTGCTGCCGCCAACAGTATCAGCGATGTTTATGCGATGGGTGGAAAGCCGATACTTGCCATTGCCATATTGGGCTGGCCCGTAGATAAACTTCCCGCCGAATTAGCGCAAAAAATTATTGAAGGGGCAAAAATTATTTGTAGCGAAGCGGGTATTCCGTTGGCAGGCGGCCATAGCATAAACTCACAAGAACCGATTTTTGGTTTGGCGGTAAATGGAATTGTTCCAATAAAAAATCTTAAAAAAAATAATACAGCAACCGTTGGCGATTATTTATTTTTAACAAAGTCAATTGGAACCGGAGTTTTGGCCGCAGCGCAAAAAAGAAATATTTTAAAAGAAGAACACCTTGCGCCATTAATTGAACAAATGACTTGTTTAAATAAAATTGGCGAGCAACTTGGAAATATTGATGGAGTTACCGCAATGACCGACATAACGGGTTTTGGGTTATTGGGCCATCTTATTGAAATGACGGAGGGAAGCGGATTGTCGGCAACAGTACAGTATCATAAAATTCAGACGATGGCCGGCGCAAAAGAATATGTAGCACAACGAATTTTTCCAGATGCAACAACAAGAAACTGGAATGCCTATAGTGAGAAAGTAAAATTTGAAAAAGGAGTCAACGTGATGGAGGCGTTTACTTTATTGCCAGATCCTCAAACCAACGGCGGTTTATTGTTTTCGGTAAAAGAAGACTCGACGGAAGATGTTCTTTTATTATTAAACAAATCGGGACTGAGTAAGTTTTTAGACCCTATTGGAAGAATGATAGCAAGGAGCGATAAAGCGATTATAGTAACAGCGTAACTGAAATAAATTATTTCTTTTCTAAAAATATTTCTGCCATCATACAGCGTACGCTGCCACCTTCGCACTCTTCAATCGTATTTACTGGGATGACCAAAACCTGTGTGTATTTTTTTAATAAAGAGGATTGATTATTTGTTAGACAATCGAAAGCCCACTGACTCATTATCAAAACTGGGGCATCCTTTTTATTTTTCAGCTGAAGCATATTGCCAGCAAAGCAATGCATTTGCTCAATTGATATCTGAATAATTTCTCGTCCTGTTGATAAAAGTCGCTTTATTATTTCCAATCGTTCCGTTTCGTTTTCAATAGCATCGGTACAGATTACTGAAAAGCCAGCCCCTAAACACATCATAACATTGGTGTGATAAATTAGATTTCCATTTTTGTCTTTGGCCAAAAAACTAAAACAATTAAATCCATTTTTTTTTGCAAACTTTTCTACTAATGAAGAATTAGTTCTTGGCGAAAGACAGGAAAAAATTATTTTGTTATCGTAATCAATTACCAGACTTCCGGTGCCCTCCAGAAAAAGTTCATCTGCTTCAAAGCCGCCCCAGTCTTGGAAATCAACAACTAAGTATTTTTGTTTTATCCACTGAATAATATCGTCCCTTTTTTCAACCCTTCTGTTCGCGGCACTCATCGGATAAACGATTAGCGATCCGCCAGGAGTTGTGCTCAACCAGTTGTTCGGAAAAATAGCAGAAGGTTTTTTAGGAATTGGCGTGTCATCAATTACCAAAACTTCAATGTCATTAACTCTTAATACTTCAACCATATTGTCGAATTCTACCAACGCCGATTGTTGTAATTGTTGACGACTTGTTGATTGGGGGTTTGATTGAAAATAATTATCAACAGATGTTTCTTGGTTAAAGCCGAACGCCGCCGGCCGAATCATTAGTATCGAGGAAGCAAGTATCACGATGTTTTTAACAAAAGCAAATCTATTTTTTCAGCCAGTTGTTTATCCTTTTCGGTAACAACATTTCCCGCACTATGCGTGCTGAGCTCTATTTCAACCACATTCCACACGTTGCTCCATTTGGGATGGTGGTCCATTTTTTCTGCTTCAAACGCTACGCGAGTCATAAAAGAAAAAGCCTCGCTAAAGTTTTTAAAAACAAATTTTTTATAAAGACAATTATTTTTTTCTTGCCACATAAAAAAGAATTTATATTAAAAATTAAAAGTCAGCATTATAAAAAGTTAAAAAACAAGATGACTTTTGTGTTTTATTTTTTCATTTGTCAATTCCACCACTAACTGTACGGCATCAATAGCACGAACACTTTCCGCCAACAAATGAAAAGAATCATTGGAAACAACATCGCCTTTTAAAAGCCACAAATAATCTAAGTGTTTAAGTTCGGGCAATAAATATTCGCCATCGTAGTGGTTGTTATATATGTAATATTCCAAGGAAATAGAGGGGGCGCAATATTCATAAATGCTAAAAAAATAATCTCGATTCTTTTTAATGAGCTGTATTTCTAATTCATTATTTATTCTAAAATCTGTTCCCAAATTAAGATTGAGTAAATGGCAAAACTTATAATCGTCAAGCGGCGCCATAATTCCAAGAAGTCGAGCATCTTCAAAAAAATCCTCGCTCAATGTTTTTGTATCAAGAACGAATTTGCTCACCGATTAAATTTTAGACAAAGTACAAATCAAAATTGAACTTCAGTTATTAGTGTTTCTCCACTCCGGCTATATTTTACAATAACACGGTCGCCCTTTTTAAACTTGCCAAGCACCTGCATATAAGACTCAACAGAACTAATCTCGTAATCGTTGATTTGAAGAATTACATCACCAGTGCGAATTCCTGCCTTTTGCGCGGGGCGCCCCTCGCTTATACCGTCGCAACGAACACCAGCTCCTGAATAGGAGTAATCGGGCATAATACCCATACTTACACTAAAACGCGCCGAAGTAGTAGTTTGGGCTTCTCTGGTTTTAGCAAACACCAATTTTTGATTCGTATAATTTGTGTTTAAAATAATTTTATAAATAAAACTGATGAGTCGGGTTTCGCCACGATAATTTATTTTTTCAAAATCATCTCCAGGCTTATGATAGTCTGTGTGTAGCCCGGTAAAGAAAAATAAAACTGGAATATCTTTTCTGTAAAATGATGTATGGTCGCTTGGCCCCGTTCCGCTACTGTCAAATTTTAGAGCAAAAGAATTTTTTTTATTTGCCTCATTAATAATTGAATTCCATTGTGGCGAAGTACCAAAGCCGCCAACGGTTATAGAATTTAAACTATCGTTCAGTCGTCCAACCATATCCAGATTTATCATATAATTAGTACGCGTTAATTCAATGGTGGGATTTTCGGTAAAATATTTTGATCCGATCAGACCGAGCTCTTCTGCCGAAAATGCAATAAACAAATAATTATTATTTTTTAATGTACTCGATTTTAATTTTCTAGCCAACTCGATAAGGGCAGCAGTCCCACTTGTATTATCATCTGCTCCATTATGAATAAGTTTTTCACTTGTACGCAACATGGAATTTCCATCTTCACCATATCCTAAATGATCAAAATGGGCACCCAATACAACGGTTGTTGCTGCGCTGTTATCAATGTAGCCAATTATATTACCGGCCCTCCTTTTGATTTCTCCGACATCTACTTTTAAGTCAATATTTAGAGTGGCCGAATCGTCAGAAAGATATTTTTTAATTATACCCTTGGTTAAGTAAAGAACAGGGATTTCAAATAATGATGTTTTGTTTTTACTTTCAAAAGCAAGCCCATCTTCTATTTCTGAGCTATTAAAAAATATGATGGCCGATGGGCCTTTTTGAGACTCTTTTTTTATTGTAGACAAAATGGCCTCGTTCAAATCAAAATGTGGATTGGTTTTGTTTTCTTCCAAAATAGTTTTTAAATCAAAAAACCACGGCATAGAAATTTCCTGAACCGACACAATGGGAGCGGCAACAAGGCTACTGTTGGCAGAAAAAGGAAACGGGAAGAAATCTTTATTAATTGTAAGCGAGTCTCCATTTATAATTAAATATGTAGAGCGGTTGATTTGCTTTCCACCATAGATGGAAAATGGTTGATAAAAGCCATCGGCCCCTTTTGGCTCTAATCCAATTTTTTTAAACTGTGTAATTATATATTGCTGAGCAAGAGCCTCACCCTTTGTTCCGGCCCGCCTGCCTTCCAGCGAATCGCTAGCTAAGTAGCTAATATGTTCTTTTAGATTGGAAATAGTTTTTCGATTGGCAGAGGAGTTCGTTTGCGCAAATCCAAGTTGGTAAGAGAACAGTAAAACTGGTAAAATAAATTTCAGAAAGGTAGTCATGAATTTGTGTGATTAATTTTCGCAAAGTTATTCTAGTTTTTTATTTGTGAGCTGCAGTTATTTGTAAAAAAAAATTAGTTTTTTTCAAAAAAGCCTATTTCGTAAGCGAGATTGAAAGCCGCCGCCTACATTTGCAATCGAATGAGCGAGAATCAAGTACACATTGCTTTAGTGGGAAATCCCAACAGCGGAAAAAGCTCCTTGTTTAATTGTCTTACAGGGCTAAACCAGCACGTGGGCAATTTTCCGGGCGTTACGGTAGAAATGAAGGTGGGGGTTTCCAAAATTTCAGAAACTATCGAAGCGGAGTTTTTGGATATGCCCGGTACTTATAGCCTTTATCCAAAGCGCAGCGACGAACAAGTAACATACGACTTGTTAATGAACGAAGATCACGAAGAACACCCCAATGTTTTAGTTGTAATTGTGGACGCTTCGAATCTTAGAAGAAACTTATTGTTTGCTTCTCAAATCATTGATTTAAAAATTCCAACTGTTATAGCGTTAACCATGATGGACCTTGCCCACAAGAAGGGAGTAGAAATTGATATACTTGCACTAGAAAGAGAACTTGGCGTTCCCGTTCTTTCCATTAATCCAAGAAAAAATAAAGGCATTGAACAGTTAAAAAAAACAATTGCCAATATTATTGCCCATCCTTTACAGGCGCCAGTTCGAAATTTTGTTCAGCAGGCATATTGGGGCAGAGAGTTTGTAGAAGCAATTAAAGAAAAAATTCCGCAGCTAAGCGACTACAAAGCACTCCACCTTTATTATTCGTATAATGAAATAATAAAGAACGATGACGAAAAAAAAATTGTTGAAGATGTAATAGGGAGATTTCCAATTAACAAATCAGCACAGCAGGCGCAAGAAATAATGGATCGTTATACCCGCATAAAGCAAATCATGCAACATGCTGTTTCGGAGCCAGATCCGCTACTGAAAAAATTGTTTACCGATAAGCTTGATAATATTTTGTTGCATCGAAAGTGGGGTTATGTAATTCTTCTATCAGTCTTGTTTTTACTTTTTCAATCTGTTTTTTGGCTAGCACAACATCCTATGGATTGGATTGAAATGGGATTTGCAAAACTGAGTAGTTCGCTTTCTACAGCATTGCCGGATATTTGGTGGAGCGATCTTTTTATAAATGGAATACTGGCCGGGCTTGGCGGCATACTTGTGTTTGTGCCACAAATAATGATATTATTTGCACTTATTACTTTGATAGAGGACACAGGATACATGGCGCGCATCAGCTTTCTCAGCGATAGATTAATGCGAAGCGTGGGACTAAATGGAAAAAGTGTGATGCCTATGATTAGCGGATTTGCTTGTGCCGTTCCGGCTATTATGAGCGCCAGAAATATTGAAAACAAAAAAGAGCGGCTATTGACAATACTTATTACTCCTTTAATGAGCTGCTCGGCGAGGCTGCCAGTTTTTACTATTTTAATCGGACTTGTAATTCCAAAAACTTATCTGTTTGGATTCTTAGGAATTCAGGGACTTGTAATGATGGGTTTGTATTTGTTGGGAATAATAACGGCGCTTCTTGTTTCGGCGGTAGCTAGATGGTTTATTAATATAAGCGAAAAAAGTTTTTTTATTCTTGAGCTACCCACTTATCGAGCTCCACGTTGGGGAAACATAATTCAAACGATGGTGAACAAAGCAAGAATATTTGTAGTTGAAGCCGGCAAAGTCATCATGGTTATTAGTTTAATATTATGGGCACTAAGTAGCTTTGGGCCACAAGGGAAAACAGAAGCAATTACAAAGCAGTACAATCTTTCAAAAAACAATCCACTTCTTAACAAGGAAGAGCTTACCAAAGAATATCACGCAGCAAAACTAGAAAATTCGTATGCGGGTATTTTAGGAAAAACAATTGAACCAATAATTTCACCATTGGGATTTGATTGGAAAATAGGAATTGCGTTAATTACATCTTTTGCTGCCAGAGAAGTTTTTGTTGGCACGATGGCCACACTTTATAGTGTTGGTGAATTGGATGATAATAGTTTGCTTCTGCGCGATAAAATGAAAGCGGCAACTAATGTAAATGGTACGCCGGTATATAATCTTGCCAGCGGATTATCGCTCATGATTTTTTATGTATTTGCAATGCAATGTATGAGTACGCTGGCCATTGTAAAACGAGAAACAAAATCATGGAAGTGGCCGATGATTCAGCTTGTTTATATGACGGGCTTGGCGTATTTAATGAGTTTGTTGGTGTATCAACTATTTAAATAATAACGCTACGGCTTTCCATAATATTCCCACAATAATTTTGAAATTTTTCTTGCTAAAGTCCATGCTTCATTTTCGTGTGTCCAGCGTTGATCTTTATTATTCTTGGTAAAAATGCAAAAGATATAAGGGTTTTTATAGGCGTTCACCAACAATACCTCGCTGCGACTAGCGTCAACGCAGCCATTTTTACTAAACACTTCAATCGTTGGCGGAATCTGCGATAATGCTTCATCTTCATCCCAATAATTTCTTCCAAGTAATCGAAGCATCTTCGTACTAGCTTCTTTCGAGAATAATTCTTTTCTATAAATCTTTTCGAATAGAGTACCCATTTCTTTTGGCGTTGTTTGTCCCCAACCATATTGTGTTCTATTGTTTGTTCGGCCTGGAGTTCTGGAGTTTACTCGGGTAGAAACAAACCCAAGGCCATCCATAATTTCGTTGATGCGGGTTCCGGTTCCGGAATAATTTTGTAACCATAAGCTAGCTGTATTGTCGCTAGTGGTTAACATCAACATCACTACTTTTTTTAAAGCAATTTTTTCATCGGCTTTAAAGGATCCTAAAATATCTTCGCCTTCATACAACAAAGAATCTTTGTAAACAAGTTGTGAATCGAAACTCAATTCATTCTTTTGTATTTTATCCATAATGCCAATTAGTATTGGCACCTTTACAATGCTGGCGGTTGGAAAAACCGTATCGGCATTTACAGCAACTATTTTTCCTGTTCGTAAATTTTTTATGTAAATACCAAGATCGCCTTGAAACCCAGAAACAGCAGCCTCAATTTTTTTTTGTAATCGACCATCTGTTTTTTGAGAAAAGCCGACATTGGTACAAAGAAAAAATACAACAGCCAAAAAGAAATGTTTCATCAAAATGGTTTTTTCTCAACACTTAACTTTGAACCTGTTTGACTATTCATATAGTCAAACACTAAATTGCAAAATGCTTTGATTCCTGTTTTCATACCGCTTTCATCAATCCAAAAATCGGGCGTATGGTGTGGAAACACTTTGCTGGCATCAATATTTTTTTGCTTCCCGCCAATGAAAAAGAAAAGAGAGGGAACTTTTTCTCCAAAAAAAGAAAAATCTTCTGCTCCGGTAATAGGGTCTATCTCTTCCACATTTTCTTCTCCTGCCGACTTGATAAAACTGGGAATCATTTGTTGGGTTAACGCCGGATCATTATAAGTAATCAATGTTTTTTTATCAATAATTGTTTCGGCGGTAGCTCCCGAAGCTTCGGCAATTTTAGTTGCAGTAAGAACTATTTTTTCATGAATAATTCTTTGCGTGCCCGTATCTAATGTTCTAATTGTTCCAGTAAGCGTAATGTCTTCTGGAATAATATTAGATCGAACTCCTCCGTGCACCGTGCTGACAGAAATTACAGCAGGGTTTTTTGTAAGATCAGTTTGTCGGCTTACAATAGTTTGTAATCCATTAATAATTTGTGCCGAAACAACAACAGGATCAACTCCGGCCCAAGGCTGAGATCCGTGAGTTTGTTTTCCTTTTACTTTAATCGTGAACCAATCAGACGCAGCCATTGTTCCGCCTGAACGATACGAAATTTTTCCTACATCTCTTTGCGATCCAATATGCAAACCAAACATGACATCTACTTTTGGATTTTCGAGAACACCTTCTTTAATCATTAATGGCGCGCCACCCTCTTCACCTTCTGGTGGCCCTTCTTCGGCGGGTTGAAAAACAAACTTCACAGAACCAATCAGTTCATTTTTCATTCCTGCTAATATTTCTGCAACACTCATCAGCATTGCCACATGTGTATCGTGACCACAAGCGTGCATTACTCCAACCTCTTGTCCATTATATGTTGTTTTTACTTTTGATGCAAAAGGGAGATCAACTCTTTCTACCACAGGTAAAGCATCTATGTCGGCCCTTAATCCAATGCAAGGACCCGGCTTGGCTCCCCGTAAAAGGCCAACCACACCAGTTTTGCCAACACCTTCTTTTACTTCAATACCCAAAGAGCGAAGATGGCTTGCAATTAATTTTGCAGTTCTAAATTCACTATTTCCCAACTCCGGGTTTTGATGAATGTCTCGTCTCCAACTTATACATTTTGCTTCAATTTTATCAACAGCAACTGTTAGAGCCGAAGAAATGTCAACCGGTTTTTTCTGAGCAACTAAAAAAGTCGGGATTAAAAAAAGACAGATGAATAGTTTGCGCATGTGAAAAATATTTTTGTGAATTTAGGGTAATTGATAATTACATAACCTCCGCTAATCAAATATTCTAAATTATTTTTATATTTATTGCCATGCTGCTCAGACATGTTGGTTTTTTAAAGACTGTTTTTTGGTACACCCTTACCGCTTTTGGAGGACCACAAGCTCATTTTGGGATGATGTTAAAAACATTTGTGCAGCGAAAAAAATACCTTTCTGAGCAAGAGCTAATCGAATACAACTCATTTTGCCAACTACTTCCCGGCGCCTCCTCTACACAAACAATCACATTAATTGGATATAAAAGAGGCGGAATACCTTTAGCGGCACTGACTTTAATTATTTGGATAGTTCCCGCTTGTTTCATTATGGGGCTGCTTTCTTTTTTGCTGCGATATTTTGATCGGCGTGCCCTACAGGTGGATATTTTCAAATTTATTCCACCTATGGCGGTTGGTTTTTTAGTTTTTGCTACAGCCCAAGCGTTTCGTATTTCCATTAAAAATTTTATTACGTGGGTAATTATGATAGTTGCAGCAATTACAACATTTTTTTTCTTCAAACTTCCCCTTGTTTTTCCAATTCTAATTGTTTTGGGTGGGATGGTGACCAATATCAGTAAAAAAAGAATTACAACTATTCAACAAAAACCGCACAAAATAAAATGGTTAAATATTGGGCTTTTTGTTTTTATATTTTTGATAACAGCATTTTTGAGTGAAACTGCTAGAAAAAATAACTGGCCCAATAGAGCACCTATAAATCTTTTTGAAAATACATATAGAATGGGAAGTTTCGTTTTTGGTGGCGGACAAGTATTGATGCCGATGATGTATGAACAGTTTTCTGTTCGTCCATTTTCACGAAAAGAAAAAGATCCAGAAGTAATTAAAATAAATAAAGAAGATATGTATACAGGAATGGGAATCGTGAGCGCAGTTCCCGGACCCGTATTTTCTATTGCTTCATTTGTTGGCGGAATGGCGTTGAAAGACAGCGATGGCACAACTTCCAAAAGAATTGGTATGCAGGCGCTGGGGTGTATTATTGGCACAGCTGCTATTTTTTTACCAAGCGCATTATTAGTATTATTCTTTTTCCCCGTCTGGCACAACATAAAAAAATACACAGTGGTTTATCGTTCTCTCGAAGGAATTAATGCTGTTGTGGTTGGGTTTATGATTGCTGCCGCTTTTTATTTAATTAAAGATATTTCGTTGTTAGAAGTTAAGCTCGGAAGTTTATTAAATGCAATCGTCATCTTGGGAACAGCGGGAATATTAATGTATAGTAAATTACCGCCCCCTATTATTGTGGCACTGTGTTTATTATTGGGAATTATTTTCTAATTCTTTTTTAGAAAAAAACTTCGCACTTCAATTTCTTCTCTTACGGCTTCCGGAACAAGATAACGAATCGATTTTCCGGCTTTAATTAAATCGCGAATTTGTGTTGCGGATAATTCAATTAACGGCGCATTCAAAATAGTTAATTGAGCATTGTGTTTATTGTTGATTTCAAAACCAAACCGTTTGTAAATAATAAGAGGAAATTGGCCGAGGATTTCCGAAAAGTTTTTCCAGTGTTCAATATTTTGAAAACTATCACCGCCCAACAAAACCGAAAAATTGTGAGTTGGATATTTTTCTTTCAAATAGATTAAGGTGTCAATGGTGAAGGATGGTTTGGGTAAATGAAATTCTATGTCCATGGGCTTTATTCGAATATCTCCCTCTGTTGCTAGGCGAACCAAATGCAATCTGTCAAACTCATTAAGAAGAGAATTGCTTTTTTTTAACGGGTTTTGTGGAGAAACAATAAACCAGATTTTATCAACAGCGGTTTCGTTTAATGCAGAATTAGCAATTAATAAATGCCCGACATGTATAGGATTAAAAGAACCAAAGTAGAGCCCTATATTCATTATTATATTGAAAATCAATTAATTACATCAACAAAAACATGTTCAGCTTCATTTAGCCGAAGGCTTAAAGCGTATCCGGATACGGCAATTGAAATTGGATCACCCAATGGGGCAATTTGTTCCAATAAAATTTTTTCGCCAGGCAAGCAACCCATTTCCATCAACTTCAGGGAAATTTCGTCGTTATCAAATTGACGAATAATTGCCTCTTGCCCTGGTTTTAAATCACTAAGTCGTAGTTTCATAATTCAAACACAAAGCTAAATCTGTTGAGTTACATTTGCTTGCGAAATATGAAATTATGTCGGCCACGCAAAAAATAAATTTTTTTTCTGATGATATCAGCCCGACACTTAGAAACAGAACCAAGCTGAAAGACTTTATTGAGGATGTTTTTAAGAAGGAAAAGAGAGAAATTGAGCTAATAAGCTATATTTTTTGCTCCGATAAGGCACTTCTCTTAATTAATAAAAAATTTTTAAAGCACGATTTTTTTACCGACATAATAACTTTTGACCTATCCTCCGGCAAAAAGAAGATATCAGCCGAGATTTATATTAGCGTGGATAGGGTAAAGGAAAATGCCAAAATACTTGGGGTTTCTTCCCGATCAGAACTTCACAGGGTGATTTTTCACGGCGCGCTACATCTTTGCGGATTTAAGGATAAATCAAAAAAAGACGCTGAAAAAATGCGGAAAACGGAAAATAAGCTACTGGACAAATTCTTAATCAGGTAAAGGTTTCACAAGAAACACGGCTATTTGTTTCACGTGAAATATTACAATATGGCCAAGCTAGCTTCATCTATTTGCTTCTTTTAATGAGCGTATCTTTGCGCTCTTTATGTTTAAAAAATACGACGTAATAGTGGTTGGTGCGGGGCATGCGGGCTGCGAGGCGGCTGCTGCTGCTGCAAATCTTGGATCAAAAGTTCTTTTGATTACGATGAATTTGCAGACAATTGCCCAAATGAGCTGTAATCCAGCCATGGGAGGAATTGCCAAGGGGCAAATTGTAAGGGAAATAGATGCCATGGGTGGATATTCCGGAATTGTTAGCGACTTTTCTATGATTCAATTCAGGATGCTGAATCGTTCAAAGGGGCCTGCTATGTGGAGCCCAAGAACTCAGAATGACCGCATGCTTTTCTCTAAAAAGTGGCGGGAAATGCTCGAACAAACCCCAAACGTTGATTTTTATCAGGATATGGTAAAGGGGCTTTTAATTAAGGAGGGAAAGTGTTCTGGGGTTATTACAGGACTCGGTAATGAAATAAGCGCCGATTCGGTTGTGCTTACAAACGGAACTTTTTTAAACGGAATCATACATATTGGGGAAAAAAATTTTGGCGGCGGAAGAATGGCCGAAAAAGCATCTTCTGGCATTACAGAACAATTGGTTTCGCTTGGATTTAAAAGCGATCGCTTAAAAACTGGAACTCCGCCACGCATTGACGGGCGCAGTTTGGACTATTCTAAAATGGAAGAACAGCTAGGTGATCAGTATGTTACAGGTTTTTCATATCTAAAAATCTCAAAGCCCGAAAAACAAAAAAGCTGTTGGATTACATATACCAATGAAAACGTACACGATATTTTAAAAACAGGGTTTGATAAAAGCCCCATGTTTGCTGGCAGAATTGATGGTGTTGGCCCAAGATACTGTCCAAGTATTGAAGATAAAATTGACCGATTTGCAGAAAGGGATCGACACCAATTATTTGTAGAGCCGGAGGGGTGGGACACAGTTGAAATTTATATTAACGGATTTTCCACTTCACTGCCAGAAGATGTGCAAAACAGGGCGCTGAAATTAATACCAGGATTTGAAAATGCTAAAATGTTCCGACCGGGTTATGCTATTGAGTACGACTATTTTCCACCAACACAATTAAAATACTCTCTTGAAACACAACTGATTGATAATCTGTTTTTTGCAGGACAAATAAATGGAACTACCGGTTATGAAGAAGCCGCATGTCAAGGGTTAATGGCGGGTATAAATGCTCACCAAAAATCTAAGAACCAAGATCCTTTGGTGTTGAAAAGAAGCCTGGCTTATATTGGTGTTTTGATTGACGACCTAGTTAGCAAGGGAACAGAAGAGCCATACAGAATGTTTACATCGAGGGCCGAGTTTAGAACTTTACTTCGACAAGACAACGCAGATTTAAGGCTGACAGAACTGAGCTACAAATTAGGGCTAGCCTCAAAGGAAAGAATGGATCTTGTTGAAAATAAAAAATATGAAGTTGAAAAAATAAAAAAAATTTTATCAGAATTGACGCTCAATCCAAATGAGATTAATCCTGTATTAGAGAGTAAAAATTCAGCCCTTATAAGCGAAAAACAAAAGGCAGATAAAATTCTATTAAGACCAAATGTTGAATTAACCAACCTAATAGAACATCTTCCTGGTTTAAAAAAAGATGTGAAAATGTTTTCTCAAGAAGCTATTGAACAAGCGTCCATACAAATAAAATATCAAACCTATATTGAAAAAGAAAACGATTTGGTTCGGCGTATGTCTGAATTAGAAGAGCTGGTTATTCCTGAAACGTTTGAGTACAAAAAAATTAAAGCATTGGGAAATGAGGCCCGAGAAAAGCTTTCTAGAATGAAGCCCGCTACGCTTGGACAAGCTAGTCGAATATCGGGGATTAACCCCAGCGACGTACAAATACTGATGGTATATATGGGAAGATAAAACAAAAGTAGAGCAAATAACATTTCTGTAAATATTAGAGTGTTGGTGTGGGCAGTTAAGAAAGGCACACCGAATTTTTGGCGAAAAATCAATTATTGTTTGTCTAATGAAACACTTGTCTGTTAAGGATTTCATTAGATTTTGTTACATTTTCTCGTATTTATTTCACAAATAAAAGTCGTTTAAAGCTATAAAGGTCAATTGTTTATAGCGATTTTAAAAGTGCTAAGTAAAGCAGAAAAATGCAAATAAATATCGAAAAAAAGGCCCTCCAAAAATGTCTCCGAAAGTACTCGGCCAAAGGGGGTTTTTATGCATTTCGTAGCAACAAAAAAGGCTGATAATCAACAAATTAGTGATTTTCAGCCTTTAAAAAGTGGTGTGGGCCGGGATCGAACCGGCGACACAAGGATTTTCAGTCCTTTGCTCTACCGACTGAGCTACCGCACCATCCTTATTTGGGGCAGCAAAAATAGAAGTAATTGCTGAAAGGTTAAAATCTTTTCGGTAAAAAAGTTCATTAACTAGCCAGTTCAATATTTTCTTGTTTGATTATTGACTGCCCCTGTAGTCGCAGAAAAATTTGTGCTACCGTAATCACGTCTTTTTGGCAATACGTAACAATGCGGGTTAAATTTTTATCATTCCAATAAACACTCCACACCACGCTTCCGTCAATATCATCTTTGGGAGTTGGAATTCCCAAGGCGTGTGCTAAAAGATTCAACGATGTATAGTTTTTATAATCGCCAAACTTCCAAAGCTCTAGCGTGTCGAAATGAGCCACTTCCCATGGTTTTTTACCACTTATGTTTAGTATTGATGGAATAGAAAGGTTGTTAATAATTAACCGGCGACATAAATAAGGGTAATCAAATTCTTTTCCATTGTGTGCACATAAATATTTTTGATCTGATCCCGACCATTTTTTAATCATCTCACAAAAATCGGAGAGCACTAATTTTTCATCGTCTCCGTAAAAAGATTTAAGGATTATTTTTTTTGTATCGCCACTTCCCTGTATTACTCCACAACTGATACAGATTATTTTACCAAACTCGGCATAAATACCGGCACGATGATAAATAGTTTCCGTTGTTTCTTCTTCGTGATATTTTAATAGCGAAGCAGATTTTAAATCCCAAAGTGCAAGCCATTCTTTTGGAAGCGAATGATAATCGGCATATTGCGGAACTGTTTCAATGTCTAAAAATAATATATGATGAAGAGGAGCCAACATACCATAAAGCTACAAATATTTATCCCCTTTGTTTCGTTTTACCTCTGCAACATATTCTTTAACTTCTTGTTCTTTATCTCTTTTGCAAATCAGCAACACATCTTTTGTGTCAATCACAATAAAATTATCTAATCCCTGCAATACGGCTAATTTATTATCAGGAACATGTACGGTACATTTTGTATCGTCCACAATCATTACATTTTTACCAATTACGGCATTTTCAAAATAATCTTTTTCCATATTATCCCAAACACTGTTCCATGTTCCAAGGTCGCTCCAGCCAAAGGATGCGGGCAAAACAAAAACATTAGCTGCTTTTTCCATTATCCCAAAATCGATGGAGATATTGGTGCATTGAGGATAAATTTTTTCCAGCGCGGCAGCCTCTTTCGAAGTATTTAATTTTTCTTTTTCAGCCGCAAACATCTCGTACATTGTCGACAAATATTTTTCAAAAGCGGTAAGAATATTTTTCACTTTCCAAATAAAAATGCCCGAGTTCCAAAGAAAATCGCCACTGGCTAAAAAGGTTTTTGCCAAATCAAGATTTGGTTTTTCGGTAAATGTTTTTACTTTATAAAAATCGTCCGCTACAGATTCTACTCCGTGCTGAATATAGCCGTATCCTGTATTGGGATGGGTGGGCTTGATGCCAAGCGTTATTAAAGCATCATGGTGTTCTGCAAAATGAAGTGCCTTCTTTGATGTTTCAACAAACTCATCCGATTCTAAAACCAAGTGATCGGCGGGCGC
Source organism: Chitinophagaceae bacterium (assembly GCA_004322425.1). GTDB lineage: Bacteria > Bacteroidota > Bacteroidia > Chitinophagales > Chitinophagaceae > VBAS01. The sequence goes on from SCVJ01000005.1 coordinate 53,395, forward strand.
AATTACCAAAAGCGATTTTGGATCTTTTTGAAATAATTTAAAAGAAATATAGGCCACACAGGGGGCTGTATTTTTTCGAGATGGTTCGCCTAAAATATTTTGATCAGCAACTTTCGGTAATTGTTTTTTTACAATCGGGATGTATTCTGCCGAAGTAATAATATAGATATTTTCTGTGGGCACTAATTTTTGATACCGCTCAAATGTTTGTTGAATGAGGGTTTTGCCAGTATTTAAAATATCTAGAAATTGTTTTGGATAACCCGTGCGGCTCATTGGCCAAAAACGGCTACCAATACCTCCCGCCATTATTGCTACATAATTGTGTTTGTTCATTACTAAAACTTTAAACTAATCCTTCGCGGATTAGATCGTGTAAATGAATAAAGCCCAAATATTTATTGTTGTCAGTTACGGCTAGTTGTGTAATGGAGTTTTTTCGCATTATATCCAAGGCTTCAATTGCCAACTCGTTAGCACCTACTGTTTTTGGATTTTCTGACATCAACATATCGGCAGTCAGCTTTTCTAGAGAATTATTTTTCTCCAACATTCTTCTTAAATCACCATCGGTAATAATTCCCAATAAATTATTTTTATCGTCAACAACGGCGGTAGCGCCTAATCGTTTTGAAGATATTTCTACAATAACCTCTTTTAGTGATTGTGTTGCAAAAACGCAAGGAGTTTCATTATTTTTATAAAGATCGGCAACACGCCAATACAGTTTTTTCCCTAATGCTCCACCAGGATGAAACTTTGCAAAGTCGTTGCTGTTAAATCCTTTCAGCTCCATTAAACAAACCGCCAAAGCATCGCCCATAACCAATTGGGCTGTGGTGCTGCAAGTAGGAGCAAGATTATTGGGGCAAGCCTCTTGTTCAATCGTAGTGTTTAAAAAAATATCGGATTGTTGAGCGAGATAAGAGTTAGCATTTCCCACCATGCCAATCAAAATATTTTTTTTATGATTAGCGAAACCGAAATTTTTTATCAATGGGACCAACACCTTTATTTCTGGGCTTTCACCACTTTTGCTGATAATCATAACTATATCTTCTTCTTGAATAATCCCAAGATCGCCATGAATAGCGTCAGCAGCATGAAGAAAGATAGAAGGAGTGCCGGTGGAATTAAATGTGGCAACAATTTTTTGCGCAATGATGGCGCTTTTACCAATACCACTAACTACTAGGCGGCCTTTTATTTTTTCAATTGCACGAATTGATTTCTCAAAATCATCGTTAATGAACTTGGACAAGTCATTAATGGATTGCGATTCGAGGGCAATAGTTTTTAACGCAATACGCTGTAAAGGAGTTTCCATTTCTATTATCAAAAATAGAGATTTGTTTAAGATTATTCACGTATAAAATAAAAGAAACATCTTGATGAATATTTCAACCAACAGCAACGATTCTTGTATTAGCATTTACCGAGTTGAAAAATAATAATTGGGTACCCTTAAGAAAAAGGCGTACCTTAAGAAAATCTATTTTATTGAACTAAGTAAAAGAAAAAGAGTTGAATATGGCGGGGACAAAATCAAAAGTTGCTTCAAGGGGCAATAAGGAAAAACCGAAAGAGCAAGAAACGAAAGACAAAATCATTAAATCGGCTAAGAAAACAAAAAGTCTTTTGCCGGCACTAAAAGAAAATTTTGGATTTGATTCTTTTGTAGGAAATCAAGAAAAAATAATCGAAGCACTTTTAGCAGGCACGGACGTGTTTGTCATTAAACCCACTGGTGGCGGTAAAAGTATGTGTTATCAATTACCGGCATTAATCAGCGAAGGGGTGGCTATTATTGTTTCGCCTCTCATTGCATTAATGAAAAATCAGGTGGATTTAGTTCGCGGTTATAGCAGTAAAGACGATGTAGCGCATTTTTTAAATTCTACGTTATCAAAGAAAGAGATTACCGCTGTTCACGATGACCTTAAAAGTGGGAAGACAAAAATGTTATACGTGGCACCAGAAACTTTAACCAAGCAGGAAAATTTAGAATTTTTCAGCGATTTGAAAATTTCATTTTTTGCTGTGGACGAAGCTCATTGTATATCCGAGTGGGGGCACGATTTTCGTCCCGAGTATCGTCGCCTTCGTGAAATGATGGTTCAAATCAATCCGGAAATTCCCATGATTGCGCTGACTGCAACGGCAACACCAAAAGTTCAAAGTGACATTATTAAAAACCTTGATTTACGAAATCCACTAGTATTTATTTCTTCTTTCAATCGCCCCAATCTTTATTATGAAGTAATTCCAAAAATAAAAAAAGAAGAAACGCTAAAAAGCATTACCAAATTCATTTTACTAAACAAGGGCAAAAGCGGAATTATTTACACGACCAACCGTCGAACAACCGAAGAGTTGGCGGATATGTTAATGGCCAATGGCATAAAAGCAGCTGCTTATCATGCCGGACTTGATAGTAAACTTCGCTCTAAAAGACAAGATCAATTTCTCAAAGAAGAAAATATACAAGTCGTCGTAGCCACTATTGCATTTGGAATGGGAATTGATAAACCAGATATACGATTTGTTATACATTATAATATTCCCAAGAGTATTGAAAATTATTATCAGGAAACAGGAAGAGGTGGACGAGATGGCTTGGAAGGGAAATGTATTCTTTATTATTCGCACAAAGATGTAAGCAAGTTGGAGCATTTAATGCGCGATAAGGCACTAAGCGAAAGAGAAGTGGGTACGCAATTAATTAGTGAAACCGTTGCCTTTGCCGAAAGTGGAGTATGCCGAAGAAAAATACTGATGAATTATTTTGGAGAAGAATATGAAAAAGATAAATGTGGAAATTGTGATAACTGTAAACATCCAAAAGAAAAAATAGAAGCAAAAGAAGATGCGCTTAAAGTATTAAATATCATCAAAGCATTAGATGAACGGTTTGCTTCGGAGTATATTATTAATATTATTAGTGGAAGAATGACGCCACAAATTACGATGTATCGTCACGAAGGAATGCCGCTCTTTGCTTGCGGAAATGATAAAGAGAATCATTATTGGAATTCACTGATTAGGCAAATATCGTTGGAGGGGTTATTAAAAAAAGATATTGAAGAATATGGCGTACTAAAGTTTACACAAAAAGGATTAGACTTTTTGAAAAAACCGAAGTCGTTTAAAATCGTTTTAAATAATCAATATAACGACGCCAATGAAGACGATGACGAAGGAGCTGAAGCTGAAGTAGGCGCTGCTTCCGACGAACCATTATATGAAATACTGAAAGAGCTTCGTCAAAAAGAAGCCAAGAAGAAAAACCTTCCACCGTTTGTGCTTTTTCTTGAAGCTTCGTTACGGGATATGTCAACAATTTATCCGATTACTATTGTTGATTTAGAAAAATGTCAAGGTGTTAGCAAGGGAAAAGCGCTTCGTTACGGGAAACCATTTGTTGAATTAATTGCTAAATATGTTGAGGAAAATAACATTGAACGTCCCGATGATTTTGTAATGAAAAGCGTGGTTAATAAAAGCGGCAATAAAGTTTTTATCATCCAAAACGTAGACAAAAAAATTGCACTGGAAACTATTGCAAGAAACAAAGGGTGGAAATTAAGTGAATTATTGGAGGAGATGGAAACCATTGCGGCTAGCGGCACTAAACTTAATTTAGATTATGAAATAGAACAAATGTTGGATGAAAATGATCAAGAAGATATTCTCGATTATTTTAAAAATTGTGACACCGGAAGTATTGAAGTAGCGCAAGACGAATTGTCGGAACATAATTTTACACTAGAGCAATTAAAAATAATGCGCATAAAATTTTTAAGCAAATACGGCATGTAAGTTCATTTATGCAACGCACTAATTATTCATCAGGAGCAAAGTGGGAAGAAATTGTGGGATACAGCCGCGCCGTAAAAATGGGAAATATTATTGAAGTAACCGGCACGGTTGCCATTGATGACAGCGGACAGCTTGTAGGGGGAAATAGCGCGTACGAACAAACAAAATTCATTCTTCAAAAAATTGACAAAGTATTGCAACAGGCCGGAGCCTCGTTAAAAGATATTATACGAACCAGAATGTTTGTTACAGACATTAGTCGCTGGGAGGAATACGGAAGGGCACACGGAGAAGTTTTTAAAATCATTAAACCCTGTACATCAATGATAGAAATTAAATCGTTGATAGCTCCTGAATATTTAATAGAAATTGAAGCAACAGCAGTGCTTGATAAAGAACTTAATGCAAAAGCTTGTTGTTAGTGTTCTTTCTTAGGAATCCACCAATAATTTAGAAACGTTTAATGGCGTTACAGTTTCGCAAAAAATTGTTGAAAGTGCTGAGTTGTTTTCTTTTCTTTTGCTCAACCCCTTTTCATACCAACGATCGTAATATGTAAGTAATATACGGAAGCAAGAAACAGTATCATTGTTTAATAGATGATCGATGGCATTTTTAGTTTCTAGTCCACCAAGCCGTTGTTGTATTCTGCCAACCGCGTCAATCATTTTTTGTTTTTCTAAAATACCGTATTCTTCAACAATGTGGTGTAGCCGTTCTTCAAAATCTACAGCTAAAAAATAAACCGGCGCTTTTCTCATGTTGTTCCAAAAATCATTGGGAATATTTACAAGTCCAATTCGTTGACTTTCGTCTTCAATCCAAATTTTTTCTTTTTGTACAACAAACTGATTAAGATTTGTAGCAAGAATATTTTCGAACATTTCCTGAGTGGGCTGCAGTTGCAAACCAATATTTCCAAAAGCAGAACCTTTATGATGAGCAATTTTTTCCAAATCAATAATGGCCTCTCCTTTTTTTTCTAATTGGTGCAATAGTTCTGTTTTGCCTGAACCGGTATAGCCGCCAAGTATATGAAGATTGAAATCAGCACGAAAAGTTTCCAATACATATTTTCTAAAATTTTTGTAACCGCCTGTCAATGTAAATACTTTAAAGCCATACATATCCAATAACCACGCTATTGTAGCACTTCGAAGTCCACCGCGCCAACAATAAATGAGAATTGTTTTTGAAGAGATAAGATTATTTGCACAAAGCTCTTCTACATTTTCTACCAGCAATTTCATTTTTGGTCCAAAAAAATCCAATCCCAGCTTGATTGCCTTTTCACGGCTTTCTTGTTTATACGCAGTTCCAATAATTGCTCTTTCATCATTGGTAAATAATGGTAAACTATATGCTCCAGGAATATGGGCATGTTGATATTCCGCCGGACTACGAACATCAATTATGGGGGATTGTTTAGCTAACAATAAAAAAGGTTCAATATTTATTTTTTCAATTCCCACTTTTTTCAAAAATAAAAAAGCCAATGTAATTAACATCGGCTTTTAGGATTATAATTGTACGTTAAACTGCCGATTTACTTATTCATGCTGGCAAGAAACTCTTCGTTGTCTTTTGTTCCCCTCATACGATTTTGTAATTCCCGCATGGCTTCTTCCGAATTCATATCATTCAAGAAAACGCGAAGCAAATTCATTCGTTTCAATACATCTTTATCAAGCAATAAATCATCACGTCGAGTAGAGGAAGAAACCAAGTCGATTGCCGGATAAATACGTCTGTTAGACAATCTTCTATCCAATTGTAATTCCATATTACCCGTTCCTTTAAATTCTTCAAAAATAACTTCATCCATTTTTGAGCCGGTATCAACTAGTGCAGTTGCAATGATGGTTAAAGATCCACCATTTTCTATTTTTCTTGCAGCACCAAAAAACTGTTTCGGCTTTTGCATCGCATTGGCTTCAACACCTCCTGATAAAACTTTTCCAGAGGAGGGAGCTACTGTGTTATGAGCCCGAGCCAATCGAGTTATGGAATCTAAAAGTATAATTACATCGTGTCCACACTCTACCAATCTTTT
>SCVJ01000154.1 GCA_004322425.1 Chitinophagaceae bacterium
CGAAAACATAACCTTCTCCTGAAAAATATTTCAGCATAGCCGGCAATGCAAACGACATCCGGTCCCATGCTTTTTCGCTGTCGTGAAACAATACAATCGAACCAGGTTTGGTATGGTAAACTACATAGGCCAGACTAGCCTGTGGCGTTAACTGCGTATCGAAATCGGCACTTAGCACATCCCACATGATGATCCTGAAATGCTGTTGCCGCAGTGCATTTATCTGCGATCGCTTAATGCGTCCGTAGGGTGGCCGAAAAAGGTTCGATTGAATATACTTATCTGCTGTTTGTATATCTTCCAGATAGGCAGCATCATCTGTCTGCCACCCATTTAAATGGTGGTGGGTGTGGTTGCCAATGGTATGTCCCTCATCAAGAATCCGTTGGAAAATAGCTGGCTCTGCCGCCACATTCTTTCCAATACAAAAAAAACTGGCTTTCGCCCCATATTTCGCCAACTCATCCAACACAAATGGCGTAGCCACCGGATGAGGGCCGTCATCAAAAGTCAGGTAAATTTTTTTCTCCTTACCAGGCATACGCCATACCAAAGAAGGGTATAAAGCCCGAAGCCAGAATGGAGTTTTGGAGAGATACATTTTTCAAAGATAGGTTTTAGTCCATGGACCATAGATCATAGGCCATAGTATTTGGATTGGAACAATGTCACAAACTAAGTCTATTGGTCTTTGACCATTTACTATGGACTATGGACCATTGACCATGGTCTGTATTCTATCCTTTATCTTTGCCCTATGACAAACAAAGTACGTGTACGTTTCGCTCCTTCACCTACTGGCGGACTTCATCTGGGAGGGGTTAGAACCGTTTTATTCAACTACCTGTTCGCCAAACAAAATGGCGGAGATTTTATCGTTAGAATTGAAGATACCGACCAAACGCGTTTTGTACCGGGAGCAGAAGATTATATTTTTCAGACACTGGAATGGTGCGGACTTATTCCAGACGAAAGTCCAAAACACGGGGGTGCTTTTGCGCCATACAGGCAAAGTGAGCGTAAAGAGAATTATCGCCAATATGCAGAGCAATTGGTTCATGCAGGATATGCCTATTATGCATTCGATACGCCGGAAGAACTGGAAGCGA
>SCVJ01000006.1 GCA_004322425.1 Chitinophagaceae bacterium
TTTATTTTTTTCAGCTTATTATCCACTTCATCAAATAGCCAAATATTATTATCATATGATAAGCCAAGAGTTTGAACCTGAAAAATATTTTGTTTCCGTAAATCAATAATATGGTGGATGCTTAAAAATCTGTCCAGAATAAGAATCGTTGAAAAATCTTTGTAGAAAATCAAACAATGCAAGGGATTAGAAACATCAATTTGGGATATTTTTCCAAATTTAGTGCCGCTATTAAATACAGCAACTGAATCGCCATTGGAATGAATTTTTTTTAATTGATTGGTTGAACTGAGCGTATATATATTTTCAAATGGGTCAACAGAAAATGAAATAATATCTCCATTTATTTTTTTGACTAACTGAAAATGAAGATTAGATTGAGCGGAGGAATAATTCACAAATTGTATGCAGCAAATAATTATGGATAATAATTTTTTCATCTACTCTTTAATTATTTTATCGTGCTGATTGGTGAATGACTTTAATTCAAGTGTAATTCCATCAAATTCGGCATAGGTAAAATAATGAATCCAATCTCCTAAATTTATATAACGGCTTCCTGAGTCGTTTAAATTATAGTCGATGGGAAGATGACGATGGCCAAAAATGAAGAAATCAAAATGATTCAACAGTAATTTTTTCTTACAATACAGCAATAACCATTCTTTATCTACCCCTAAAAATGTTTCTTCAATAATTCCCGTTTGTGCTCGGCTTCGACGACTAAAATAATTTGCCAATCCTATTCCAAAATAAGGAGGTAAAATCCCAAACAACCACTGACAAAGAGGATTGCTAAATATTTTTTTCAATTGCTTATAACCTCGATCGCTGGGCCCAAGCCCATCTCCGTGTCCTATTAAAAATTTTTTATTATCTCGTTCAAAAATTTTTGTACCAAAATAAACAGAAATGTTTAACTCTTTTTGAAAATAATCCTTGACCCACATATCGTGATTGCCCACAAAAAAATGAATCGCAATTCCGGCATCTGAAAGTTCTGCTAATTTTCCGAGTAGGCGTACAAACCCCTTGGGGACTACTTTTCGATATTCAAACCAAAAATCAAAAATGTCGCCTACAATAAATATTTCTTCTGCATCCTTTTTTATTTCATCCAAAAAACGAACAATTATTTTTTCTCGTTCCAAACTTTTTTGAGCATCGGGAGCGCCCAAATGAAAATCAGAAAGAAAATAGATTTTTTTACCCGCGTTCACTTTTACTAAATATTATTTTTGATTGCTAAAAATACGAAGTGCTGGTAATTATTCATCCACTAAAAAACAATATACTTGCTTGGGACCATGAACACCCACCACTAATGTTTTTTCAATATCTGCTGTGCGGCTAGGCCCTGTGGCTAATGTAATAAAGGATGGAAGCTTTTCTCCATACTTTTTTTTCAACAATTGTAATCCCTCTTTAATATCATACACCAACTGGTTTGAAAACGCAATACAAATATGAATGGGTGCATATACGCTAGTATTTCTTCCGGATAATTGAGCTGAACTCATTACTATGGATCCTGTACGAGCTATTAAATATTCGCAACCAGTAAGGCTTACATCGCAAGTTGATAGATTTACAGCTGCGTCTTCATCTTCCATATGCATACCCAGCATTTGCTGAATGGTTGGCTCTATACAGTATATCTTTTCCCAACCCTGCTTTTTAATTAAACTATTTAATTGAAAAGCCAGCTCTTGTCGGTTGACACAAAAAACAAATCTTCCTTGCAGTTTATTGAATTGCTCGGCAAATTCAATTTCCAATTCTTGCTTTGCCGGTGAAAATACTTCATGCAGCTTTTCACTTTTGGGAAAAGGAATTGGCGTAGAATGGATTAATGCCAATCTAATTTTTTTGAGAATATTTTCTTTTGAAGGAGAAATTTTCATTCCCAATTTTTTGCATTAAGCAGGCAAAGGCAACATGCCCTTTTCTGCATCGGATGAATTTTCGATTATTGGTTTTTCTACCACTGGTGGAATAACGACATCGACTTCGCTTGTTTTTATTTCTACTTCTGAAACCTCCAACAATTTTTTCTCTTCGTAAGGTCGTTTTCCAATTAAAGCTTCTACATCGCTTTGAAATAGAACCTCTTTTTCCAATAACATCTCAGCTAATTTTTCTACTTCTACTTTCTTTTCAATGATTAATTTTTTCGTTGTTTCATATCCTTCATCAATCAGCCTGCGTACTTCTTCATCAATAATTCTTGAAGTTTCTTCGGAATAAGGTTTTGTAAATGCATTTTCTTGTTGGGGATCATAAAAACTCAAATTGCCCACTTTGCTACTCATTCCATAAACTGTAACCATTGAATACGCAATTCGGGTAATTTGCTGTAAATCGTTTTGAGCACCTGTTGAAATTTTTCCAAAGAAGACTTCTTCACTTGCACGTCCGCCTAGTGTCATACAAATTTGATCCATCAATTGTTCTACATTGTATAAGTACTGTTCTTTCGGAGTGTATTGAGCGTAACCCAAAGCAGCTGTGCCTCTGGGTACAATTGTAACTTTCAACAAAGGATGAGCATGCTCCAGAAACCAACCGCAAACAGCATGTCCCGCTTCGTGATAAGCAATTACTTTTTTCTCTTCTGGAGATATAATTTTATTTTTCTTTTCAAGGCCTCCAATAACTCTGTCCACAGCATCTTGAAAATCGCTCATTTCTACCACCTTCTTTTCCTTTCTAGCCGCAATCAAAGCGGCTTCGTTACATACATTGGCAATATCTGCGCCTGCAAATCCCGGAGTTTGTTCAGCCAAACTATGAATGTTTACCTTTTCTGATAGCTTGATGGGCTTTAGATGAACTTTGAATATCTCTTCTCTGCCTTTTAAGTCGGGCTTATCAATACTAATTTGTCTATCAAATCGCCCTGGCCGCAATAACGCACCATCCAGCACATCTGGCCGATTGGTCGCAGCCAATACAATAATTCCGGTATCGGTACCAAAGCCATCCATTTCTACTAACAATTGATTGAGGGTATTTTCTCGCTCATCATTGCTCATCATCATATTTTTTCCTCTGGCTCTACCAATCGCATCAATCTCATCGATAAAAATTATACACGGAGCTTTTTCTCTTGCTTGCTTAAATAAATCTCGAACACGGCTGGCACCAACACCCACAAACATTTCTACAAAATCACTTCCGCTCAAGCTGAAAAAGGGAACTTGTGCTTCACCGGCCATAGCTTTGGCTAAAAGTGTTTTGCCGGTACCGGGAGGGCCCACTAACAAAGCTCCTTTCGGAATTTTTCCACCGAGATCCGTATATTTTTTGGGATTTTTTAAGAAGTCTACAATTTCCATCACTTCAACTTTCGCTTCTTCGAGACCGGCTACGTCTGTAAAAGTGATATTTACTTTTGTTCCTTTTTCGAAAAGTGTTGCTTTTGATTTTCCAATATTAAAAATTCCGCCAGGGCCGCCAGCACCGCCACCTGCCCCGCCGCTCATTTTTCTCATTACCAAAACCCAAATGGCTAATAAAATAAGAAAGGGAAGTAGGAAATTAAATATACCTGTAAAATAATCTTTATCTTTTTTGGACTCATAAGGATCGTCGCTAATCGACGTAAAATTTTGTTGATTATCTTTTATGAAAACAAGTATTTCTTCACGAAATCGATCATTTATTTCAAATTGAAAATGTGGCCCTTGTTCATTTATGGCTCCTCCTATTCCTTTTGAAAGCTTTTTTTCATACTTGCTTACACTTCCCTTTTTTAGGGTAACTAGTACAATAGCTTTATTGGTAATCTCTACATACTTTTCTACATCGTGATCCACCAACATTTGTTTAAATGCTCCAACATTTATGGATGTTGTTTTTACCGTCATCGGCCCGATAACGCTAAAGCCAATCATAACAATTATTACAACTCCGTACACCCAGTTAATATTAAATTTAGGCCCCTTGGGCAAACCCTCTTTTTTATCCAAATTGGGTTGAGGTGATTTGCTCTTGCGCTTCGTTTTATTGTTTGTTGTTTGTGACATTTTATTTTTTCTTCTTTAATCTACTATTTTATTTTTTACTTATCGATGTATTCTTCTTTTGCAGCATCACCCCACATTTCTTCCAGTTTGTAAAATTTTCGGGTATCTGGTAGCATAATGTGAATTACCACATTTATATAATCTATCAAAACCCAATTCAAACTTTGGCGGCCCTCAAAATGATGTGGCTCCTCTTTACAATGTTTGATTGTTTCCGTTTTTATGTGCTCGGCAATCGCCCTAACTTGTGGATGACTGCTTGCTTCGCAAACTATAAAAAAATCTGCAACAGCTTCATTTATTTTTCTAAGATCGAGCGAAATTATATTCTCTCCTTTTTTATCTAATATAGCATCTGTTATAACTTTGATAATTTTAGACCTTTTTGATAATGAGGTAGTCTTAATTTTCTTTTTCGACAAAGGGGCGGCAACTGCTTTTTCCAAATATTTTTTTTATTTAGGGTTTTAATAACGGAAGCAAAAAACTAATCGTCTCATTTTTGCAAGTTCACTGTGTTACTTACATCTGAAACTTCTTTACTTTGCCAAAAATACCAATAAATTGCGAGAGCCCATTTTCCATACGCCAATCGGTGAACCATTTATTGAACTTCAGTCCATTGATAGTACCAACAAATATGCCATAAACCTTGCCCATAAAGGTTTGGTTCAAAATGGAACTGTTTTTTTTGCACACAATCAATACGCCGGTAAGGGACAAAGAGGTAAATTATGGACAACGGAAGCTGGAAAAAACTTAACCTTAAGTATTGTATTAAATCCTTACCCACTAAAGCTTTCGGATAGTTTTAAACTTAGCTATTGTGTTGCTGTTGCTGTATCCGATTTTTTTAAAAACTACTGTGGTAATGAAATAAAAATAAAATGGCCCAATGATATTTATTGGAATGACAGGAAGGCAGGAGGTATCCTAATAGAAAATGTAGTTGGAAGTGGGGCTTCCGATGTCGCTAATTGGCATTGGGCTATTGTGGGCATCGGAATCAATATCAACCAAACTGTCTTTCCTGACGATTTGATAAATCCAGTTTCATTAAAACAAATTACAGGAAAGGAGTTTGATGTTTTGCAATTGTCGAAGAAACTATGTGCCCATTTGGAAAAATATTTTAGTCAACTTATTGTCGATACTTCTAATTCTATTTTTGACCAATATCTCGATTCACTTTATAAGAAAAATGAAAAAGTGAAACTAAAAAAAATGAACCGCATTTTTGAAGTTACAATTAAGGGTGTTAGCAAAAACGGGCAGCTAATTACACAACATGCGATGGAAGAAGTTTTCGAATTTGGGGAAGTGGAATGGTTAATTGATAAAACAGATGTCAATAGCTAACTCATTTTTAACAATCTTTTTCTTACTCTTTTGCGATTGATGAATTAACTTGGTGCAAATCATCAACCATGAAAAACTTGTTTTTCTATCTACTTTCTATTGTTTTTTGTACTGAATTATTTTCACAAACTTGTATTGTTGAAAATGATAACATTAAAGGAACTTATGCCGGAGAATGTAAAAAAGGGAAGGCCCACGGCATAGGAAAATCTATAGGTATTGATAGTTATGAAGGAAGTTTTAAATCAGGATTACCTGAAGGACAGGGAATTTATACTTACCAAAATCAAGATGTTTTTATCGGAAAATTTGTAAAGGGATTACGCGAGGGGGCCGGCATAATGAGATTTAATCGTCAACAAGTTGACGACAGTATTGTGACAGGATTTTGGAAGAAAGATATTTATATTGGCAAAAATGAAAACCCTTGGGAAGTATATAGCAGAAGCGGATCGATACGTGAAGTAAGAGTAGAATTCATACCCGATAACACAAATAAAATAAGAGTAATTGTAACAAACACAACGGGTGGAGTTGCTTCTTTGGGAGTCACCATGCCTTCTTTCACAGTTACAAATGCCTCTGTATTAAAAGGAAGTTACGGACAAATGACTTCTTTAGAAACTCATGTGAAAGCCGCTGAAACTAGTTTTTTGGAAGTGAGTTTCCCCTTTCGAGTAAAGCTTTCCATTATGAGCGAAGAGGTGGACATTGAATTTTTTGAAAAAGGAAGCTATAGTGTTTCCATATTTATCAATAAATAGAAATAGCTGCAAAATATTTTTTTAAACTGTATGCAACCTTTACATGGTTCTATCTGTCATAGTAAAGAATCACAGTTAAAAAGTCCTTGTTTTATATGAAATTATTAGCTTCTAAAATGACATTTGTAACGGTATTAGTTGTTGGTATCTTTATTGGATTCATAAAAGGAGAAGAAGCCCGAAATAAGTGGGTCCACAAAATGAAGAACAAACAAGAAAACAAAAAACAGAATTTGGAAGGAAAAGAAGGTAAAGTCGTTCTCGACGATTTTGAGATTTCTTCTTTTCATCAAAATTAGTTTCCTCCTTTTTTTGCATTTTTTCTTTCTCTAATTTATATAATTCGTTCCCCTTCCCGTAGCTTTGCCCAATTTGTTTTTTCATTCCGAACCCATCGGTAAAAACCAAAAAATGCCAAAAGACTCCTCTATTAAAACGGTTCTTATTATTGGTTCCGGTCCAATTATCATCGGTCAAGCTTGTGAATTCGATTATTCAGGAACACAAGCCGCACGAAGTTTAACCGAAGAAGGGATTAAAGTTATTCTTATCAATAGTAATCCTGCCACAATTATGACCGACCCAATGATGGCAGACAAAGTTTATTTATTGCCATTAACCATAGAAAGCATTGAGCAAATTTTGGAGGAAAATGAAATCGATTCCGTATTACCAACAATGGGTGGGCAAACGGCGCTTAATCTTGCAAAAGAAGTAGACGAAGTGGGTATTTGGCAAAAATATAATGTTCGATTAATTGGTGTAGATATTAAAGCTATTGATAAAGCTGAAGACAGGGAAAAATTTAGAAAATGGATGATTGAACTGAATGTGCCTGTAGCTCAAGCAAAAACAGCCAACTCTTTTTTGGAAGGAAAAGAATATGCTCAGAAAATTGGACTTCCGCTGGTTATTCGCCCATCCTTTACTTTAGGCGGAACAGGTGCTGGACTGGTTTATGTAAAAGAAGAATTGGACGAGGCACTCAACCGCGGACTACAAGCTTCGCCCATTCATGAAGTTTTGGTAGAAAAAGCAATGCTGGGATGGAAAGAATTTGAATTAGAATTACTTCGTGATGCAAACGATAACGTTTGTATTATTTGTACGGTTGAAAATTTTGATCCAATGGGAGTTCATACCGGAGATTCTATAACAGTTGCTCCCGCTATGACGCTTAGTGATACCGGTATGCAACTAATGCGCAACACCGCCATAAAGATGATGCGTAACCTTGGAAATTTTGCTGGAGGTTGTAATGTACAGTTCGCCCTAAATCCTGCAACAGAAGAACTTATTGCAATTGAAATCAATCCGAGAGTTAGTCGCTCTTCGGCTTTAGCATCAAAAGCTACGGGTTACCCCATTGCAAAAATTGCGGCTAAGCTAGCCATTGGCTACAATTTGGATGAATTAGAAAATCAGATTACGAAATCTACTTCTGCTTTTTTTGAGCCAGCATTAGATTATGTAATTGTAAAAATACCGCGTTGGAATTTCGATAAGTTTAAAGGTGCCAATGATACATTAGGATTGCAAATGAAAAGTGTTGGCGAAGTAATGGCTATTGGAAGAAGTTTTACAGAAGCACTTCAGAAAGCTTGCCAAAGTTTAGAAAATAACGCCGTTGGCCTAGGATACTATGGACAAAGCATGTTGCACGCAGAAGAAATTATTGAGCACATAAAAACTCCAAAGTGGGATCGGGTGTTTAGAATTAAAGATGCGTTAATGTTGGGAGTAAGTGTAAACACAATTGCAAAAGCAACCAACATTGATCGTTGGTTTATAAATGAAATTCAAAAAATTTGCACACTTGAAAAAGAAATTGGAAAATATAAATGCAATACACTTCCTGAAGCTTTATTGAGAGAAGCAAAAATTATGGGCTTTAGCGATATGCAATTAGTGAAAATCATGAAAGATGGTAGCGAAGATGATTTATATTCTATTCGCAAGAAAAATAATATAAAAAGAGTGTTTAAAATGGTGGACACTTGCAGTGCAGAGTTTGAAGCAAAAACGCCCTACTTCTATTCTACTTTCGAAGCCCCCACTCATTCCACAAATGGTACTTTAATCAATAACGAATCGAAAGTTTCTGATAAAAAGAAAATAATTGTTCTTGGATCGGGACCTAATCGCATTGGACAAGGAATTGAATTTGACTATTGTTGCGTTCATGGATTACTGGCAATAAAAGAATGTGGTTATGAATCCATCATGATAAACTGTAATCCCGAAACCGTTAGTACCGACTTTGATATGGCCGACAAATTGTACTTCGAACCTGTTTTTTGGGAACATATTCGTGAAATAATTGAACACGAAAAACCGGAAGGAGTAATTGTACAGCTTGGAGGACAAACCGCTTTAAAGCTGGCAAAAAAATTGCACGAATCGGGTATTAAAATTATAGGTACCAGCTATGACAATATGGATATTGCAGAAGATCGAGGTCAGTTTTCCGATATGCTCAAAGAGTTGAATATTCCTTATCCCGATTATGGTACGGCTACTACCGTAGATGAAGCAATAGCCGTTGCTAAAAAAGTGGGATACCCAGCATTGGTTCGTCCATCCTATGTTTTAGGCGGGCAACGAATGCGCATTGTTTTAAATGACGACGAATTGGAAAAAGCTGTTATCAGTTTATTAAAACATCTTCCGGGGAATAAAATATTGGTAGATCATTTTCTTGATCGCTGTCAAGAAGCAGAAATAGATGCTATTTGCGATGGAGAAAAATTTCATGTGATGGGAATAATGGAGCATATTGAACCGGCAGGTATTCATAGTGGCGATAGCAATGCTGTTTTGCCGGCATTCAATTTGAGTCCATTGGAAATACAAGACATGGTGGATTATGCAAAAAAGATTGCATTGGAGTTGCAAGTAAAAGGACTTATCAATATACAATTTGCTATCAAAGACACGAAAGTATATGTGATAGAAGCCAACCCGAGAGCATCTCGAACAACTCCATTTATTGCAAAAGCGTATAACAAACCTTACCTTAATTATGCAACCAAAATAATGCTCGGGCATATAAAAGTTACAGATATCCCAGAAGAAAAACATTTAAAAGGATTTGCCATTAAAGAACCCGTGTTTAGTTTTAATAAATTCCCTGGCGCTAGTAAAGAGCTAGGTCCTGAAATGAAAAGTACCGGCGAAGCCATTCGGTTTATTGACAACTTACGCAATCCTTATTTCAGACAATTATACAAGGACAGAAGTATGTATTTGAGTAAATAAGTTTTATTCTTTTTCTTCTTTAACTTTTACAAATGCGGATCGTCGAGGTCCGGGATATGGAACGCCTTCACCTTTTACGGCATACCAAATTACTTCGCTGAATTCATTATCGGGTACTCGATCTTCTTTCGAAAAATCAAAGGTTTCACTTTTTCGCTGCCATTTATTACTCACTGCATTTTTATCATCCAAGTTAATGTTTGAATTTATAGAGACAAATGGAGAGCTATCGAGTGTATTGGAAAAGCAACGCCACATTGGTTCTGCTGCTGCATCGTATTGCGTCATGGGAGGAATCCCCAAAATAAGTTCAATGGTTCGCAACATAGCAGATGTAGAATACATCGTATGATCAATAAATTTTCTTTTTACAAATCCACCGGCAACATACGCTGTAGTGCGATGAGCATCCACATGGTCGGGTCCATTTTGCGCATCGTCTTCAATAATAAAAATGGCCGACTCATTCCAAATAGAACTGTTGCTTAAATATTCTACAAACAATCCCACAGCCCAATCATTGTCTGCCACATGTGCAAAGGGAGTTGGTTTTCCTTTACTTAATCCTTGTGTGTGATCATTACCAAAACGAATAGAATTAAATTTTGGAACCGCCTTTTTTTCTAATAAAGAATCGAATTCTCTTTTCCATTGATAAAATCTTGTGGTGTCTCTCACACTTTCATCCCAACCAGTATAATAAGGACAAAAATTCCCTTCGAGCACTGGAATATTTGCTTTGTTATCATCAACAAACTCTCCGTAGGATCTAAAACTTACACCATAACGCTTACATTGATCCCAAAGAAACCCGTTTTTATTATTCGCAACTTCCCTAGATCCTTCGCCATTATAACTACCGCCACGACCACCATAAGATGAAGGCCAATTTTTTTCTAAAAAATCGGTAGCATAAGCTCCCATCGACCAGTTATGGCCATCGGCACTTACTTCTCCATCTACATAAAAATTATCCAGTAGGACAAATTCTTTTGCAAGCTTGTGTTGATTGGGAGTAATTTTTTCTCCAAATAATAACAAACTAGTATCTCCATTACCACCGGGAACATCACTTAGCACTTGATCGTAAGTTCTATTTTCTTTAATAATATAAAAAACATATTTGATAGGTGATGGATCTCCTACATTCATTGGAATAGGATTATTCAATTCCCCGTTTGCCTTAGTTTCTTTTTCCTTATTGTAAGGAGTGTTTGCATAAACAGTTGTTGAAAAAATTCCTAATTGCTGTTCGTTGGGTTCGTCAATAATACTCAATGTTCCTTTAAACAGTCCACCAATATATTCTACTCCAATGGGTTTTGATTTATCACCTCCTTGATACAACACTTCTTCTTTTTTTCGAGCTGGATTGGGGCCATAATAGTTTGCTTTTGATGAAAACCCTTTTCCGTTTGTTACAAATATTTTATTCCCAATCACTTTTATATTAGTAGGATACCAACCCGTAGGTATAAAACCCTTACTCTCACTAAATCCTGGATTTTCTACATCAAATACTGCCAAACTGTTATTGTCAGCATTAGCCACATAAAGGGTTTTTTCATCTTCACTTAGTGCTAAACCATTGCTGGTAGAACCACTTGGCGCATCGGGAAAAAGCGAGGCATTCAACGTTTCAATTACTTTTTTTTCTTTTGTGTTAATTATTGAAACTGAATTATCGTTTGCATTTGCAACAAAAAGAAAATTGCCGTCTTTGGTTAAAAGTAATTCATTGGGATTATCGCCTACTTTAATTTCACTAATGGTGCCGCTTATTATATTGTAACAAATTATTTTATCACATCCCCAGCAGCTAATATAAAGTTGCTTTTTATCGGGCGATAAAATACAGGAATAGGCTTCTCCACCCAATGCTATTTTCTTTTTTATTTTTTTGGATGGTAGCTGAATTACATAAAGAGAGTTGTCTTCTTTTGTAACTACATACAATAATTTTTTTTCATCATCCAACTCAATTCCTGAAGGTGAAATTTTTTCAGGCCATTTAGTGCCCAACTTGATACTGTCTTTTAAAACAAGCGTGTTATTGAGAACGGCATATTTCAAAATCCAATTATCGTGGCCACCCGAAGCATATAAATATTTTTCATCGGCACTAAACTTTATACCGTAAAAAGATTTAGGAATGCTAACAGTAAACAAAAGTTTTTCGCTTTTTACATCAATTAACTGAAGCGATTGTACACTTTGCCCATTATTGGTAACTGCAATTAATTTTTTTGATGGAGAAACAGCCATGTTCAGTGGTAAATCTCCCAACGGTAAGTTGGCTCCAACAGGGGTTAAACTCCAACCGTTGGGTAAGTGGACTCTATCATTCTCCAATTGTTGATAAGTTTGAGAAAAGAGCCTAGCGCAAGGAATAAAGGCTATCAGTAATATTATTTTTTTCATGGTATAATTTAGGAACTAAAAATACAACATTAAAATACTACCGAAAAGTAGTACGTTTTTATTAAACAGTAATTCCTACTTTTTCATAATGCAAGGGATAGTCGTATTTGTACCCATTTGGAAAAGGGCTCTCTTTTCTCGCTTATTACTACCATTAATAATAGGAATTATTGTGGAATGGTACATTCCAATTGCGCCGATGCTTTTATGGGGTGGATTAATTATTTCTTTATTAGCAATTGTATCTTTTTTCTTCTTTCCATTCTTTGAACGATATAAATTATCAGTCGTAAATGGATTTTCGATATCACTTCTCTTTATAGCAATTGGAGCATTGTTGGTTCATCAAAATGATATTACAAAAAACACCAACTGGTTTGGACAAAAGCAAAGTGGAAGTGAAATGGTTCGGGTAACGCTTCTCGAACCTCTTATTGAAAAACCTAATTCTTATAAAGCAGAAGCTTCTGTTGATTATTTTTTTCAAAATATAACAACAGGCAAAATTATTATTTATTTTGAAAAAGATGTGCGGCAAAATCAACTGAACTATGGTTCTCAAATTATTTTCAAACAAAGTTTACATCCCATAAAAAACTCCGGAAATCCGGGCGGCTTTGATTATCGTCGATATACATTTTTTCAGCAAATTACACACCAAGTTTATTTAAAGAAAAATGATTATGAAATTCTTCCTTTAAAAAATAAGAAAATAATTCCTCAGTTAATAATTTCTGTCCGAGAAAAAGTATTGTCGGTGCTTCAGAAATATATTAAAGAAAACAAAGAACTTGGGTTAGCTGAAGCGTTATTGATTGGCTATAAAGATGATTTGGATAAAACACTAGTTCAGTCTTATACTAATACTGGAGTCGTACACATCATTGCAATTTCGGGGCTTCACATTGGAATAATTTACTGGCTTCTTGTACAATTGCTGCAACCACTTCAAACAAAAAAAAAGCATAAATGGATAAAGCCACTAATCATTATTTGCAGCTTATGGCTTTTTAGTTTAGTAGCCGGTGGGCAGCCTTCTGTCTTACGTTCTGCCGTAATGTTTACCTGCATAGCTTTGGGAAAAAGCTTTTCCAGAAGAACATCTATATTAAATAGTATGGCGCTGTCTGCCTTTCTATTATTATGCTACAACCCTTATTGGTTGTGGGATGTAGGATTCCAACTTTCTTATGCTGCTGTACTTAGTATTGTGATTTTTATGCGCCCTATTTATGAATGGATTACAATTCAGAACAAACTCCTTGATTTTATTTGGAAATTAAATGCCGTAACATTATCCGCACAAATACTCACCTTTCCAATTTGTATTTATTATTTTCATCAGTTCCCCAATTACTTACTTGTAAGCAATTTTGTTGCAGTTCCATTGTCTAGTATTATTTTGGTAGGAGAAATATTTCTGTGTACGATTTTCTATTTCCCAGTTTTAGCCACAGTTTTCGGAAATGGATTAAGTTGGCTTATCTACATCATGAACTCGTTTATCGAAAACGTGGAAGTGCTTCCCTTCTCTGTTTGGAATAACTTAACGATTGGAATTGTTCAAGTCATCCTACTTTATGGAGCAATTGCTACAATCTCTTATTGGCTGATGGAGAAAAGTAAATTAGGACTTCAAATAGGATTCGCATTCCTTCTCATTTTTTTTGTTTTACGCACTATTTCCTTAATCAATATCCAAGACCAAAAAAAGATAATTGTTTATAATGTTCCAAAGGAACAAGTTGTTGATTTTATTTACAGACAAAGAGTTGTTTTGTTTTCAAATAGCAAACTTAAACAGAGTTCCTATTATTTTAACATTAAGCCTTCGAGGATTTTTCATCGTGCTGAAACGGCGAAACAATTACCCACTTATTTTGAATCTGAAAAATGTTTTCAATTTAACTCCAAAAGAATAATCATAATTGACACCACTATAAAATTCATTATTCCAAAAGAAAAAATCTTGATAGATCTTTTAATTATTTCTAAAAACCCTAAACTTTATTTTTCTCAACTCAACAAAACATTTTCAATAAAGCAAGTAGTATTTGATGGCTCTACTTCGAAAACAAAATTGAAATATTGGAAAAAAGATTGTGATTCGTTACATATTCCCTATCACGATGTTACCGAAAGTGGCGCTTTTGTAATGCATTTGAATTGATTTAGATTTGCACCATTCCTGATTTTACACCCTTTATTTATAATGAGTAAAAAAATTCAATCAGCCCTTATTTCCGTTTTTAATAAAGAGGGGCTCGAATCGATTATTAAATTGTTACACGAATTACACGTTACCATTTATTCTACCGGCGGCACACAACAGTTTATTGAAAAATTAGGCGTGCCTGTAATACCTGTTGAAGTGCTTACAGGCTACCCATCCATTTTAGGCGGACGAGTTAAAACATTGCACCCATCTGTATTTGGAGGTATTTTAGGAAGAAGTGATAATCCAAAAGATGTTAGCGAAATGAAGCAATTCAGCATTCCTTCTTTTGATTTAGTCATTGTAGATTTATACCCTTTCGAAGAAACTGTAGCTGCAACCAACGACGAGAAATTAATCATCGAAAAAATTGATATTGGAGGCCCTTCAATGATTAGAGCCGCTGCAAAGAACTTTAATGAATTGTGTGTTGTGGCAGCTAAAAAAGATTATGCTCAATTTGAAACTTTGCTGCGTGAACAAAATGGTATGACAACTGTTGATCAACGAAAAAAAATGGCAGCTTTAGCATTTGAAATAGTAGCACTCTATGATGTTGCTATTTCAAAATATTTTAATACTGACAACGCATTGTATTTTCAAGAGTCAACAACTAACCATAAGCAAATGCGATATGGCGAAAATCCACATCAATCCGGAATGTTTTATGGTACTCTTTCAACCCTATTTAATCAATTAAACGGGAAAGAACTTTCTTACAACAATTTGGTAGATGTTGATGCTGCTATTCAACTAATAAATGAATTCGATGATTCGGAAACCGAAACTAATGCTAGCATTTTTGCAATCATAAAACACACCAATGTTTGTGGAGTAGCTCAACGAAATTCTGTAAAAGAAAGCTGGGAAGCTGCATTGGCAGGCGATCCTGAAAGCGCTTTTGGGGGTGTGCTTGTTTGTAATAATCAGATTGATAAAGAAACCGCCGAAGCAATTTCTGAAATATTTTTTGAAGTTTTGATGGCCCCAAAGTTTGATGAAGATGCTTTACTTATTTTAAAATCAAAGAAAAATAGAATTCTGTTACAGCTAAAATCAGATGCTCTAACTCAAAACAACAAACTATATAAATCATTACTTAATGGCGTGCTCATACAAAGTACAGATAAAGGAAATTTTACAGAATGGAAAGAAGTAGGGGGAAGAAAAACAACAAATACAGAACAAGCAAATCTTGTTTTTGCAAACATAATTTGTAAACATTTAAAAAGTAATGCTATTGCCTTGGTAAAAAATTTACAACTTATCGGCAAGGGTTGCGGACAAACGAGTAGGATTGACGCCCTTCGGCAAGCAATTGAAAAGTCAAAACAATTCAATTTTAATTTACAAGGAGCCGTATTAGCGAGTGATGCTTTTTTCCCATTTAACGATTGTGTAAAAATGGGACACGAAGTGGGTATCGAAGCATTTATTCAACCCGGTGGTTCTGTTCGCGATAAAGATTCAATTGACTATTGTATGGAGAATAAATTAGCATTGGTGATGACACAGATGCGCCATTTTAAGCATTGATGTTTAAATCCATTACACACAACAAAAATGGAAAACATGCAAAAGCTCTTTTTGCATTAGCTATGGTTTGCTTTTTTTGGGGTACAACTTGGTTAGCTTCGAAGAAAGGTGTTGAACATATGCCTGCGCTAGAATTGGCAGGTATGCGACAATTGATTGGAGGATTTTGTTATGTAGCTTATTTTCTTTTTATAGGGACTAAATTACCAAAAGGAAAAGTATGGTACCCCATTCTGATTTTAAGTTTTTTAAACTTTGCCATCAGTAATGGACTTAGTACTTGGGGATTAAAATATATTTCCGCCGGACTTGGTTCAATCATGGGAGCTATTTTCCCATTATGGCTAGTTGTTATTGGACTTTTTTTATCAAAAGAGCGAATTCCGAAAAAAGCAATTTTGGGTTTATGTTTTGGATTTGGAGGTGTGTGCATTATTTTTTATGAACATCTTCAAGATTTTTTAAACAAAAATTTTCAATTCGGAATTTTTATTTCATTGATTGCAACATGGAGTTGGGCGTTTGGAACTCTGTACACAAAAAAACAAGCAGCAAATTTTAATCCTTATTTTAGTTTGGGATTGCAAATGGTAATTTCGGGATTGATGCTTTTCAGTATTTCATTTGCAGATAATTCATTCCTTTCTGTTACAGAAATTCCTTGGCAATCGTGGGCTGCCATTGGTTACTTAATTGTGTTTGGCTCTATCATTTCCTTTATTTGTTATCTCTATGCTTTACAAAATTTAACTACAGAGCAAACCTCTATTTATGCATACATCAATCCTATTGTAGCAGTACTATTGGGTTCGTTGCTCTTCAATGAAAAACTTACTCCTTTTATTGCAATAGGAGGACTGGTTACATTATTAGGGGTTTACTGGGTAAATAAAGCGTACAAAATTTCAAATAAAGAAAGGCCGGAAACGGAAGGAGTTTAATTGAAGTATTAAGTTAATCGCTCAAGAATAAATCGTTCATACATTTCTCTCCATCCTGTAAATCTTTTATCGGTTCCTAAAAAATTATTATGCCAAATGATTATCATTTCTCCGTTTACAGATTTAATCAAATCGTAATACTCATTCAGCTCTGCGAAAGCCTGTTCCGGTGAATTTTTTCGCTGATAAAAACTTGTTGCATCCATAAAACAGAATGGATGAAGCAGCAAATTTGTTGCTCTTTCATTTTGCAAATCATACCAAAAAAAAGGAGAAGCTACAGAAGCTCTGAATCCGTTGACACCCCCGTATCCCATAGAATAATCATCCGTAATTCCGGCTTGTATTAAATTTCTAAATGTGTGGGGAATTGAAAATCGAAGAAAGTGTTGACGAGAAGTTGTAATTTTTTTTTCAGTTATGTCCTCCAACGTTTCAATTTCTACTTTTAACTGTAATGTGTTTGCATTGCTTTTCCAGGAAGGATGAACGCCCATTACATATTTTTTGGAGAGATTTTTTACTAATTGCCGAAACGCTGGTACAGATGGTAAAATATTTTTATCATACCGACTCGTTTGTGATCCTACATGAAAAAAATAAATAGGTTGCGTTTTTGTTTTACCATGAATTTCATTCATCCATTGAAATGAATCGTACGGATCTTTTATTTTTCCATACAAAACATTTATCCTCTCCAGAAAAAAGCTCCATTGGCTTGTAACAATAGATTTTGCCATACCTCCCGCAGTTCTCCACCACGATTTATGTAAATATGAATAGGCTTCATCAATATCATATGTGAGTTGTAACTTAATTTTTTGATTCCTGAATTGATACGTTGGGAATTTTTGCTGAAGCTTTTTCTTTAGTTCTTGAATCCACATATTCACTAATGGAATGGATAGAAAATTTTCTTTTGAAGCAAGTGATTGTTCGTGAGCATATCTCCCATACTCATCTTTAACATGATCGAAGTATTCCTCGTAACGACTTATTAAATAAAAGCTGGCAGCAAAAACATCAAAAGGAAAATCGCCTGACGATTTAAAAAATGCTTTGCTTTTTTCGAATTCGAAACAAGTTATTTTTTGCGGTTCAACGCCTTTTTCAAACAACAGCGAAATATTTTCAATTTTAAATTCGTCGGCAACAATTTGGAAATTGCTATAATTAATTTTTGCGCCCTCATACTCAGAAAAATAATTTCTATCGCTGGTTAAGATAAAATCTTTACCAATAATTTCATTGCCAATGAAAGAGGTAACGTACCGAAGCCGAGGTGAAATGGTATTTGCAAAAAGAATCACAAGTGAAGATAATTAACGGTCGCCGAATTTTTGTCGCCAGAGTTGATTGAATGATTTTTTAGGAAACTCCAATTCCGAACGATGTTCTTTCCATCCTTTCAGGATCTTATTTACCAATTGATTTTTTATTTTGGCATTACCAAAGTTCATCAATCTTCTATGCAGCATGGATTGCTGCCAAAGTTTCCAAGCGGTTCGTTCAGTAAAATTACTATAGCCTTCTTCCACCGCTTCGTGCCTATTTTCAAGTAACAGTTCGTGTAGATTTATTTTTACGGCACACACATCTGTACAACTTCCACAAAGAGAAGAAGCATTACTTAAATGTTTCCATTCTTCCATTCCTTTCAAATGCGGCGTGATTACAGATCCTATAGGACCGCTATACGTCGCACCATAAGCGTGGCCTCCAATATTTTTATAAATAGGACAAGTATTTAAACAAGCACCACAACGGATACAATATAAGCTCTCACGCAATTTTTCATTTGCCAAAAGATTTGTCCTTCCGTTATCTAGTAATATCACAAACATCTCATCTGGGCCATCAGTTTCTCCATCTTGTTTGGGGCCGGTAATTATTGTGTTATAAACTGTAACTCTCTGTCCCGTACCATAAGTTGCAAGCAAGGGCCAAAACAATGCAAGGTCGTAAATGGAAGGAATAATTTTTTCAATCCCAACAATTACAATATGAGTTTTAGGCATTGAACAACTCAGCCGCGCATTCCCCTCATTTTCAGTAATTGCAATTCCTCCAATATCTGCAATAATAAAATTGGCACCCGTAATGCCCACTTCGGCAGTTGCATATTTTTCTCTTAAAATATTTCGAGCAACAAGCGTTAATTCTTCTGGAGTTAATTTAGGATCGGTGCCTAATTTTCTAGCAAACAATTTTGCAACATCTTCTTTGCTTTTATGCATAGCTGGTGTTACAATATGATAAGGTGCTTCTCCGTCTAATTGTTGAATATATTCTCCCAAATCTGTTTCAACACTTATAATCCCCAGCTTTTCTAAATAATCATTTAAATGAATTTCTTCCGTCACCATACTTTTACTCTTCACCACAGATTTACAATTTTTTTCACGACAAATTTTACCAACAGCTTCTAACGCTTGCTGTGCATCATCGGCCCAAATAACTGTTGTTCCCCGTTTAGTAATAGCACTATCAAAGTTTTCTAATTGTTCACCCAAATTTTCAATGGCCTTCCATTTTATATTTTTGGCTTTCTCTCTTGCTAATGCTAAATCCAAAAACTGTTCTTTCCCTTGCGGCACTACAGCATTATACTTACCAATATTAAAATTGAGTTTGCGCCGATGCTCCTTATCGGCAGCCTTAATTGTACTTTTAGCAATAAATATTTGACTTGACTCAGACATGAAATGGATTTATGACACGGGCTAATATCACATTGTCAAAGTAAACTTATTTTTCTTTGTTTTTATATTTTGTGGCAATTTTTTCCAATGTGCTATAAAATTCATTACCATATGCTCTTATTAAAGGGTCCTTTAAGAACTCGTACGTTGCTACTTTTAATTTTTCTCCCAAACCACACGCAGGATTACACAATTTTTCTCTTGGTTCATAATTCACACGGTCATAATCGCCGTGCTTCCCTTTATTAATAACAATTGGATATAAATGACAGCTGATTGGCTTTTTCCAAGGAATTAAGCCTTTGTTATAAGCTTGCTCAAAAGCACACTTAATAATGCCGCTTTCCTCTCTAATTCCATATACGCAGATTTCTGAATCATTGCCCAATGT
>SCVJ01000155.1 GCA_004322425.1 Chitinophagaceae bacterium
TACAACCTCGCGGTGCCGGCCTGCCCGATCAGCCGCGGCGGCGAGCGCCGGCTCAGCCCCGGTCGGCCGTTCCCCGTGGACGAGGTGTGCGGCTGGTGGGACGACCCCGGGCACGAGCGGCGGGACGCCCTCGACTCCTTCGCGCCGGACGTCGTCGTGCTGCAGGACGGCATCAACGAGGTCTTCGACCGGCGGCTGCCGGAGTGGAGCCAGTGGCGCCGGCCGGGTGAGCCGCAGCTCGACAGCTGGCTGGTCGACGAGTACCGCGAGGCCGCCGACCGCTGGGGCGCGAAGCTGCTGCTCACCAACGCGCCGTGCGGCGACTGGCAGCGCTACGAGCACTTCGACGACCTGGAGGACCCGGAGGTCCGGCTCTCCGCCCTCAACGTCGGCGTCTACCCGCGGGTCCCCGGCACGCGGGTGGCCGACCTCTTCCAGCGGCTCTGCCCCGGCGGCCGCTACTCCGACGAGGTCGAGGGAGTTCCCGATGGCCGGCCGGACGGCTTCCACCTGAGCCCCGAGGCCTCGCACGCCCTCGCCCGCAACTGGCTCGGTCCGATCGTGCTCGACCTCGGCAGGTCGGGCACCGGCCCGCTGGGCTGAGCGGTCGGCCGGTACGAAACCCCGTCCCCAGGCTCGTCCGTCCGCACGTGCCGCGGCCGGCTCCGCGGCCCTAGCGTGCACACGCATGACCGACCTGCTGCTGCGCGGTGGACGCGTGCTCGACCCCGGTACCGGCACCGACGAGGTGCGTGACCTCCTCGTCCGCGACGGGCGGGTGGTGGCCCTCGGGCCCGACCTGGTCGCCCCCGAGGGGGCAGCGGTCCTCGACGTCACCGGGCTCGTGGTGGGCCCGGGGTTCGTCGACCTGCACAGCCACGTGCACACGATCGCCGGCCAGCGGCTGCAGGCCTTCGACGGCGTGACCACCGCGCTCGACCTCGAGGCCGGGCTGATGCCGCTCGAGCGGGCGTACCGGGAGGCGGCGGAGCAGGGTCGCCCGCTGCACTACGGGTTCTCGGCGTCGTGGGGCGCGGCCCGCGCGCAGGTGCTCGCGGGCATCGAACCGGATGCGAGCATCGTCAACAGCCTGAAGGTGCTCGGGGAGCCGCGCTGGCAGAGATCGGAAGAGCGTCG
>SCVJ01000156.1 GCA_004322425.1 Chitinophagaceae bacterium
ATCAACTACCCCGACCTGCTGATGACGCAGGGCTCCTACCAGGTGAAGCCGCCGGTCCCCTTCGTCCCCGGCAGCGAGATCGCCGGCGTCGTCCGTGACGCACCCGAGGGCTCGGGCTGGAAGCCCGGCGACCGGGTGGCGGCCTTCGTGTGGTCGGGCGGCTACGCCGAGCAGGTCTACGTGCCGCTGAACGCGGTCTTCCCGCTACCTGCCGGCATGGACTTCCGCACCGGGGCGGCGACCATCATCAACTACCACACCACGCACTTCGCGCTGGCGCGTCGCGGGCAGCTCGCGCAGGGGGAGACGCTCCTGGTGCTCGGCGCGGCCGGCGGCATCGGATCGGCCGCCGTGCAGGTGGGCCGGGGACTGGGGGCGCACGTCATCGGCGGTGTCGCCACCGAGGACCAGGTCGAGGCCGCGCGTGAGGCCGGAGCCGACGAGGTGCTCGTGCTCACGGAGGGCTTCTCCACCGGGGTCCGGGAGCTGACCGGCGGTCGCGGCGTCGACGTCGTCCTCGACCCGCTGGGTGACTGGCTGTTCGGCGAGGCCGTCCGCGCGCTCGCCCCCGAGGGCCGGATCCTGGTCGTCGGCTTCGCGGCGGGCGCGATCCCCGAGCTCAAGGTGAACCGGCTGCTGCTGAAGAACGTCTCCGCGGTCGGTGTGGCCTGGGGCGCCTTCCTCGACATCGACAAGCACCTGATGGCACAGGCCAGCCGTGCGCTCGCCGACATGCACGCCGTCGGCGCGCTCACCCCGCTGATCGGCGGCGACTTCGCCTTCGAGGACATCCCCGAGGCGCTCCACCAGCTGAGCCGTGGCGAGATCCGGGGGAAGGCGGTGGTGCTCCTCGGCGACGGCGCGTGACGCGGGACCGGTCAGACGCGGAGCTCGTCGGGGTGGGCGAAGCTCTCGATGAGCACGCGGTAGCCGTGCACGTGCTTGCTCATCGCGGCCTCCGCCTTGGCGGGGTCACCCTTGCGGATCGCGGTCAGGATCCGGTCGTGCGCCGCGAGCGTGTCCGCCATCGTCTTGGGGC
>SCVJ01000157.1 GCA_004322425.1 Chitinophagaceae bacterium
ACTTCGTCTCCGCCGCCGAGCACGGCGGCATGAACGCCTCGACCTTCACGGCGCGGGTCATCGCCTCCACGGGCGCCGACGCCGCCGCCGCCGTCTCGGGCGCCATCGGCGCGCTCTCCGGCCCGCTGCACGGCGGTGCTCCCAGCCGCGTGCTCACGATGCTCGACGACGTCGAGAAGAGCGGTGACCCGGTCAAGTACGTCAAGGGCCTGCTCGACCGCAAGGAGCGTCTGATGGGCTTCGGGCACCGCGTCTACCGCGCCGAGGACCCGCGGGCCCGCGTCCTGCGGCGCACGGCGAAGGAGCTCGGCTCGCACCGCTACGAGGTGGCCGACGCACTCGAGAAGGCGGCGATCGAGGAGCTCACCGACCGCTACCCGGACCGCCCGCTGCGCACCAACGTCGAGTTCTGGTCGGCCGTCGTGCTCGACTTCGCCGAGGTCCCCGCGCACATGTTCACCTCGATGTTCACCTGCGCCCGGACCGCCGGCTGGAGCGCGCACATCCTCGAGCAGAAGAAGCTCAACAAGCTGATCCGTCCCTCGGCGAAGTACGTCGGACCCGCTCCGCGCTCCGTCGGCTCGGTCGAGAGCGGCCAGCTGCCCGTGGGGAACCAGGTCTGATGATCGAGATCCCGCGGGACCTGCTGCCCGCCGACGGCCGCTTCGGCGCCGGGCCGAGCAAGGTCCGGCCCGCCCAGCTCGACGCGCTGGTCGCGACCGGCCGCTCCTACCTCGGCACCTCGCACCGGCAGGCGCCGGTGCGCGACCAGGTCGGCCGGCTGCGCAGCGGGCTCCGCTCGCTGTTCTCCCTGCCGGACGGCTACGAGGTCGTGCTCGGCAACGGTGGCGCCACGGAGTTCTGGGACATCGCGACGTTCGGGCTGATCGAGAGGAGGTCCCAGCACCTGTCCTTCGGCGAGTTCTCCTCGAAGTTCGCGACGGCGGCGACGGCCACCCCCTTCCTCGACGAGCCGTCGGTCGTGACGAGCGAGCCCGGCACGCACCCGCTGCCGGTGGCCGAGGCCGGCGTCGACCTCTACGCGCTGACCCACAACGAGACCTCGACCGGCGTGATGATGCCGATCGCGCGCGTCGACGGCGCCGATGACGGTGCGCTGGTCGCGGTCGACGCGACCAGCGGCGCCGGCGGCCTGCCGGTCGACGCGTCGCAGTTCGACGTCTACTACTTCAGCCCGCAGAAGTGCTTCGCCTCCGACGGCGGGCTGTGGATCGCGCTGATGTCCCCGGCGGCCCTGGAGCGGGTGGCGCGCATCGCGAGCAGCGGTCGCTGGGTGCCGGCGTCGTACGACCTCACCATCGCGATCGACAACTCGGCGCTGGACCAGACCTACAACACCCCGTCGCTGTCGACGATCTTCCTGATGGCCG
>SCVJ01000158.1 GCA_004322425.1 Chitinophagaceae bacterium
AGTGAATTGAAAAATTCTTGTGTATGGTAAAAGGAAATGGGCGAAACACGCGTTGACCTGCTTCACCTCCTTGAAGACCTACGCGACGCTTATCCCGGCGCGATCGAGGAGACTATCCTCGCCGAAATCGTGGCCAACTCGCTCGATTCCGGGGCAAGCCGAATTCTGATAGATGCGGATGCCGGACAGGCCACGCTCTCGGTGACGGACGACGGCTCCGGCATGCAGAGGCGGGAGCTGGCCCGCTACCACGACCTCGCCGCCAGCACGAAGAGCCGAGGACAAGGCATCGGATTTGCCGGGGTGGGGATCAAGCTCGGGCTGCTCATCAGCGAGGAAGTGCTGACCGAAACCCGGCGCGGGAAGAGCCATGTCGCCACCAGTTGGCATCTGGCTTCACGCCACCGTGCCCCGTGGAAATGGACCACACCCCCAGGCCTGGTTAACGAGCGCGGAACCGCCGTTCGCCTCAAGCTCCAAAATGCGCTTTCGCTTTTGTTGGATCCGGGTTTTCTCGAAGGCGCGATGCGTCGCCACTATCAACCGCTGCTGGATCCCGCATTCGACCATTTTCTTGCGCCCCACTATCCTCGCGGCGTCACCTTCGCGGTGAACGGTCGCATGCTCGGAAAGCGTGCCTGGCAAGCTCCGGAGGTGGCGCCCATCGAGGTGCGCCTGGTTCGCAAACGCAAACCCTCCGCCATGGGTTATCTCATCCGGCAAAACCTGCCGTTGCCGGAGGAACAGCGGGGTATTGGAATCAGCACCTTCGGCAAGATCATCAAGCGCGGCTGGGACTGGCTCGGCCTGGCGCCCCAGGCGCCTGAGCAGGTCGGCGGCCTCATTGAAGTTCCCGCACTGGCGGCTTGCCTGACGCTAAACAAAGGCGACTTCATCCGAGCGGGACAGAGAGGGGCCGTCTACCTTGCCTACCGTAAGGCGCTTCAAGAAGCGGTCTCGAGACAACTCACGGCGTGGGGTGATGCACGCCAGCCAGCCGAAGAAGCCCGCCGCCGCGCGGCACGCCCCCTGGAACGTGACCTGGAGCGCGTCATCGAGGA
>SCVJ01000159.1 GCA_004322425.1 Chitinophagaceae bacterium
GGCGGGCATTCCGCCCATGCTTTCGCTCAGGAACACACCCGGCGCGGCTGCGAAGACGCCGTTGAAAATCCGGCGATAGAAGCTGACAAGCGCGTCGGGCGGCAAACGCCGGATACCCATCTTCGCCAGCTGCTCCTCGACCTGGCGGCGCAGGTCCGCGCCAAGCTTCACCCGCGTCTTGATCGAGAGGAACAACCGGAAGTCGCGCACCGGGATGGCATGGAGTGCATCAAGACCCCGGGTTCCGCCGCGCAGATAGTCCGCCGTGCGCCGGGCCGAGGCCTGGACCAGCGGGTCGGGACGGACCTTCATATCCAGATAGGCGTCGAGCGCCGGATCGATCAGCGGATCGGCAAAGGTGATGAGTTGGAGGACCGTCCCTTCGGGAAAATGGATATTGAGCAGCCCCAGCAACGCCTGTTGGACATGGGCGAACATATAGGCTGAAGGGACGAGCTCCCAGGCCTGGCCCCAGCCATCGTCGATGCACAGGAACGCTTCCTCCTCCTCGACCCAGGCGACCATCGGCAGGAAGTCCGAATAGGCGTCGCGGGTCACGGCGGCGCGCAGGCGCTGATAGCTCAGCCCCTTGTGGCCGGGCCGCGCGGTCATGGCCGCTTCTCCGGATGGACGGTGAGGGGCATGGCCTCTGCGGTTGGCGCGTCTGCACTGCCCGGCTCGGGCTCGCGCAGGGTGCGCAGCACCGGTGGCGCAGGCGTTCGCCCACCCGGCTCCACCAGATAGTCGCCCACGACCCAAGCCGGGCGGTCGATGATCGAATAGACATAGCGCGCCATATAGAGCCGGTCGGGGCGCTGCTTGTCGGCATAGGGGAGAATCAATGTCCGGATCGTGCGCGACGGGCGCAGCATTGGCGAGCCGGGATCCTCGATCAGCGCGCCGACATGGCCCTGGCCAGGTCGCGCCATAGCCGAGGGTGTCGCCGCAAGCCTGGCGGGGCCCTTGTCCATGCCGCGGACTCGCTTCCTGTCCGGTGCGAGCAGCTTGCGGTCATGGGTGACGGCGGGATCGGATTTGGAGGCACGGCCCGCGAGCGCATCGGCATAGGCCTGGTCGGGATGGATGCATTGCCCATGGTCGCTATTCTTGCACGAGAATTTCTCGCTATAGGGCGACATCACCGATCCCATTGTGGCGCAGCCGGGCAGCGTGAGCAGCGGCAGGACGAGGAGGAAGGGTCGGACCATCTTCATCGCTTTGTCTCCCATGGGCGCGGACATCAGAATTTGGCTCCCGCGCCGGGTTTGATTTCGAGGGTGGCGCCCTCCTGGATCACCACGACCACATCCTTGGCGGCGCCCACTTCGACGATGGGACCAGCCTGGCGGGCGAGATCGAGATAGAAGTCGGTGAGCTTGTCGGAGGATTTGGAGAGCCCACCGGCAAT
>SCVJ01000007.1 GCA_004322425.1 Chitinophagaceae bacterium
AACCTCATTTGCTCCTCGGATAATAATAGTGGAATCACTATTTTTTGCATCGTTCCATCTTTTTTGTTGTAATGGTGTAAGGCATTCTAATGGGTTTATCAATTCACCCGATCCAACAATGATAAGATTGGAAGGTGCTGTAATTGAAAATTCATAATCGCCGTATTCACAATAAAATTCACCGGCACCCAAATATGGTAATGTGTTCCAGCCTTGTATATCATCATACACACACATTCTCGGAAACCACTGTGCTACTTCGTAAATAATTCCGTCTTTTGTCATAAGCCTTCCCATTCTATCTGTACCATATTCTGGAACTTGAAATTCAAATTTGATCAACAATTTTATTTTATTACCTGAAGCTTTTAAGGATTCCACTAACTCAATCTTCATTCGAGTATCTGTTACATTGTATTTCGCTTTATTTATTTTTCCGGCAGTTTCAATATTTACCGACTTAATAATATCTCCATTTGTATACTCCGCATTTGCCCATCTACCACCGGTTTGAGTTGTGGTAGCAGAGCCACGAGAATCTTGTTTGTAAATATTCTGATCTAATTGTAACCACAAAAATTTTAATTGATCGGGACTATTATTTGTATAAATAATTTCTAAATCTCCAGCAACTACATGTGTTGCGGTATCTAAGCTGCAAGTAATTTTATAATCAGCTTTATTTTGCCAATAACGATGACCGGGCTCACCGCTAGCACTTCGAAAATCGTTACCGGGGTAAGGATAAAATTGTGGATGAAAAGCTTCACGATGATCATATTTTGAATCTTGAGAGAAACTACTGCTTGAGCTTAACAGTAAACAAAAACCAAAAATTAATTTTTTCATAGAAATTTTTTTGAGGAGACCAAAGTAAATAAAATTAAAAGAATCAAGGAAAGATTAAAAACTTTAGCAATAATTTATATAAAAATTGAAGTCGCGAGTGTTGCTGATTCAAGAGTGCCAACATCCAAAAATTTATCTCCGCTATGGTCGTATCCAAGAATAGTATGGCTGGACGCAAGTTTCAGATAAACATCGGTTAGTGAAAATTTTCCATTAAATCCATTTTTTCGAATCAGTTCAAAAATTTCATATTCGAAAACAGCAACACAGCTGTACGCCTTTGTTGAAAGATTAGAATGTGAAAGCGAAAGTTTTGTTTCGTCAGTCTTGCTATTTTTCCAACCACAAAGCCGATTATTTTCATCAAATAAAAAATTTCTAGAAGTAACTCTGTTTGTTACGCCCAAGGAAATAAGTGGTTGATGTTGTTGATGAAAAGCCAGCAGCTCGTTTATTTTAAGGTCCGTGAGAATGTCAACATTACAAGTTATTAGTCGTTCGGAAGGGGTAAAAAATTTCTGTGCATTCAATAATCCACCACCAGTTTCCAAAAGGGAATCCGTTTCATTACTTATTGTAATTGTTGCTCCCCAACCTTTATTTTTTTGGATTGCTGTAATTATGTGATCGGCAAAATGATGAACGTTAACAATAATTTCTGTAATCCCGAATTGCTGTAGGTATTCTATATTTCTTTGTAAAAGTGATTTCCCATTTATCAATGCCAATGCTTTAGGATGCTTGTCTGTCCATGGTTTGAAACGAGTTCCCAATCCGGCTGAAAAAAGTAATGCTTTCATTATTCAATCCCCTTTTTTTCTAAGATGTTTTGTTCGCGGTGATGTAAAATAATTTTCACGTTAAATTTATTTCTCAAATGTCGGGCTAGTGCATCGGCAGCATAAACGCTTCGGTGTTGGCCACCTGTGCACCCAAAATTGATTGATAAATTTTCAAAATTTCTATTTAAGTATTCTTCAACAGTAATATCAACAGTATCAAAAACACTATTTAAAAATGAAATCATTTTTGTTTGTTGCTCTAAAAAAGATTGTACAGATTTATCACGTCCGGTTAATACTTTAAATTCTTCCAATCTGCCAGGATTTAAAATGCCTCGGCAATCAAAAACAAATCCTCCACCATTTCCAGAGTTGTCTGTCGGGATTCCGTTTTTGTAAGAAAAACTAGAGATATTAATTATCAATGGAGTTTGATCTGTAGCTATTGGGGGTGAAAATTGTAGCATCGTTTCATCTGAAGTACAAATAGCTAAAACTTTTTGAAATTCGGGAATTTCAATATTCAAATCATTTTGGTTGAGAAATTCATTAAGATTTTTTAATGCTGTGGGAATACTCGTCAAAAAGTGTGCTTTTCGTTCAAACAAACCACGGAATCCGTATGCTCCAAGAACTTGCAAAAGCCGAATTAGAACAAATCCTTTGTATTGGTTTCTAAAAGTTGTTCTATCTAATTTTTTACTTATTTGTAACTCTAAAGCATTCATGTAATCCACCAATAAATTTTCCTTCCATTCATTGCTTAAGTTGGCTTTGGCCTGCCACAATAAACTGGCAACATCGTATTGGGGCGCCCCTTTCATACCTCCTTGATAATCGATAAAGTGAATGGAGTTATCTTTTTGAACCATAATATTCCGACTTTGAAAATCGCGGAACATAAAAAAACGATAATCTGTTTTCGATAGAAATTGGCTGAGTAATTCGAAATCATCTATCAATTTTTGTTTATCGTAAGGTTTGCGTAATGCGTCTAAAAAATAATATTTAAAATAAAGTAAATCCGCCATGATGGCCTGTTTGCCAAATTCTTGATTTGTAAGGCAACGTGTGTAATCCAATTCTTTATCTCCGTTTACTTGAAGTTTGGCAAGTTCTTCTAAACTTTTTTTGAAAAGCGCATAAATGTTAGAAGTTGCTTCTTCTTTTTCTAGAAAATAGAGGAGGGAGTTGTCACCAAAATCTTCCTGTAAATAAAACAATCCATCGCTACTTACTTTATGAATAGTGGCCACTGGAAAATTTTGGGCTTTAAATTTTTTTGAAAAATAAATGAAAGCCTCGTTTTCTTTACTATTCGCACCATATGTGCCAATAAGTGTAGTGCCGTCTGATTGATGTACTCGAAAGTAGCGTCGCTCACTGCCAGACTGGGGAAGCACTTCAACCAACTTGGGCTTTATTCCTTTCCACGATTCATAAAGTTCGGATATTGCCTGTAACGATTTTTGCATGTAGCAAAAGTAACCGAAATGAATAGGAAGAGAGAACACTAACGGGCATTAGTTTTTATTTTAACTTTGAAGCCTTCAGATAGAAAATTGATATGGGAACTAAGCCGAAAAATAAGATAAGAATTGTAACAGCCGCTTCTTTGTTCGATGGGCACGATGCGGCAATAA
The DNA here is from genome assembly GCA_004322425.1 of Chitinophagaceae bacterium. GTDB lineage: Bacteria > Bacteroidota > Bacteroidia > Chitinophagales > Chitinophagaceae > VBAS01. The sequence continues at coordinate 3,275 of SCVJ01000007.1, forward strand.
ATATCATGCGCAGAATTTTGCAGGCAAAAGGAGCCGAAATTATTCACTTAGGCCATAACCGCAGCGTTCATGAAATTGTTGAAACAGCCATCGAAGAAGATGTGCAAGGAATCGCCATTACAAGCTATCAGGGTGGGCATCTGGAATTTTTTAAATACATGAAAGATTTGTTGGATGAAAATGGTTGTAGTCAGATAAAAATATTTGGCGGCGGAGGTGGAACTATTTTACCTAATGAGATTGAAGAATTACATCAATATGGAATTGCCAAAATATTTTCTCCCGATGATGGAAGAAAAATGGGATTGGAGGGAATGATTGAAGAAGTAATTCGTCAGTGCGATGTTCAGCTAAACGGAAATCCCAACTTTGCAACTAAGCTAAAACTTGATGAAGTAAGAGACATTCGAAAAATTGCCCGACAAATTACGAATGTAGAAAATGGAATACCAATTGGTGATAGTAGCAAAAAGAAAGATGAAAAATATATTCCAGTTTTAGGAATAACTGGAACCGGTGGTGCGGGAAAATCATCAGTTACCGATGAGCTTGTGCGCAGATTTTTGAATAATTTTTTAGATAAAACAATTGCAGTTATTTCTGTTGATCCGTCCAAGAAAAAAACAGGGGGAGCATTATTGGGCGATAGAATAAGAATGAATTCTATTTCAAATCCAAGAGCCTACATGCGTTCACTGGCTACACGAGAGGATAACACAGCGTTGAGTGGCGCAGTGCAACAAGCCATTGATGTTTGTAAGGCGGAAAAATTTGATTTCATTATTTTGGAAAGTGCTGGAGTTGGGCAAAGCGATGCGTCAATTCTTGATTATTGCGACATCAGCATGTATGTAATGACTCCTGAATATGGGGCTGCAACACAGTTGGAAAAAATAAACATGCTAGATTTTGCCGATTTGATTTGTATTAACAAATTCGACAAAGCCGGTTCATTGGATGCCATTGCTGATGTAAGGAAGCAATACAAACGTAATCATCAATTATTTACAGCCAAAGATCACGAGCTTCCAATTATTGGAACAATGGCAAGTAAGTTCAATGACGATGGCGTTAATAATCTATTTGCATTGCTGCTAAATAAAATCGAAGCAAAAACAAAAATTAATTTTGGAGAATATAGTTTTTCCGAAACTGCAAAAATTTTACAAGCTATTATTCCTTCTGGTCGAGTTCGTTATTTAAGTGAAATATCGGAGAACAATCGCAACTACGATCAACTAGTAAAAGATCAAGCCAGCATTGCTTCTAAAGTATACCAATTACAAGGAAGTTTGGAAGTATTGACTGGAAGTTTAAATGACTCTTCTTTAAAAATAATAAAAGAGCAACTAAGTTTTTACTTGGAGCAGCTAACTCCTATTAGTCGAAAATTGATAAGCAACTGGGAAAAAAAGAAAAAAGAATATCAAAAAGATTTTTATGAATTTTCTGTTCGTGATAAAGTAATAAAACAAGAAATGTTTACTAAAAGTTTATCCGGACTTCGCATTCCAAAAATTGTACTACCAAAATATTCAGACTGGGGCGATCTTTTAAGATGGCAAGCACAAGAGAACGTACCGGGGCATTTTCCATTTACGGCAGGTGTGTTTCCATTGAAACGAGAAGGAGAGGATCCAACAAGGATGTTTGCCGGAGAAGGTACACCGGAAAGAACCAATAAAAGATTTCATTATGTAAGCTTTGATCAGCCTGCAAAGCGCCTGTCTACAGCGTTTGACAGTGTAACTTTGTATGGTGAAGATCCCGCTTATCGACCAGATATTTATGGAAAGGTTGGCAATAGTGGTGTAAGTATTGCAACAGTTGATGATGCTAAAAAATTATACAGCGGTTTCGATTTGTGCGATTCCAAGACAAGTGTGTCGATGACAATTAATGGACCAGCTCCTATTCTTCTTGCATTTTTTATGAATGCCGCTATTGATCAACAATGCGAAAAAAAGATTAAAGAGTTAGGAATAGATTCAACGGTTGAAAAAATTAAAAATTCAAAATTCAAAAAACAAAATTCTCCAGTATACAGTAATTCATCAGCACACCAAAAATTACCGGAAGGGAACAATGGATTGGGATTGCAATTATTGGGACTAAGTGGAGAAGAAATTTTATCAGAATCCGATTACGCAATATGCAAGAAAGATGCGTTACAGCAAGTTCGGGGAACAGTACAATCTGATATTCTAAAAGAAGATCAAGCTCAAAATACTTGTATTTTTTCTACAGAATTTGCCTTAAAGTTAATGGGCGATGTACAAGAATATTTCATTCATAATAAAGTAAAAAATTTTTATAGCGTCAGTATCAGTGGTTATCATATTGCTGAAGCCGGCGCCAATCCTATCTCACAGCTAGCCTTTACTTTATCAAATGGATTTACGTACGTTGAATATTATTTGAGTCGTGGTATGCTCATTGATGATTTTGCCCCCAACCTTTCTTTCTTTTTCAGCAATGGAATGGATCCGGAATACACCGTTATTGGAAGAGTAGCAAGAAGAATTTGGGCCAAAGCAATGAAGTACAAGTATAAAGCAAACAAGCGAAGCCAAATGTTGAAATATCATATTCAAACATCAGGAAGAAGTTTGCATGCTCAAGAAATTGATTTCAATGACATACGAACAACCTTACAAGCATTGTATGCTATTTACGACAACTGTAATTCCTTACACACGAATGCCTATGATGAAGCCATAACAACACCTACTGAAGAAAGTGTAAGAAGGGCAATGGCTATTCAATTAATCATCAACAGAGAATTGGGAACCGCCAAAACAGAAAATTTTATTCAAGGAAGTTTTGCAACAGAAGAACTAACTGATTTGGTGGAAGAGGCCGTGCTTACTGAGTTTGACCGAATCACAGAAAGGGGCGGTGTTTTAGGTGCCATGGAAAGAATGTATCAGCGAAATAAGATTCAGGAAGAAAGTTTATTTTATGAGCAACAAAAGCATACTGGCGAATTACCACTAATTGGCGTTAATACATTTTTTAATAAAAAAGGTAGTCCCACTGTTGTTCCCAGCGAAGTGATTCGAAGCACTAACGAAGAAAAAGAACAGCAAATTAATAATTTGCAAAAATTTTGGAAACGCAATGAAAATATAGCTGCTGAAAAAATTGCAAAATTGAAACAAGTTGCTATCAACAATGAAAATATTTTTGAGGAATTGATGGAGTCAGTCAAGTATTGTTCGCTTGGTCAAATTACTCACGCTTTGTACGAAGTAGGTGGCCAATATCGGAGAAGCATGTAATCAAATTGATAAAATAAAAAAGAAAACACAGTATGAAATATTTTTTGGCGCTATCAATAATTGTAATAGGATTGTATGCTTGTGCTCCCAAACCTTATTCAGACACCAATAAAAGCTATAAAAAACAAGTAAAAAATTATGGTAAACAATTGCATCGGTTTCCGTTACAAGACTCAGCAGGATTGATTTATAGCAAACAATTTGTGGGCACGACAAATCTTTCTATGCGTCGCCCCAATTTTGTTGTTATTCATCACACAGCACAAAATAGTTGCGAGCAAACTTTAAAAACATTCACATTGCCACGTACGGCAGTAAGCTCACATTATGTTATTTGTCGAGATGGATCTGTGTATCACATGCTCAACGATTTGTTACGAGCGCATCATGCGGGAGTTAGCAAATGGGGCAATGCAACAGATTTGAATTCGAGTAGTATCGGTATTGAAATTGACAATAATGGAGGTGAACCATTTGCGGAACAACAGATGAATAGTTTGGTGCAATTATTGGATCGATTGAAAAAAGCATACAACATTCCTACTGCCAATTTTGTTGGACACGCAGATGTGGCTCCAGGAAGGAAAGTTGATCCCAGTCGACATTTTTCATGGGAGTTGCTTGCCACCAAAGGGTTTGGATATTGGTATGATACAACACGTGTGGAAGTGCCAACCGATTTTAACGCCATTCAAGCACTTCGAATAATAGGGTATAATACAACGAATCTTTCCAACGCCATTCAGTCATTCAAAATTCATTTTATACCGCAAGACACAACAAGAGTCATCTTAGATGCGGATAAAAAAATTCTTTATGACTTAGCTACGAAATATCAATAAAGAGTGGTAAGCTAAAAATTGTAAAAATCATTTCGAGTAAAATTTCCACTTTTCAAAAAACAAAAAATAAAGGACAACAAAAGCTGTTGCTATAGCAGCCATTAAAAATGTTGAACTACTACCCGACAAAAACCAAATCAATCCAGCAACAGTACTAGCCAATAATGCCGAAATGCTTTGACAGGAAGTATAAAATCCTACTGCCGTAGCAGTATTTTCACGGTGTGCAATATTCGTAATCCAAGCTTTGGCAATGCCTTCTGTGGCGGCAGCATATATTCCATAAACAAAAAATAAAAAGAAAATAGCATTGGTTGACGGACGCATTGCAAAACCACTGTAAACAATTACAAACAACAAAAGTCCAAAAATGAAAACTTTTTTTAATCCAAATTTATCTGCTAAAGAACCTAACGGATAGGCAGATGCAGCAAAAATTAAATTATAAAAAATGTAGGCAGCAATTGTAATCGTATCGCTACCAGTTATTTCTTTTGTAATTAATAAAAGGAATACATCGGAGCTATTGAATAAGGCAAACAACAAAAGTCCAACAACTAATTTTTTATATTCGGTAGTGGCAGTTTTCCAATATTTGAAAAATGAAAAAAAATTTCCTTTTGATAAATTGGATATCGGCTGCTTGTTTTCTTTTAACAAAAAAAGTAACAAAACGGAAATAATACCGGGAATAAAAGCCAAGAGAAAAAGTGTGGTGTGCTGTTTGGGAAAAAAATAAAGAAACAGTAAAGCCAATAGAGGTCCAATAGTAGCACCCAAAGTATCCATGCTTCGATGAAATCCAAAAACCGTTGCTTTGGTTTCGAAGGTTGCTTGGTTGGAAAGTAGCGCATCGCGAGCAGCAGTTCGTAAACCTTTTCCCAACCGATCTGTCGTTCTTGCAAAAAATATCCAAATGGGGTAAACAAAGAAAGCCATCATAGGTTTACTGATGGCACTTAACAAATATCCTGATTTAATAAATGGCAAGCGCCTACCGGTTTCATCACTTCGTTTTCCAAAGTATCCCTTACTGATGCCTGCTGTAAATTCAGCAACTCCTTCCAAAATTCCAATCAACAAAACAGAAAATCCAATTTCTTTTAAATAAACCGGCACCACGGGGTACAACATTTCGCTGGCAATATCTGCAAATAAGCTTACTGCGGAAAGTATCAAAACTGTTCGGTTGACAATACGCATACATTGAAGATAATAAAATTGAGATGGTGATGAGGAATGAATCGTAAAAAAATATTGTATTGTACAGATTTCCATCTTGTAATTCAAATAATTTCCGCCAACTTTGCTTCCATTAATTACAATCCATCACATGGGACTTTTTAACTGGTTTACACAAGAAATAGCTATCGACTTAGGTACAGCGAATACCCTCATTATTCATAATGATGAAATAGTGGTTAATGAACCATCAATCATTGCGCTTAATCGAAACAATCCAAAAGAGGTTTTGGCAATTGGTAAAAGAGCATTGATGATGCATGAAAAAACGCATGAAAGTATTCGTACAGTTCGTCCGTTGCGGGATGGAGTAATTGCCGATTTTAATGCTGCCGAATTAATGATTCGCGAATTAATAAAATTGGTATATCCCAAAAGACCTTTGTTTCCTCCCAGTTGGAGAATGATGATTTGTATTCCTTCTTCCATTACAGAAGTAGAAAAAAGAGCAGTACGCGATAGTGCCGAACAAGCCGGTGCTCGAGAAGTATATTTAATTCATGAACCAATGGCTGCTGCACTTGGAATTGGAATTGATGTAGAAGAACCAGTTGGAAATATGATTATTGATATTGGTGGTGGAACTACAGGTATTTCTGTAATTGCATTGGCAGGAATTGTTTGCGATCAAAGTATTCGAATTGCAGGCGATGAATTTACCGCCGATATTATGGAAGCACTACGCCGCTATCATAGTTTATTGATTGGTGAAAGAACGGCCGAGCAAATAAAAATTCAAGTTGGGTCAGCACTTAAAGACTTAGATAATCCACCCGAAGATATTCCCGTATATGGACGCGATTTGGTAACAGGTATTCCTAAGCAAATTTTTGTTAGCTATCAGGAAATAGCGGAAGCGCTGGACAAAAGTGTTTTCAAAATTGAAGAAGCTATTTTAAAAGCATTGGAGCAAACTCCGCCCGAGTTAGCAGCCGATATTTATCGTCGTGGTTTGTATATTACTGGAGGTGGCGCTTTACTTCGTGGTCTGGACAAACGATTAAGTCAAAAAATAAAATTACCAGTGCATATTGCCGACGACCCACTTAAAAGTGTTGTAAGAGGTACGGGCATTGCATTAAAAAATTATGACAGATTTCCGTTTGTTATGCGCTAAGTAATTTGAAAGACCGAATAATTTTTTTAAAAAAGTTCAAATATTATTTCTACCTCGTATCTTGGACATTGAATTCTCTTTCATTTCATGCGTAATATATTTTTGTTTCTTCGTCGGTATTCCACATTTTTTATTTTTCTTGTATTACAAGTAATTGCATTAGTTATGTTGTTTAGATACAATAACTATCAACGTGCAATTTTTTTAGGAAAAGCAACTGAGATAACTGGTTTTTTCAATTCAAAATATAATAAAGCAGAAGATTTTTTTCATTTAAGAAATGAAAATATTAGGGTTCATCAAATGAATGACTCGTTGCGAAATCTATTGTATTCTAATTTTATAATTCCCGACTCAGACGCTACCATTGTTGTTGATACAATTAAATATGATACAACCGGTAAGGTGCGCCGCTATATTAGCAGAGCAGCACAGGTGGTTAATAATTCTGTAAATGAAGAAAAAAATTATATTCAATTAAACCGAGGTTCACTTCAGGGTATTGCAGATAATATGTCGGTCATTAATTCAGATGGAACAGTTGTAGGCGTGGTTGTAAATGTGAGTGATAATTTTAGCCAGGTGATGAGTTTGTTGCACGTACAAAGCAGGGTAAATGCAATGTTGAAAAAGAGTAGAAACAATGGTAGGGTTGAATGGGATGGGAAGCATCCTTTTTTTCTTACCGTAAAAGATATTCCAAAAAGTGATAATGTTACGCTTGGTGATTCAGTGGTAACCGGACTGTATTCGTATAATTTTCCACCGGGTTTATTAATAGGGACTGTGGCAGAAATCATCAATGAAAAGAGTACAAATTTTTATAGTTTAAAAATAAGGACCAGTACAAATTTTCAAAATTTGCAACAGGTTTTTGTGATTGAAAATTTACAAAGAAGCGAGCAAGTTGAATTAAATAAAGCCACACATAAAAAAATTGATGAAATAAATAAACGAAAAAATTGAACAACCTATTCTTAAATAGTATTCGGATGGTGCTTTTTCTTGGGCTACAAATTTATGTACTCAACAATGTCCCACCGTTGCACCAATTCATATCACCTATTATTTATTATTTATTCTTATTATGGTTACCTTTTTCTGTTTCTAGATTGGGCTTGCTTTTTCTGGGTTTTTTATTGGGGCTATCTATAGATTATTTTTTAGTAACGCCAGGGCTAAATACGGCAGTTTGTTTAGTTATCGCATACGTTCGTCCTTTTTTGATAAGTGTTTTAATTCCGCACGATAAAGCTGAGTTTAATTTTCGTGAACCTTCAGCTGTTGCAATGGGATGGGTTCCTTATATAACTTATGTGATGCTACTTTCATTTTTATTTCATGGCTACATTTCTTTCTTGGAATGGCTTCAGTGGGGCGGTTTTTTTGATTTTATTTTAAAAACAATTAGCGCTACTTTGATTAGCACCCTACTAGCAATAACCAGCGAGGTGCTTTTTCCCCGAAAAGGAAAACTAAGATCCAGTGGACGTTAAAAAAATAGCCAAATAGAATTTTTACCTTGTAGCTTTGAAACTCAAAAATTATCCCTTCATCTTCAAGCAACTATGTCTGCGTTTAATCAATCAAGGAGCTATATTATTAAGTTAGTTTTTCTTATTTCCTTTTTTATTGTATTGGTGCAACTTTTTTATATGCAAGTTGTTTCTAATAAGTACGAAAAATTAGCACACGATCTTTCGGTTTATCCTAAAATTATTTATCCCGAACGGGGAATTATTTACGATAGAAATGGTAAAGCCATTTTAAACAATTCTATCATGTATGACTTGATGGTAACTCCTGCCGAAGTGAAGAATATTGATACGCTTGAATTTTGCAACATCATGGAAATGGATACGGCAGAATTTAAAAATCGAATAAACGATGCCATTTTTAAAAATTCAAAAGTTCGTCCTTCTGTTTTTGAAGATTTATTACCCACTTATTTACAGGCACGGTTTGAAGAAAATAGCTGGAAATTTCCTGGATTTGTTTTGGTTCAACGACCCATTCGAACCTATCCTTTTAATGCGGCTGCGCACATTCTCGGCTATATTGGAGAAGCGGATACGGCGCAAATTAGACGAACAGGAAATTTTTACCGAATGGGAGATTATGTTGGGAAAAATGGAATAGAAGCTTCCTATGAAAATATTTTGATGGGACAAAGAGGTGTACAATATTTGATAAGAGATAATAAAAATAGATTAGTGGGTGCTTATCAAAAAGGAACATTGGATACTGTGGCAATTGCCGGTAGAAGTTTACGTACTTATATTGATATAGAAGTTCAACAATTAGCGGAAAAATTACTCTCGAATAAAGTGGGAGCTATCGTTGCAATTGAACCAAAAACTGGCGGCATTATTGCCATGGCATCAGGCCCCAATTTTAATCCCAATGATTTAACCGGACCAGATAAAAGTAAAAATTTTGCAAAATTGCAATTGGATGTTTCCGCACCCATGTTGAACAGAGCAATTAAAGGACAGTATCCACCTGGTTCAACTATAAAAATATTGGGCGCCATTACTGCACTGGATGAAGGAATCATAACTGAAAAATTCGGATACAATTGTAATGGGAGATATTTTTCTTGTGGCATTGGCAAGCCGGCTTGTTCGCATCATAATATTGGACATGCTGCCAACTTACGAATGGCTATTGCCAATTCTTGCAATTCATATTTTACTCATTTATATCGAATGACGGTTGATAATCCAAAATATAAAAATGTAAAAGAAGGATATACCGTTTGGCAGAATTATATGAATAGTTTTGGGTTGGGTGTTAAATTAGGCATTGACTTGCCCAGCGAAGACAAAGGAAATATTCCAGACACGGTTGTTTATAATAAAGATTATAGAAGTAGATGGAACTCCTGCACAAATCTTACATTGGGTATTGGGCAAGATAAAATGCTAGCTACTCCATTACAATTGGCAAATGCTATGTGCATTATTGCTAATAAAGGATTTTATATTACACCTCACTTTGTTTCAAAAATTGATGGTGAAACTGCTGCCGATACCGTATTGAATCGTTATAGAACTAAGCATGAGATTTCTGCGAAAATTTCAGATTCATTGTACGAAATTGTTATTGGCGGCATGCAGGATGTTGTTGAAAGAGGAACTGCAGGCAATGCAAGAATTCCTGGCATTACTGTTTGTGGTAAAACAGGAACTGCAGAGAATAAAAAAGTAATTGATGGAAAGGTGATACAACTTGCCGATCATTCTTTTTTTGTTTGTTTTGCTCCAAGAGAAAATCCAAAAATTGCAATTGCCATTGTGGTTGAAAATAGTGGCTTTGGAAATACATGGGCTGCTCCCATTGCTAAGATGATAATGGAAAAATATCTGAATGATTCGTTAAGTACAGAAAGTCAAACAAAATGGTTGGATTATATCAGCAGTAAAAATCTATTACCTTCTTATTTAAAGCGCCTGCAAACCAAAACAGATTCTGTTCGGGCTTTTGATTGGTTCAAACTAACAAAAGACAGTAGTTATATTAAAAAATATAAACGTACTAATAAAATAAGTGATAAGGGTTCTAAAAATAAAAAAGAACGCAAAGTGCAAACTAGTTCTACAGCTGCATTGTTGCCAAAAAAACATTTCTAATTTGAAAAAAGTAGAGATTAATGAGTTATAGAAAACAGGAAATAACAAAAGGCATTGATTGGCTATTGCTTTGGTTGTGGCTTCTGCTGTGTTCGATTGGCATACTTGCCATATTTGCTGTAACGTACAAGGACGGGGATTCAGTTATTCAAGCTTTGGTTGGATTTAAAACCGATTACAGTAAACAGTTTTATTTTTTCGGTCTTTCTTTTATCATTGGTGTTTTTATTTTATTAACCGACAGTAAATTTTTTACAGCTACAGCTACTATTTGGTATTTACTGGGAATAATAATGTTGCTTTTGGTTTTTCCGTTTGGCTCGAATGTAAGAGGTACTGAATCTATAATACGAATTGGTGGCTTTCAATTTCAACCGGCAGAGTTTTGTAAAATCTGTGTTTGTTTAGCGTTGGCAAAATATCTTTCTCAACCACAAAGAGATTTGGGTAGAACTAAAACGCAATTAGTTGCGGCAAGTATTGTTTTACTGCCAGCAATTATTAGCGTCATGCAAAGTGAAACCGGATTGGCGTTAGTATATTTTTCATTTTTTATTGTGATGTATCGCGAAGGGTTGTCATCTATGATATTAATTGTTGGTTTTTCTGTAGCAGTAATGGTTGTGGCTACTTTATTGATTGAAAAAAGCACACTTTTCTTTTTTCTCACTTCCCTAGCTCTTGTAACAATATATTTTTTAAGACGTCAAGTAAAAAAGAAAAAAGCAGTACTCTTTTCTGTTTTATTTATTTGGCTTTTATGTGTCAGTATTCAACGATTTGCGGTTCCTTTCTTTTTTAAGCAAGTACTAAAGCCGCATCAAGTAGAGAGAATCTTCAGCACAATTGGCAAAGATGTACCTGTTGAATATAGTTTAGACGGAGGCATAGTCGCTAAAAACAAGGATGTACACTACAATGTGAAGCAATCCAAAATTGCAATTGGTAGTGGTGGTTTTTTCGGTAAGGGGTTATTAAAAGGAACGCAAACTCGATACGATTTTGTTCCGGAGCAACGAACCGATTTTATTTTTTGCGCAATTGGGGAAGGCTTTGGTTTTATGGGCAGCTTTGTATTAATTGGTTTATATGTTCTTCTTCTTTTCCGAATCATTTTGTTGGCAGAGCGGCAAAGAAGCACGTTCAGTAGAAGTTATGCCTATGGCGTTGCTGCTGTTTTCTTTTTTCATATAATTATTAATATAACCATGACGGTAGGGCTTGCGCCAGTTATTGGTATCCCACTTCCATTTCTTAGTTACGGAGGAACTTCGTTGCTCACGAATTCTATTTTACTTTTTATTTTAGCACGATTAGATGCTGATCGGCAAATGGGGATGAGATAAAAACAGCAACAATATTTTCTAAAAATTAGGAGTTGTATTTTTGATAGCTATGAAAATTATTCCACTTTCAGAAGGGTGCTTTACCATAGATAGTTCCAAAGAATTTATTCCTTTTGATGAGCACAAACATTTATTGGTGGATCGTCCAAAGGGGAGTTTACTGGTAGAGATTCAACCCTTCGTCGTAATAACAAAAAATGATATAATAATTATCGATACTGGACTTGGCATTGCAAAAAACGGAAGACCGCAAATTCATCAAAACCTGATGAATGTTGGTATTAACTCATCGGAAGTAACCAAAGTTCTACTTTCACATTTGCATAAAGATCATGCTGGCGGTATATTAAAAAAACAATCAATTGCTGAACTTAATTTTCCTAATGCAACTTATTTTGTTCATGAAAAAGAATTTGAGAATGCTTTTAGTACAAACTCAGCTTCTTATAATTTGGATGAACTTAATAAATTAAAATCATCTTCAAAGCTTTGCCTGCTGAAAGATGAGAACGGTGCCATTGAAAATTATATTGAGTATAAAATAACTGGAGCTCATTCTATTTATCACCAAGTATTCTGGATTCGGGAGGAAGGACAAATAGCATTTTTTGGTGGCGATGATGCGCCACAGTTACAACAAATGAAACATCGATTTATTGCAAAGTATGATTATGGCGGTAGAAAAGCAATGGAGTTGCGAAAGGAATGGTGGGAAAAAGGGTTGCAAGAAAAATGGACTTTTATGTTCTATCACGATATTAAAAATCCAGTTTGGAATTTTTAATCTAAACAATGATTTGATTTTGAATCCGAAACTTATCTAAAGCGTTTACGAACCTGGTCGTTTCTATGTTGTATCCTATCTTTTCTTAAAGCATCCAATTCACGAATGAATAAATCTTGTTGGCGAAAAACCTCGTTGCTTCTTGGCTCACCCATTATTTCTTTAAAATTGGATCTGTAGCGAAGACGTAGTTCAATAATTTTTTGTTGACGAAAAAGTGGATCGGCTCTATTTTCTTTCAAAGCAGAGCGCCATTCATTATAATATCTATAAAAAACAGGCGTAAACTGATCTGCTTCGTTAGCAGAGAGGCGCATTCTTTTTTGAATAAACTCTTTCATTCGGTCTCTAATCTTTTCCGAATTATCATTAGTTTCTTGTGCCAGTAATGATGTAACAGTAAAGATTCCAAACCCTAGTATCAAAAATATCTTCTTCATTTTATGTTTTCTTAATTCAATATTGTTTCTTCAATAAAATTTGCTTCATCAAAAAACTGTTGAATTTCATTGTTAGAAACATCTCTCATCAACATTTCCATAGTTTTATCTGTCGATTTCGTGTTATCTTTTAAAAAATTTGTTTCGGTTTCTCCGGCAAGATTAATAAAACTATTAATTTCTTCAGTGCTTACTTTTTTCATTTTTTGTTCTATCCAACTATGCGGAGCTGTTGATGGATTAGAATAATTTTTATTGAAGAACTGTAATCCGGTTAGTACTATTAAACCAAACACGGATGCTGCTGCTGCGAAACGAAACCACTTTTTGGAAGCTATGGAAATAACTTTAGCAGTAGGTTTATTTTGATTAAAAGTAATTGTTTCAAAATATTGGTCAGGCACTTCGAAGACATTTTCTTTCTTCAGCGTCTTTAATAGTGGGGCAATAGAATTCAACTCCTCGCTTGCAGTTTGATAGTCAGCACTTGTGCGTACTACTGTCATTAATTTTTCTTCCAAGCCGACAAAATATCCCTGAGGTATTTGAAAAGGCGTATCCAGAATAGTTTTTGCCAAAAAACTGCCCTGTTCCTGTAACTCCATTACTATTTCGTCTTTTTTCTTCATTTAACTGTACAAGCCCCAAGAGGGGGCATTTTTAAGACAACGACCCAAAAATAAGGTTTAATTGTGGAGCATAAATTCTTCAATTTTTTTTACTGCGTGATGATAGCTTGCCTTTAAAGCTCCTTCGCTCGTTTCCAAAATTTGGCTCATATCGGCATAGGGCATTTCATCAAAATAGCGAAGTTGAAATACAATCTTCTGTTTTTCAGGAAGTTGCTGAATAGCCAGCTGAAGTTTCCACTCCAATTTTGAGGCGTCAAAGTGTTTGTCGGCTTTTAATTTGTTCTCAATTCCAGTTGTGCCTTCATCAATCGAAACCGAAGTTCTTTTCTTTTGCTGTTCAATAAAAGTAAGACATTCGTTTGTTGCCACTCTGTAAAGCCAAGTGTACAATTGACTATTTTCTTTAAAATTTTCAAGGCCATTCCAAACTCGAATAGAAACATTTTGAAGTACATCATTGGCATCTTCATGATCCACTACCATTCTGCGAATATGCCAATAAAGTTTTTCCTGATATTTTTTAAGCATGGCAGTAAACGCTTTTTCTTTCGTAATCGGATTTCGAAATTGAAAAAGTAATTCTGCGTCACTTGTACTCGTCAAAGCCATATTCAGTTTTTTGGAGTTTGTTGCTTCAAAAAATGTAAAGGAGAATAGGTATAAAAATAGTGGATTATTTTTTTGCCATCACTTTTTCAGCAGCAGCAACAATATCAGGAATATCTAATCCATATTTTTTGAGGAGTTGCATTGGCGTTCCACTTTCTCCAAAAGTGTCTTTTGTTCCAACGTATTCAATTGGAATGGGAAAATTTTTGGCAGCGCATTGTGCAATTGCATCGCCTAGTCCACCAATAATATTATGTTCTTCGGCTGTTACCGCACAACGAGTTTTTCGAATTGAATTGATAATGGCAGCTTCATCCAATGGCTTTATTGTATGGATATTAATTACTTCTACACTACATCCTTTTTCTTGTAATATGATACCAGCTTGAATTGCATTCCAAACTAGATGGCCACAAGCAAAAATAGAAACATCCGTTCCTTCTGAAAATACTTGTGCTTTCCCAATTTCAAATTTCTCGTTAGGGTTTGTAAAAATGGGCCAACTCGGTCTTCCAAAGCGTAGATAAACCGGACCTACAAAATCTGCAATTTCAATTGTGGCTGCTTTGGTTTGATTAAAATCGCAAGGAACAACAACGGTCATTCCCGGAAGCATTTTCATTAATCCAATATCTTCTAAAATCTGATGTGTAGCGCCATCTTCGCCAAGTGTAACACCAGCGTGAGAAGCACAAATTTTCACATTCTTTCCACTATAAGCAATGCTTTGGCGTATTTGATCATAAACTCGACCGGTAGAAAAATTAGCAAAAGTGGTGGTAAAAGGGATCTTTCCACCAATGGTCATTCCGGCGGCAATACTCATCATATTGGCTTCGGCAATTCCACATTGAAAAAAGCGATCTGGAAATTCTTTAATAAATTGATTCAGTTTTAGGGAGCCGGCAAGATCGGCAGTCAGAGCTACAATATTTGAGTTCTTCCGTGCGGCTTCAACTATTCCCTCTCCAAAACCACTGCGAGTATCTTTATTTCCTGTTGACTGAATTGCTTGTAGCATAATAAAAATATTGGCGCAAAATTAAGGGATTAGTTTGCTTGTTGAAGTACGAAGTAGCTATTCAACTTAATTTTAATTATTGGAGTTTCCCGAAAAAATGTCTTTATCCGATTGCAACTTTTGTTCCCATTTCCACGCAGAGGAAACCATATCGGTCAAACTATAATTCAAGTTCCAACCCAATTGAGCTTTCGCCAAATCGTTACTAGCAAAAATGGCGATAACATCACCCGGTCTTTTGGGGCCAATTTCATATTCCAATTTAATGCCATTTATTTTTTCAAATGTTTGTATGGCTTCCAAAACTGTAACTCCATTGCCGGTTCCTAAATTAAACACTTCACAATTAGACTTGTTTTTCTCTTTTTCTAAATAATTAATTGAAAGGGTGTGGGCATGGGCAATATCGCAAACGTGAATATAATCTCGAATACAACTACCATCACGAGTTGGATAATCGTTTCCATGAACTGTCATTTTTGATAATTTCCCAATAGCTGTTTGCGTGATAGCAGGGAATAAATTCTGTGGTCTTCCTATGGGTAATTCGCCAATAAGGGCTGAAGGATGTGCGCCTACCGGATTGAAATAACGCAATAAAATAAATTTACACAAAGACGTTTGTGCCAACTCGGCAATCAATTGCTCCCCCATTTGTTTAGTAGTTCCATACGGAGACGTAGAAGGCTTTTGAGGTGATTTTTCAGTTACAGGAAATGAATCGGGATTACCATAAACGGTGCATGAAGAAGAAAAAACAAAATAAGGAATGGCAAATTCATCTACACATTTAAGTAAATTAATTAACGAAAAAAGATTGTTTTCAAAATACAGGAGTGGATTTTCTACTGATTCGTTTACGGCTTTATAAGCTGCAAAATGAATAACTCCTTTTATGTCTGTGTTTTCTTGAAACACAGCATGACTATCATCAAAATTGCAAAGATCTACCGCGTAATTTTTTATTTTTTTTCCAATAATTTTTTCTACACCAGCAAGCATGCTTGGATTCGATCGAGAAAAATTATCAATAGAAATTACTTCGTAACCATTTTCAATAAGGTCAACGAGTGTGTGTGTACCAATATAACCACAACCTCCTGTTACTAAAATTTTGCTCATAAATAAAAAATCCTGACAAATGTCAGGATTTTTTCTAAGCACATGAATTAAATATTACATAAACAGCATTACCAATTTATAAATACCTGCTGCCATCAAGGCACTTATAGGAATGGTAAGGATCCAAGCCCAAATCAAATTGATGGTAACGCCCCAGCGAACTGCTGATAGGCGTTTAGTTGCACCCACTCCCATAATACTACCAGCAATTGTATGTGTAGTAGAAACAGGAATTCCCATTTGTCCGGTAAAAAATAATGTAAAAGCGCCGGCAGTTTCAGCAGCAACGCCTTCCAACGGAGTAACTTTTGTAATTTTTGTTCCCATTGTTTTTACAATTTTCCAACCACCACTTAGTGTACCGAAACCAATGGCGGCATAACAAGCAATAGGCACCCAAGCAGGTAATTGCCCAAAATCTTGAATAGCTCCACTGGCAATTAGCGCAGCACCAATAATTCCCATTACTTTTTGAGCATCGTTACCTCCGTGTCCAATACTAAATGCCGCAGAACTTAATAATTGCAATTTCTTAAACATATTGCTGACGCGATAAGCCGTTGGGGTTTTAATTTTTTCGGAGTATAAAAATGCAAGACAGAAGATGATTGTCATACCCGCGATACCCCAAGTAATTCCTTTGTTATCAGCTTTTAAAATATCTTTTGTGAATGACTTTTCAATGCTAAACTTGGATAGAATATTTTTTATTTTAGTGATATTAGCTTCCTTTAATGGATAGATAGCAGACATTAATACTAATGTGCTGTCTGCAGTTATTTTTTTTGTCAAATAAAGGGTTACAGGCGCTTTGTATTTTTCTGTAAATTCTTTTGCCTTTGCAAATTCTTCTTTTTTATTTTTATCTGAAAGCGAGGCCGATTCAAGAATTAAATAGTCATTGGCATTTCTTACCTCATCTTTTAGTTTACTAATTTCAATTTCGGTTAACCAACCATTTTGATACGCAGTTTTTGAGATGGAATCAGCACCTAAATTATCGTAATCGGCAATTAGTGGTTTCAAATTAGTATGAATTGCCGTGGCTTTAGCTAATTTTTTTTGAGCCGTAGCAACAGCCAATATAGTAGCACTATCATTCGGATTTAACTTGGCAGTTGCGGCATTCAAATCCGAAGTGTACTTATCTATTTTTAAAAATTTGATCGCATTTTGATTCATTTTATTTTCCTCAAATCGATCAAAAAGGAAAAAAATGGCAACGGTAAACAAAGTAAAGACAACAATTCGAAGCCATATATTTCTCATGACAGTAATAATGGTGATAAAAATGGAAACTATCATACCGAGTAATGGAGCTAAGAAAATAAACATTACCGTTTTAATAATAGTATCACTTTCTACTATTTTGCCCCAGGAAAAGTCCAATCCCTTAATGGTTAAGGCGTGTGATATAGCGGCGCCGGCAAATCCACCAATCAAAGTATGCGAAGAGGAAGAAGGAATTCCGTACCACCAAGTGAGTAAATTCCAAAAAATGGCAGCTATTAATCCCGAAAAAATAACGGGAAGTGTAATAAATTCTTTATTGACGGTTTTGCTGATTGTGTTGGCTACCGCGTGATCTTGAAAAATCCAATACGCAGCTACGTTGAAAATAGCGGCCCAAATTACTGCCTGTAATGGTGTCAGCACTTTTGTAGAAACAACCGTAGCAATGGAGTTCGCCGCATCGTGAAACCCATTGATAAAGTCGAATATAAGTGCCAGAGCAATAATGGCTATTAAAAAAGTAATCATATAATGTAGTTAGCTAGCCTTGGTTAGGCGTATTTAATAATAATAGACTCTATTACATTGGAAGCGTCTTCGCATTTATCAGTAGCCAATTCAAGAATTTGATAAATTTCTCTTTTTTTAATTACTTCTTTGGCATCGGGTTCGGTTTCAAAAAGTCTTTCAATGCTCATATCAAAAATATCGTCAGCTTGATTTTCTAAGCTGTTTATTTTTATCAATGATTCAGTAATTTTTTTCATGTTTTTCATATTTCGCAATTCAGTTACAGCCGATTTAACTTCGTTTGCACTCTGTTGAATTACTTCTGCTAGTTTTTGAAAACCAGTTTCGTTTGGATTCACTTTATAAAAGTTTATCTTTTTTGCAGAAGCATAAATATAGTCGGCAATATCATCCAAGGCTGTAGCCAGTGCGTGAATATCTTCCCTATCAAAAGGAGTAATAAAATTTCTACCCAACTCCGTAAAAATTGTATGAGTTAATTTATCATTTTCATGTTCAAGATCTTCCAGTATGCTAATAAAAGCAGCTCTTTTATCGAAATCGGGTTCGGCTACCAATTCTTTCAGTTTATCACTCATAATAGTAACATTCCCAACAACTTGTTCAAACAAGTCATAGAAAACTCGGTCTTTAGGTAAAAAGACTTTTAGAATAGAATTAAACGACATAGATTTATTTTTAGTGCGGCAAAGTTATTTCACCAAGTCAATATAAAATGGCGAAACTCAATACTTAATAATTATTTAATATACGGGTAACAATTTCCTAACCAAGAAGAAATGGTGCAATTATATATATGCATGTAGTTTTGCAACCGTTATTAACTAATTGTAAAAACAATATATTCTAATGGTAAATCTTTTGTTACGATCTATTTTTTTTGGTTTGCTTCTATTTTTTTGTGATAATGTATCTGCGCAAAAATTTTTGATGGATATTGACTCCTCTTTTTTTATTAGGGATACAGTTCGTCCTACTATAAAAAGGTTAGAAAATATTCGTATTGTCGGATATATCCAGCCTCAATTCCAAGTGGCTCAGTCAATGGGTACTTCTTCTTACTCAGGTGGAAATTTTTCTCAATACAGCAGCAACCGTTTCATGCTTCGCAGAGCTCGATTACGTATTGAATATGTTTTACCATCAAAAGGAAAAACTCCTAATGCCATATTTGCCTTTCAATTAGATGCATCAGAACGTGGCGTAATAACTCGAGATATTTTTATTCGTCTATTTGAAACAAAGAAAAATAATTTTTCCACTACTATTGGACTCTTTGCTCGTCCTTTCGGATACGAATTAAACCTTTCGTCTTCAACTCGCGAAACTCCTGAACGGGGACGAATGTCGCAAATTTTAATGCCTTCCGAACGAGATTTAGGAATGATGATTTCGTATGAACCACAAACTAAAAAACAATTATTAAAACAAGCAAAAGTAGACGCTGGTTTTTTTAATGGGCAAGGATTGGCTGGCACAACCGATTTTGACAGCTACAAAGATTTTATTAGCAGACTTACAGTGAGGCCTTTTAAATGGAACAAGATGACGGTAAGTGGTGGTGCTTCATTGTTGAGAGGCAATTTTAGAAACGGCACGAAATTTATTTATACTACACAAACCACAACAAACGGGAGCAAATCTTTTATTGTAGATTCTGTTGCTACTAATTTTGGGAAAGCTGCTCCTCGCCATTATTATGGAGTAGATGTACAAACAAAATTTTCGCATGGTTGGGGTGAAACTGAATTGCGTGCTGAATATTGGATGGGTACACAATCGGGAACTTCATCTTCTTCAGTAAGCCCTGGTGTTATTCCCAATTCAAATGGGATTCCAGTGCCTACTTATATCCGCAATTTCAATGGAGCCTTCTTTTATTTACTTCAAAACATCGTCAATAAAAACAATCAATTTTTAGTAAAGTATGATTGGTACGATCCGAATGTGAAAGTAGATCAATCCAATATTGGAAATTCGGGAGCCAATTTTACTGCTACAGATATTAAATATAGCACTCTTGGAATTGGATTTGTACACCATATTAATTCACAAACAAAATTGATTTTTTACTACGATTTTGTTAAAAATGAGAAGACAAAATTGGCAGGATATACCAACGATTTGAAAGACAATATTCTAACTTGTCGATTGCAATTCAAATTTTAGTAACCAAAAAGTAAAGATGTCAAAAGGGTAGCCCAAGTGCTAACCTTTTTTATGATTTAATTTCTAATGTAAAACCAATTGTAGTTCCAACATCGGGCGTACTGCGTACATGAATTGTTTGCCCATGTGCTTCAATTATATGTTTGCATATAGCCAAGCCTAATCCGCTTCCTGTAATATCAATGCTTCGTCCTTCCTCTGTTCGGTAAAATCGTTCAAATAGTCTAGGAATATGATTTTCAGAAATTCCAATACCGTTATCAGTTATTTCTATCAACACACGATCGTCATCCATTGCGTACATACTAGCAATTGTATTTCCATTGGGTTTCCCGAATTTAATAGAATTATCAACTAGGTTGCTGAGTATTTGTCTGATTTTTTCTTTGTCAGCAAAAACAGTGAGCGGAAGCTCGCAACCATTTTTAATACTGAAAAAAACAGGGCGTAGCTCAGCTTTTACAGCTAAGCTTTCAAATACTTCTTTTACGATGTCCTGGATACAAAAGTTAGATTTAGCTAAAATCAATTCACCTCGTTCCAGTTTTGAAATTTCATCCAAGTCTTTTATTAAATGAGATAGCCGTTCTACGTTTTTAAAAGTATTTTGTAAAAAACGTTTATTTGTTTCAGGTACATGCATTCCACCATCGAGAAGGCTTTCCACGTATCCTTGAATGGCAAAAACAGGCGTTTTGAATTCGTGCGATAAGTTCTGTAAAAATTCTTTTCGGAACTGTTCGTTTTTGCGAAGCAATTCTATTTCCTTCTTATTTTCTTCTGCCCAAGCGGTAACATCATCATTTACTTCATCAATACTTTTCTTTTGTAAAATGTATTTGAAATAAGTTTCCTCTCTTTTGGTTGCTTTGGTTTGATAAATGAATTTATAAATGAGTTTTATTTTGCGATAAATAAAACGATTCATAGTAAAGAAAATAATTCCAAAACTCAAACTCAGTAAAAGGATAAAAAACAGTAAAGCTTGTTTAGTGTTACCATTCAAAATGTATAAAAGAAGCGTAGCAGGAAGTGTAATACCGAGTGCTGTTAAAAACGAAAGTTGACGTGGCGATAAGTTTTTTGGAGAGTACATGATGACAAATCTAAGAACTGAAATGCAAAATCATCAATTCTCATTTGAAATGACTACAACGTAAATTTATAGCCCACTCCTTTTATAGTAGAAATACAGTCGATATTTAATTTTTGACGAATTTTTCGAATATGAACATCAATGGTACGGCTACCAACAATTACATCCGAACCCCAAATTTGATGGAGGATTTCATTTCGCAAAAAAACCCGTCCTGGTTTGGCTGCCAAGAAATGAAGTAATTCAAATTCCTTTTTTGCCAAAAAAAAATCTTTCCCTTTGTATTGTACAATAAATTTTTCAGGATCAATGGTTAATTCATTTATTGTGATAATTTTTCCTTGTGCTTTATCATGTCGGCGAAATAATGAATTGACTTTGCTTAAAAAAACTTTAGGACTAACAGGTTTACTTACATAATCATCAGCTCCTGTTTCCAGTCCTTTTATTTGCGTTTCTTCATCACTCAATGCTGTTAAAAAAAGTATCAGGGTATTTTTAAAAGCAGCTTGTTGACGTAAAATTTCGCACACTTCAACACCCGATTTTTTTGGCATCATAATATCCAACACAATCAAATCGGGTTGAAAAAGTTTGGCTTTATCAATCGCTTCACTTCCGTCTTTTGCTGTAAAAACCTGATAACCGTGGTTGACAAGATTGTATTTTAAAATTTCAAGAATATCAGGTTCGTCATCGGCAATTAACACTTTTCGAGGTGTGATTTCCATTGCTTAATAATTAATGGTGCAAACCTACTTGAAATTATTTTTTTAACAATCGGTTTAAACCAAACAAATCAATCCTTAATACTAAGTTAATACTGCATTGTTAATCGCGTTGTTGTAAACAGATAACAAAAAATAAAAGCCCAGAAGTTGTATGTTTGTTCAAAGGAGTTATGATTTCAAAATTAAAAATTTTATCATTTTGGTTTTTCTGTTCTAGCCTTTCCGGCTGGGCGCAACCTGGTTCTGGAAAAGAGCTTCTTCCTGATTCTAGAACGGCACTATTTCATGATTTTGTAAATAAGGAGCAACTAAATGCTTTGCAATCGGATGGTAAAGAAGACGATTTAATGAACGTATCACATAATCAGGAAATAAATTTTCTGGTTACACGAGCCATTATTCAGCAAGTGGATGAGCTACAATATCGGATTGAAAAAGATTCGACAATGGGCATTCAGACAAAAGTTCGATATATCCGTGGTATTGAAAGATTGTTAAAAGATTTAAACGCCAATTGGAAACTCAACCGTTTTGATATCGCCCAATTTCCCGTAATGGTTGTGGCTTATACAAAATGTATGGAAATGGATCATGCAGGAATAAGTATCGAAGCAGAAATAGAGCAACTTTCATATGAGGTTGCAAAACCCTTGGTTAATTGTACTGCTTTTGATACCAATGTTGGTTTTAAAGCGAGTAAAAATTTACTGGTAAAAAAATATTGTCATCTGTTTCCACAACAAATTTTATTTACACTCAATCAATTTCCCGATGTTCCGTTTGCAGACAGTCTTATTAAAATTGCCGCCAATAATTCACCCAAACAGTTATACGATTATGCTGCCGCCAATAATAAATTAGGAGCCATCATTCGAAAAATTGATGATCCGCTGATAAAAGCAGTTTCCAAAATGGCTATGAGTAGTGGGAATGGTCAGCTATATTTTCCTTTTTTGGATAAAGTGGTAAATGGTTCTTTAACAATTGCTACCATTGATTCTGCACGAAGTGATTCACTGAGTTATTTTCAATTGCTCGTAAAAACGCATATTGAATATGCCGGAAGATTAATCGAAAAGGATACAGCAAAAGGGTTTAATGATTTGCTAAAAATGATGGAACTAAAAGCTCGAGATGTTTATATTACTACCATCAATGGATTACATAATGAAGAAAACGAATTGCGTTTCAAAGTTATTCAACCCTTAAATGCACAGGAGCTTTACTACTTAGCGGTTTTAACTGATGGAATTATTTATACTTCCAGTTTTGTAAATGGAGTTTATCCGTTGATGATGCAAAAAGTAAATCAACGTGGCGACTCGTTGCTACAATTAGTAAATTTTGATCGGTATCGGAAATTTCTAAAAATGGTGGCAGGGTACAATACACTGAATAATTTCCTGAGTTCATTTTCAAATACGAATGATGCCAATAGTTTAATGCGTGCCTTTGTGGGTAACCTGGAAAAATCAGCGGGACTGGAAGATGCCGTTGATGTTGCCGATTCATACGCTAGTATTATGGAATCAAATCCTCTGCTGGCGAAGAAAATGCTGGAGCATATTAATTTGAATTACAATCGAAACGTAAAACAGAATAATAAAAAAGGAATTGTACTCTATAATCTTTTACAAAAATTATTACTATCAGCCGATACATCAAGACAAGTTGATCTTGCAGTTGAGTTGGGTATTCCACCGGTGTATAACGTGCCATTTAAAAGTCTTGTAAACGACAGTGGACAAATTGTGATGCAAGTATTTTTTTATGGCGATAAAGACGGACAAAATATTTTTCAAGGGTTTCAAAAAATGTTTCAGCCCGATAAATGGAAAATCACCAATGAAAAAAATTGGATTTGTATTAATTCTATAAAAGGGAAACCTATTTTCATTTATGCGAATCGTCCATTGTCCGAAGAAACTGGCGAAGATGAAATGGCGCAAGAATCTTTAGACTCATTTTTTGTTGCCAATAAATTACATCCCACGGTGGTTATTCATCGGGGCCATAGTTATTATGCACCGTATACAATTGCTCAATTACAACCCAGTACAAAAATTGTTTTTATGGGTAGTTGCGGTGGCTATCATTTAATTCACGATATTCTAAAAACGGCTCCTGATGCACATATCATAGCTTCAAAGCAAATTGGGAAAACGGCTATTAATCGACCTTTCTTTGAATTGCTGTTAGAAAAATTACGAATAGGGGAAGATGTTCAATGGATAAGTTTCTGGAAAGAGTTTCAGCAAAAAGTAAAAGTAGAAGGATTTGAAGATTACATTCCACCCCATAAAAATTTAGGTGCCATCTTAATCAAAGCATTTGCAATTGACTCTGAAAAATGATGTCCTTTCTATTTTTGTTTTTAATTCAACTATTGAGTGACAAAAAAAAATACAAATAAAAAATTTGATCTAGCGCTTCTTCGCCGCGTTTTACACTATGCCTCTCCATATAAAAACAAATTTTATTTATCTGTTTTTTTGGCAATTGTTTTAGCCGTATTTACTCCAATCCGTCCACTGCTGATTCAAATTACAGTAGACAAATACATTGCTGGAAAAATGGCAGAGCTTTTAATTTTTATTACACTTATTCAAATTGGATTTCTTGTATTGGAAACATTACTGCGTTTTTATTTTTCCTTTCTTACAGCTTGGTTGGGACAAAACGTTGTCAAAGATCTTCGGGTAAAAGTGTATGAAAAAGTTTTAGGACTTAATTTGGCGCAGTTCGACAAAACGCCGATTGGCACACTGTCAACACGAACCGTTGATGATATTGAAAGAATTAACGATGTTTTTTCCGATGGAGTAATTCCTATTCTAGCCGATCTTCTTTCTATTATTTGTGTGTTGGGTTATATGTTTTGGCAAGATTGGCAACTAAGTTTAGTAGCACTTATTCCATTTCCATTATTGTTGATTGTAACTTATTATTTTAAAGAAAGTGTCAACAAATCTTTTCATCGAGTGCGGAATGCTGTCGCCCATTTAAACGCTTTTATACAAGAACATCTTTCCGGAATGCAGGTGGTGCAAGCTTTTGCAGCTGAAGAAAAAGAAATGGAAAAATTCAAACTCATCAATAAAGAACATCGCAAAGCAAACGTGCACGCAATTTTTGCATACTCCATTTTTTTTCCTATCGTAGAAATTGTATTAGCCACGGCCATCGGATTTATTGTTTGGTGGACGTCGAAAGAAGCCTTGCAGTTGCAACAAAATCAGCAAGGAACATTGGTGGCATTTATTCTTTGTCTGAATCTTATTTTTCGTCCGTTGCGAGTTATTGCCGATAAATTCAATGTGCTGCAAATGGGGATGATAGCAGGCGAACGTGTTTTTAAATTACTGGACAATACCGATGTCATTCAAAACAACGGAACTTTTGCACCGGAAAAAGTAAAAGGAAAAATTGAATTTGAAAATGTTTGGTTTGGTTATTTGAAAGAAGTTCCGGTGTTGAAGAATATTAGTTTCACCGTAAATCCTGGAGAAACCGTTGCTATAGTTGGACACACGGGCAGTGGAAAATCTACCATCATTAGTTTGTTGAATCGGTTATATGCTATTCAGCAAGGATGTATAAAGTTGGACGGTGTAACTATTGAATCGTATGATGTGTATGCACTTCGAAAAAATATTGGCGTGGTGTTGCAAGATGTATTTCTATTTTCAAGTTCCATCAAAGAAAATAGTACGCTAAGAAATTCATCAATTTCAGATGAAAAAATAATTGAAGCCGCAAAGCTTATTGGCTTGCACACATTTATTATGAAATTACCCGGCGGCTACGATTTTAATGTCATGGAACGGGGCAGCTTACTTTCTTTTGGGCAACGGCAACTGCTGTCTTTTGTTCGTGCGGTATTATACAATCCTTCTATTCTTATTTTAGATGAAGCTACTTCTTCGGTGGATTCGGAAAGCGAGCTATTAATTCAACGCGCTATTGATACATTGATAAAAGGAAGAACTTCGATTGTTATTGCGCACCGACTTTCCACTATTCAAAAAGCCAATAAAATAATCGTGTTGGATAAGGGAGAGATTAAAGAAATGGGGACTCATCAAGAATTACTGCAAGAACAAGGTTTTTATCATAAACTTTATCAGATGCAGTTTGAGAAGCATAAACCTGTTTTGTAAATGTTTCGGGGCTTTCTCAATTAATCTATTCTCAAACTAAACGTTTGCAGTAGGTTCGCTATTTAAACCCTTAGCGAGCCTCGGAACGCCCTGCCAGCATAGTAAGATTGTGCCCCGTTGTGATAAACGAACACCGTACCAAATCGGAAATCGGCAAAGAGAGCACCGCCGAGTTTTCTAATATCCGGAGTTGTTTTTATCCAGCTCGATGTTTTCGTATCAAACTTCCCAAATTGTTGCAACTGCCGATATTCTTCTTCCGATAAAATCTCAATTTTCATATCAGCTGCCATATCAATAGCGGTATTTTTTGGTTTAAATTCTTTCCTCGAGTCTAGCCCTTCACGGTCGTAACAAATGCTTCTTCGGCCTTGAGGACTTTCAGCTGAACAATCATAAAAAATATATTCGCTGTTTTTTTTATCATAACCAACAACATCGGGTTCACCGCCAGTTTTTTCCATTTCATTTAGGGACCATAGTTTTTCATCATAAGCTTCCAGCTTTGTTTGCACTTTAGCCCATTCAAGATCTTTATGGCGACTCTTATTTTTCTCAAAACGGGTTTTCAATACTATGAGTAATTCTTCCTTTTGTTTTGATGATAACTCCTTTTTATTTTTCATAGTAAGTTATTTTCGATTAAACGATGCTTCTATCATTCCCTGCAAAACTTTCAGATCAATTTCTTCCAACTTATTTATGTAGAGACAACCAACACCCGTTTTATGTTTGCCAAGTTTTTTAAGAGTTGCAGCTTCCTTATTAATATCCATCATAAGGTACAACGATAGATTCGCTTTGCGTGGAGAGAAACCTATGCGAAGCCAATCAACTTCTCTTCCAGTTGTGGGACTTTTGTATCTTTTATTACCAAAACCAATTACAGAGCTGCTCCATAATATGGGCTTTTCGCCAGTTGCTTTTTTCATCATTTCCAACAGCACAAAACTGTCTTTACGCATTTGTTCATCAGTAACCTTAGTAATAAAGTCCTCCACACTTGCAGCGGTTGGTTTTGTTTTTATTTCAACCAACTTTGATTTTTTTTCAGCCATTTGAAATTATTATTTGTTTGACTTAAAGTTTCTTTTTATCATTCATCGGGAATCCTTTATCAATCCAGTCTGCTTTTAAGTTTTTTGTAAGATTAAGTAGTTTAGGATTTTTAAATTTTTGCTCGTTCAATAAAGTAAATGCAGGGCGAATATTCGGACAATCTTTGAAGGGGCAACAGCCGCAATAGATTACTATATTGGCATCTTTTGGTAATGCGCTTACTTCATTTTTTAATTTTTTAATATTGTTTTTGTCTTTGCCGGCGCCAATATTAATGGAGTTTTTAATTCGTCCTGCTGGTCCGATATTAAAAATGTAAATGAGTGTTTTATTTTCTGAAGTAATAATTTTTGCAAGTTCAGACGGGTGCATTAATTGTTTTTCACTCCACGGTTGTTTTTCTTGCTTTTGTGTAAAACTTTGCAATATAAAGATGGGCGTAACAATTATAAGCAAGAGTATATAAAACTGCCACTTCATTTTTTGAAAATTAAAGGTTGTTATTAGTTTATGCAAAATCTTTTATTCCCATTACCAGTTTTTTAATATCATCTGAAGAATTATAAACTGCAGGGGTTACGCGAATGCATCTATTCACATCAAAAACCCGATTAACTGTAAAAACACGGTGCTGCTTGAAAAGATAGGATGCAATATCTGCAGTGTTTTTGTTTTTAATTCGAAAGGAAGCAATGGCACAAGATAAATCTGGTTCCACTGGTGTAATCACTTCTACGGTTGAATGATTTTGAAATTCATTAACCCAAATGCTTTTTAAATAGTGTAGCCGTTTTGATATTTTTTCAACATCCATAAGTTTATGAAAAGCAAAACTTGCAGGAATGGTCATGTTTATTGCAAAGTTGGTAGTGCCAAAGTGGGATAGTTTTGCGATGTTGTTTTCGTTAATCAACACATCGCCAAATAAAGGCTGCAGCAGCGATTGCCTTTCTTTTTTTACATACAATACTCCTACTCCAATAGGATTGCCAATCCATTTGTGCAAATTCATACCTACAAAATCAGTTTGCAATTCTGGTAAACTAAAGGGAATATGCCCCAACGCATGAGCAGCATCTGTAATGGTATCAATCCCTTTTGCTTTTGCCATTGTTGCAATTTTTTTGACAGGAATAATCAGGCCGTTAAAATTTGATACCTGTGTCAATAAGATCACTTTGGTTTTTGAACTAATGGCTTGGCGATAAATTTCTACAATTTCATCATCGGTTTTAGGTAACAATGGTAATTCGATGGTTTTTATTTTTAATCGTCCTCTTTTTTCTAGCATCTGAAAAGTTTCTATTACACTGGGATAATCAAGCTGACTGAGGATTACTTCATCAGCGTCTTTAAAAGGGTAGCCCTGTATCGCAATGTTCATGGCTTCGGTTGCATTGCGGGTAATAATAATTTCATCATCTGCTACTTGTAAAAAAGCAGCAACCTGTTTTTTTACTACAGTAAATAATTCAGGATAATCCAGTCTAGCAAATTTTGATAGCTCCTTGTTTAACAATGCTGTGTTTTCCAAAAAAGCCTGCATAACGGGTTTTGCTTGCACTCCAAAATATCCGTTTTCTAGATTAATGAAACTATCAGAAACATCGTAATATTTTTTAGAAATGTGACGCCAGTATTTTTCATCGGTTGAGTCTCCCGATCCTTCAAAATCTTTTGCATCAAATGGGGCAAAATATTTTTTTGATGATAGAGAAATTCCAGAAGTGGAAGCTGCCAGTAGCAGACCGCTACCCATCTTTTTGAGAAATGATTTTCTGTTTTGGTACATATACAATATTTTAACAACTAGTAAATGTACTTTTTAATTTGCCTAATTTTCAGGCATTTTTGAAACAAAGAGTGCATCAATTTTCTATGTTTTCACTCACCGGGACGATAGGTTCTTTCTGCGTTTTTCAGTACATCTTCTTTATAAAACAATACATCTTTAAATATTCCTTTTGTATACATTTCCAACTGATCCGTAAAATGTTTGGAAGATTGATTGCCACTATTTCCACCTGCTAGTAACGATTTTGCTTTTATCTTTTTTCCAAACTCAACGGCACAAACAAAACTGTTGCCGCTTACACCGTATCGTTTGTTGGTACCCGAATAATAGCGACTATTATAAGAGGGTAACATCCCCCAGGAAGCCGAAGCAAAACCAACGGGAAAACTCGGCGCCGCATCATTGAATTTTTGTTCGATATTACTTGAAATGCGTTGATAGCGATTGATAGTTCCCCAAGGGATTTCCCATTTTTTGAATTTACTTTTCAACTCATTTACAACTCTCAATAAAGGGAGCAATAACTCTTCTTGTGTGGCAGTTGTTGCAAATTTTTTTACCAGTGTTACCTGATCATCCCAGCCCTCATCGATATAAACGCGCTGAATGGAACTACTTAATTTCTGCGCCCATTCTATCGCTAACGTTGTAGCAATAGAATTTTCGCCTGCTTCATAATTCCATTTCTTTAAAATTTCAATGGGTTCAATTAGTAATGAATAAAGTGTGTCTGTCGGAGAAATATTTTTTTCAAACGATGTAATTAATGCAGGCATCAAAACCTCAAAAGCAGAAAGTTTTCGATCGTAACCGGCAGCAATTGTTTTATCAAT
>SCVJ01000008.1 GCA_004322425.1 Chitinophagaceae bacterium
TATTTTGACGATAGTCTTCGTGTTGAAGCACAGGTAAATTTGGTAACATCTATATTTAATAATGATCCATGGGTGTACTGGGGATTTTCAGGTGCCACTGGCGGTGCCAACAATCTTCAGCAGTTTTGCACGGCCTTGATTCCTAATTTCACAACAAGCATTGCGAATAACGTTACTTGTTTGGGATCACCCGTTCTCTTCACTGATTCCTCTATTTCATTTACAACTATTCAAAGTTTTTATTGGGATTTTGGAGATGGTATCTTTAGCACAGTTCAAAATCCACCGCCTCATTTTTACGCAAC
Source organism: Chitinophagaceae bacterium (assembly GCA_004322425.1). Classification (GTDB taxonomy): domain Bacteria; phylum Bacteroidota; class Bacteroidia; order Chitinophagales; family Chitinophagaceae; genus VBAS01. The sequence goes on from SCVJ01000008.1 coordinate 306, forward strand.
TCCGGGAAATTATATTGTAAAACATGTTTTTACCGGAATGGATGGTTGTGTTAGCGATACTATCTTTCGAACAGTAACTATCGGGGCAATTCCTATTGCAAACTTTACTGTTTTTGATACTTGTTCGGGAAAACCCGCAAGAATTACTGAACAGTCTAGTTGTAGTTTCGGTAACATTACCGAATGGAGTTGGTTTTTAGATGGTGCTCCTTTTTCAAATCTTCAACAACCTAATTTACCTATTCTACCAGTGGGAACTCATCAATTGAAGCTTTTTGTAAAATCACAATACGGTTGTAGTTCCGATACAATCACCCGTTCCTTTTTAATAAAATCTCGTCCCGTTATTAATTTCAACATAAATAATACCGGTTGTTCAAATCAGTTACAAAATTTTTCCGCCAATCAAACAGATAATTTGACGACGGTGCAACAATGGAATTGGAATTTTGGCGACGGAGGAATTTCTGTACTTCAAAATCCAACCTATACTTATACTACTTCCGGAAATTTTATCGTTCAACTTTTTGCAATGGCAACCAATGGTTGTTCGAGTGATACACTTCAACAACCGATTGCGATTGGAGCAACACCAGCGGCAGCTTTTTCAGTAGCGGATGGCTGCGAAGGTGCGCAGCCCAATTTTGTAAACAATTCCAGTATTGCTTCCGGTTCCATTACACAATGGAACTGGTTTCTTAATGGGCTACCTTTTTCTACAAACCCAATTCCTAATTTAGCAACTCTACCTCCCGGTAATTATTTATTACAATTAATCATTGGAAGTAATACGGGTTGTATTTCCGACACTGCTTTCGATAATTTTGTTATAAAGAATAAACCAGTTATTTCAAGCACAATTCCTGTCGGTGGCTGCACGCAAAGTCAGTTATTTTTTTCTGCCACACAAACAGATGTCGCTACTACCATTACGCAATGGAATTGGAATTTTGGTGACAATCAAAGTTCAACACTTCAAAATTTGAATCATTCATATACTACCAACGGAAATTTTACAATTCAAGTTTGGGCTGTTGCTTCCAATGGTTGTAACTCCGATACAACTGTGCGACTTATTCCGATAAACAGGGCGATTGCTTTTGCCGGAAACGATACGTTGGTTAATGCAAATTCTCCTTTTCAATTAAAAGGAAGTGGAGGTGGACTTTATTCTTGGGCACCGACTACCGGTTTAAATAATCCGACTATTGCCAATCCAACCGCTATTTTACAAAATGATATTGTTTATGTTTTAACAGTAAATGTAACGGGTTGTGTGGCGATGGATACGGTTAACATTACTGTTTTTAAGGGATCAGCCATTTATGTTCCTACCGGATTCACACCCAATAATGACAATTTAAATGACATTTTACGACCACGATATGTGGGGATAAAGCAACTCTCTTTTTTTAGTATTTATAACCGATGGGGACAACGTATTTTCAGTACGAATAATATGGCCGATGGCTGGGATGGGACCATAAAAGGGATTAAACAACCTAGCGGCACATACGTTTGGATGTTAAAAGCAGAAGATTTTACCGGTAAAATTTATGAGTTAAAAGGATCTACAACGATTATTCGCTAATGAAAAAAAAGTATTCACTACTTGTAATTACATTCCTTAATTTTTACTGTGCACAAGCACAGTTGATTTGGAGCAATGTTGACTCACTTTATCAGCCGCTGCCAAGCTCTGTTCAAGTGTTTAAATCAACTACTCCTTTGGATGGGAAACCGAATATTGCTTATTATGTAAAAATAAATTTAAACGATAAACATCTTTTAGTAGATGTGGATACAACATTTCAAAGAAGATTAACTCCTTCTCAGTTTTATCAAAAAAATAAACAGCCACTGGTAGCCGTTAATTGCAGTTTTTTTTCATTTCAAACTCATCAAAATTTAAGTGCAGTTATAAAAGCGAAGAAACCTGTTGCATTTAACGGAAATTCACAAGCAGGAAAAGGAAAAGACACCCTTTTATTTTGGCATTATCTGGGTAGCGTTATCGGATTTTCAAAGCAAAAGAAAATGGATATTGCATGGTTGTATAGTGATTCAGCACAGAAAAAAACGCTTACTACACAAGTACCGTTTCAACCTGTTAAAGATTCGATTGCCAACTATTCAATTGATTTTTTTCCAAAAAAATTATTTAACGTGTGGCCGATGGAAACAGCCGTA
>SCVJ01000160.1 GCA_004322425.1 Chitinophagaceae bacterium
GAGGCGCTGCTCATGCCGGAGACCTCCCGCGCGCCGTCGACCGCGCGGCGGCGGATCTCGGCGGCGTCGGTCAGCGAGGTGAGGCCGACGGCGATGCGGGCCAGCCGCTGGGCGAGCGGCACGGGCGGCATCCCGCCGACCCGCTCGATCGCCGCGCCGAGGTGCTGCGCGGCGACGGTGAGCACCTCGACGACGTCGGCGGGCAGCTGGGTCATCGACTCGACGCTCAGCGCGCCGACGACCTCGTCGAAGACGCGCACCGGTACGCAGGCCTCCGCGGCCAGACCCGGGATGGCGGCGATGAAGTTCGGGTCCTGCTGGGCGTCCTCCACGTGCACGGGCTCGCCGCGGGCGACCACCCTGCCGATGATCCCCGCGGACGGGGTGAAGCCGTCGACGACCTGGAAGTAGCCGCGGGCGGCCTGGCAGCGCAACCGGCCGTCGACGAGCAGGTAGATGCTCGGCAGCTCGAAGGTCTCGCGCAGGTCGTCGGCCATGCCCTCGCAGGCCTCGGCGACCGTGCTGGCCACCGCGCAGCGCGAGTAGCGCTGGGTGCGAGGGTGGGGCACCGCAGCGGGCGCAGCGGCAACCCGGGACGTCATGCTCAGGGCATCGGGCCGCGGGAGGACACCCTGAACCCGTGCGTGCCAGATGGCCCCGACGGACCATGCCATCTGGTCACGGGGGAGGGTGACCCGCGGCACGCTCGTCGTACGCCCGGGCGCCGGTAGCCTGGGAGCCCACTGCCGAACCCCTCTGGAGCGACGTGTCCGTCCCGCCCTCCAAGGCGCTCCTGCTCGAGAACATCCACTCCGACGCCGCCTGGACCCTCAAGGACGCCGGCTGGGACGTGGAGCGGCTGACGCAGGCGCTCACCGAGGCCGAGCTCGCCGAGCAGCTCGCCGGCGTCCAGCTGCTCGGGATCCGCTCCAACACGACGATCACCCGCAGCGTGCTCGACGCCGCGCCGGACCTGCTCGCGATCGGCGCCTTCTGCATCGGCACCAACCAGATCGACCTGGCGGCCGCGGCCGAGCGCGGGGTGGCCGTCTTCAACGCGCCGTTCTCCAACACCCGCAGCGTCGTCGAGCTGGCGCTCTCGGAGATCATCGCGCTGACCCGGCGGCTGACCGAGAAGAACGCCGCGATGCACGCGGGCACCTGGGACAAGTCGGCGGTCGGCAGCCACGAGGTGCGCGGCCGACGGCTGGGCATCGTCGGCTACGGCAACATCGGCAGCCAGCTGT
>SCVJ01000161.1 GCA_004322425.1 Chitinophagaceae bacterium
CAGCCAGGGGGCTGCGTCCGCTCCCCGCAACCGCCAGGCCAGCTCGACCTCCCCGATCACCTCGATGCCGGCGGCCGCGGCGGCGAGCAGCAGCGGGGAGTCGGGCCGCCAGCCGGGGCTGGTGACGACGAGGGCCGTGCCGGCCGGCGGCTCGTCGGTCGCGACGACGGTGAAGGCGGCGGCCCGGAGCGGCTCGGCGCGCTCGTCGCTGGCGTCCACGACGGTGACCGTCGCGCCGCGCTCGCGCAGCACGCGGGCCGCGGCCGCGCCGCTGACCCCGGCGCCGGCGACGAGGACCGGCAGGCCCTCCCACGCCCTCAAGACGGGAGGCCGGCGGAGAGGTACTCGGCGTAGAAGACGCCCAGGCCGAAGGCCACGGCCAGTCCCGCGATGATCCAGAAGCGGACGATGACGGTGTTCTCGACCCAGCCGGCGAGCTCGAAGTGGTGGTGGATGGGCGCCATGTTGAAGACCCGCTTGCGGGTGAGCTTGAAGACGCTGACCTGGATGATCACCGAGAGCGTCTCGATGACGAACAGGCCGCCGAGCACGATGAGCAGCAGCTCGGTCTGCGTGACGATCGCGATGCCGGCGAACGCGCCGCCGATGGCGAGCGACCCGGTGTCGCCCATGAAGATCTTGGCCGGCGAGGCGTTCCACCACAGGAAGCCGAAGCACGCCCCCATCGCCGCGGCGGCCACCAGCGCGATGTCGAGCGGGTCCCGGGCGGTGTAGCACTGGGCCAGCTCGGGCTGGAGCACGCACGAGTTGCGGAACTGCCAGAAGCCGATGACGACGTACGACGCGAAGACCATGATCGACGAGCCCGCGGCGAGCCCGTCCAGGCCGTCGGTGAGGTTCACGGCGTTGGAGGTCGCGGTGATGATCAGGTACGCCAGGATCACGAAGCCGACCGTCCCGAGCCCGATCGCGGCGTAGTCGCGGACGAAGGACAGGTTCGTCGATGCCGGGGTGAGCCCGGCGTCGTTGCGGAACTGCAGCGCGGCCACGGCGAAGC
>SCVJ01000084.1 GCA_004322425.1 Chitinophagaceae bacterium
GGACGTCACCGCCGGCTTCGGCGCGACGACCGTCCTGCACGGCGTGAGCCTCGAGGTGCAGCGCGGCGAGATCGCCGGCGTCTTCGGGCTGAACGGCGCCGGCAAGTCCGTGACGATGAAGACGATCGCCGGCATCGTCCCGGCCCGCAGCGGTCGCATCCTGCTCGACGGGCAGGACGTCACCGGGATGTCGCCGGAGAAGCGCGTGGCGATGGGGATGGGTCACGTGCCGCAGGGCCGCCAGGTGTTCCCCGGCCTCACGGTCGAGGAGAACCTGCGGCTGGGGGCGTACACGCTCCGTCGACGTGAGGGCCGCCGGGACCGCAGCCGCTACGCCGCGTCGCTGGACAGCGTCTTCGACCGCTTCCCGGTGCTGCGCGACCGGCGGAACCAGCTGGCGGGCACCATGTCCGGCGGCCAGCAGGCGTCGCTGTCGGTCGGTCGCGCGCTCATCAACGAGCCGTCGCTGATCCTCGTCGACGAGCCGAGCGCCGGGCTGTCACCGGTCGCGCAGCTCGAGCTGAACGAGGTGCTGCAGACCGTCGCCGAGACCGGCGTGACGATGGTGCTGGTCGAGCAGAACATCGCCTTCGGCCTCTCCCTCGTCGACACCGCGCACCTGCTGCAGACCGGTGTCGTCGTGCACTCCGCGCCGGTCGACGAGCTCGACGACGCGACGCTCGCGCAGCACCTCGGCATCGGCAAGGTGCTGCAGGCCGCCACCGGGTCGGCGCTCGCGTCGCGGCAGGACCGGTCACGATGAGGTCGCTGCGCGCGGTGCCGTCGACCGGGGTCGCGGCGCTCGCCGAGCGGGTCCTCGCCGACGTCGACGCGCTCGCCGAGCGGATGGGTGAGGCGTACCGCCGGGAGATCCCGGAGTACGCCGCGATGACCCCGGGCGAGATGGCGACGGTCGTCCTGCCGACCTCACGCCGCCTGGTCACGACGTTCCTCGACGGGGTGGTCAGCGACCGCCCGCTCACCGACCGCGAGCTGCGCGTCTTCGAGGAGTCCGGCCGCGAGCGGCTGCGCATGGGCATGCCGCTGGAGGCGGTGCTGCACGCGTTCCGCGTCGCCGGACGCGAGGCCTGGACCGCGCTGTGCGCCGCGGTTCCGCCGGGTGAGGAGGCCCTGCTCGCCGACCTCGGAGCGCGCTGGATCGACGTCGTCGACCGCACGTCCAGCGCGATGGCGCGGGCCTACCTCGCCGCCAGCCACGACCGGCTGCGCGACCTCGACGCCCGCCGTCGCGAGCTGGTCGAGGCGCTGCTCACCGCGACGACTCCCGGAGAGGTCGCGGCCGTCTCGCTGCGGTTCTCGACGCTGCTCGCCCCGTCCTACGTGCCGGTGCTCGTCGCCGGGGCCGGCGTCGCGGCCGGTATCGACGCGCTGCTCGCGGCGTCGCCGCAGGGGACGCTCGGCGGGCACCGCGGCGACCGCGTGCTGATGCTCGTGCCGAACCGCCTCGACGCGCCGCCGGTCCGTCCCGACGCGCTGGCGGCGTGGGGTCGCCCGGCCGAGCCCGGGACGGCGCTGATGGAGGAGGTGCAGTCGGTCGAGCGGCTGCTCGTCACCGCTCTGGCCGAGGGCTTCACCACCGGGGCGTTCGGTCCGGACGACCTGCTCGTCGAGCA
>SCVJ01000009.1 GCA_004322425.1 Chitinophagaceae bacterium
TCTTGTTTCAGGAAGCAATAATTTGATTTTAGGATATCAAGCACAAGCAAGTACTACATCCGTCAGTAACCAAGTTACAATTGGTAATTCCAGTAATAATGCTTACCGCATGTTTGCCGCCAGTTGGACCAATGCATCGGATAGCAAATACAAGCATGCCATTGCCGATATACCCAGTGCGGTAGATTTTGTAAATAAATTAAGGCCGGTAGAGTTTGTTTATAACCATGCCAACAATGAAGAAAAAAGTTATGGTTTTATTGCCCAGGAAATGAAAGAGGCAGTAGCAAGCAGTAACCTGCCCAATAGTGGGTTGGTACAAAATATGGATGCCGATCATTTGGGAATAAAAACCACCGAACTGATTCCTTTTTTAACCAAAGCCATTCAAGAGCAGCAAGCACAAATAGATGAATTGAAAAAAATGATTGGTAAAAGAAAGTTTAAAAAACATAAAAAATAAAAAAGCGGTTATTTTTTTTAAATTATGAACCAAAACCAACAACCATGAAAAAAATATTTTTTGCCCTGCTTTTATTCGTAGCCACGAATAAGATAGTTGCACAAATTATAAAAGTTTCTTCCGGTACCGATTTTGTCATCAAATCGGGAACAACCTTTTCAACCGATAATCTCACTTTGGTTCCCTCCGCCGATTTTACGCTCAGCGATATAAGTATTTCCCGAAACTCAACCGTAAGCAACAGTACGTTAAATACCGCCAATTATATTGCACGTGTTTATTTGTTTAGTGCCATCACGCCTGTTTTTAGCGGTACTGTTCAGATAAATTACAACGATGGGGCCGAATTAAACAGTATTGCCGAATCGGCTTTGCGGGTGAATATTCATAATGGTTCGGCTTGGAGTGCATACGCCAGTGGCGAAAACAATACCAGCAGCAATTTTGTGTTAAGTACAACTTTAAGTAGCGTGGCGTTAAACGAGATCACCTTGGCCGATGCAGCGCATGCACTTCCTGTAAACTGGCTTTCTTTTACGGCTAAAAAGCAAGGAAAAAATGTGCAGCTAAACTGGTCCACTTCCAGCGAACAAAACAGTCGCGATTTTACGGTACAACATTCCCTCGTTAATGGCAGTTTTATAAATATCGGCGTTGTGGCTGCAGCCGGTAATAGTAACACGGTTAAAAATTATGCCTATCTGCACCGTACTGCCGCCAAAGGGAAAAACTTTTATCGAATCTTGCAGCGCGATTTTGACGGTAAATTTAATTATAGCGAAGAGCGGATGATAACGATGGATGCTGCTGCTTTTATGGTTTTGGGTAATCCCGTCATCAATGGAGTTTTGCAATTTGCCACTGCGGTCGATCAAACTGTTCAACTTTATAGTTTAGAAGGAAAGCTTATTTTTTCAAAACAAGTTTTAGCGGGCACTCATTTTATAGATGTGCAAACTGTAGCTAAAGGAATATATTTATTAAAAGCGGGCACTCAAATAGAAAAAATAGTGATTGAGTAAAAAAGTAGTCCTTGTAAAAATATTACCAACCCACGGCGGCATCTTCGCCGCGGTTGTCGGCAATGGCTTCAAATTTTCCGTTGGGTAATACTTTTATAACTTCTGTTCGTCCAATGCTGCCGCGGTCAATTAGTTTATATCCCATTGCTTCCAACGCTTTTCGGGTTGTTATCGGAAAACCTTTTTCCAAATCAATTCTGTCGGGCATCCACTGATGATGAAATTTGGGTTGCCACACAGCATCTTCGGTGCTCATATTAAAGTCAATAATATTCACCAGCGTTTGAAACACCGAAGTAGGAATGGTGGTGCCGCCGGGTGTTCCAACAATTAAAAAAGGTTGATTGTTTTTTAAAACAAGAGTTGGCGTCATGGAGCTCAACATTCTTTTTCCCGGAAAAATAGCATTGGCTTCACCGCCCAAAGCGCCGTACATATTGGGCGAGCCGGGTTTGATGCTGAAATCATCCATTTCATCATTTAGTAAAAATCCCGCTCCACCCACAACGGTTCTACTGCCAAAAGAATTATTTAAAGTAGTTGTAACCGCAACTGCATTTCCTTCTTTGTCAATTACACTCAAGTGCGTTGTTTCTTCACTTTCGATAATTGGAATAGAACCTGGTTTTACCATTTCGCTAGATCCTGCTTTTCCAAAAACAAAATCATTCATTCGTTGATTTAAATATTTTTCATTGGTAAGTGCTGCTACGGGAACTTTATAAAAATCAGCATCACCCATAAATTCTGCTCTGTCGGCAAAAGCTCTCCTCTCAACTTCAACCATTAATTGTACGGCTTGTGGAGAAAGAAATCCATCAGTTGCTTTTAGTTTCGATTCAATCATCTTCATCATTTGATGTACCAGTAAACCGCCACTGCTGGGCATGGGCATGCCTACAATAGTATGTCCTTTGTAATCGAAAATGTGTGGTAGTCGGGTAATTGCTTTATAATTTTTTAAATCTTCCAAACTAATAATTCCATTTCCTCTTTTCATTTCTGCAACAATTAATGATGCGGTTTCGCCTTCATAAAATCCTTTTGCACCTTCATGTTGAATTCTAATTAATGTGGCTGCTAAATCTTTTTGAATTAGCATATCGCCACCTTTCCATTCTTGATTGTCATTTGTTGTATTGACAAACGCAGGAATAATGGTATTGTATTTTAGAAATTCATTTTTCAATGCATTGAGCGATCGAGCTTCTCTTTCGGAAATGATAAATCCATTTGCTGCCAAGTCAATAGCCGGTTGTATCAATTGCGCAAAGGGAAGTTTAGCATATTGATGCGATTGAAATAAACCGGCAACCGTGCCGGGAACACCGGAAGACAAATGTCCATTTTGACTTTCCGAAAATTTTGCATTACCCATTTCATCCAAATACATATCGCGATGGGCTTTACCCGGCGCCATTTCACGATAATCAATAGTTGTTGTTGTTCCATTTTGTAATCTGGCAACTAAAAATCCACCACCACCCAAATTGCCGGCACTGGGATGAACAACAGCTAACGCCAATTGTGTAGCAATAGCTGCATCAATTGCATTGCCGCCTTTTTTCAACATAGCAACACCGGCTTTACTTGCTAAAACATGAGCCGATACAACCGCGCCATTTTCACAAATAACTTTCTTTTGAATATCGTACGGATAGGCCTTGTTTTGAGATTGTGCAGTAACTAAAAAGAATAAAGTAAAAATTGAAACTAGTAACAGATTATTAATATTACGCATACAGGATTTTTTTCTTGAGCAAATTAAGAAGTTCTCCACGTTCCAACATCAAAAAATAAGTTTATTTTACGAATGATTTATTTTATATTAAATTGCCTTGTAATAATTTCGATAAACCAAAACAATACTGATTATGCGTAATACAAGTAATGCGTATTTTTTACGTGCGTTCAGCTTTTTGCTGACATTCATTTTTGTAACTCTAACTGTTCTGGCACAAACTACAGGTACAATTTCTGGTACTGTAAAAGATGCAACAGGAAATCCATTAGCCGGTGCTTCCGTAATGATTGAGGGAACTCAATTAGGAACCACAACCGATGCTAACGGTTTTTTTTCCATTAAATCCCAATCGGGTAGTGTTACAATTGTGGTGAGTTATGTAGGTGTGCAAACACAAAAACAAACAGTTACTGTGGTTGATAATCAAACTGTTTCTCAGCAATTTGATATGCTGTATGCTGCCGAATTAAACAGAGTAATTGTTGTGGGTTCTCGATCTACAACTGTACGCTCTAGCACACAAACTCCCGTTCCGGTTGATATTATTTCGAGCAAAGAACTTGCTATAACAGGCCAAGTAGAGCCAACACAAATGATTAATGTTGTTGCTCCTTCTTTTAACTCAAGCAGACAAACTATTGCCGATGGAACCGATCATATCGATCCTGCAACTTTGCGCGGATTGGGACCTGATCAAGTATTGGTTTTGGTAAATGGTCGTCGTAGATATAGTACAGCACTTTTAAATGTAAATGGAACTATTGGACGCGGTTCCGTTGGCACCGATCTTAACTCTATACCGGTTTCGTCTATTGAAAGAATAGAAGTATTACGCGATGGAGCATCTTCTCAATATGGTTCTGATGCAATTGCTGGAGTAATAAATGTGGTTACAAAAAAGAGTACAAATGGAATTACGTTATCTACACATTTAGGCCAACAATTTGAAGGTGATGGAATGGTAAAACAGTGGGGATTGAATAAAGGAATTAGTTTGGGAAAAAATGGTGGTTATTTAAATATTTCTGCAGATATGCGTCAGCGTGAAGCGACTAACAGAAGTGGTGATTATACAGGAACTGTTTTTTCAAGTAATGCAGCTTTGGATGAAGTATTGATTGGCGAAAATGGCGGATTCAATCGTAAAAATAATATGCATATTGGAAATTCAGATGTTAGTAATAGAGGTGTGCTAGCTAGTTTAGGATTGCCAATGGGTAAAAATGTAAATTTTTCTTTAACTGCTGGAAGAAATCACCGTGTTGGAAAAGCTGCTGGATTTTATCGTTATCCAAAACAGACAGCACAAGTAATTGCAGAACTTTATCCAAAAGGATTTTTACCTGAAATTCATTCAGAGGTTAAAGATCAATACGCTATTGCTGCTATTGAAGGCAAAATAGGAAATGGATGGAATTGGGATTTAAGTCAAACTGCAGGTGGTAACTCTTTCCGTTTCGATGTTAAGAATTCAAACAATGCTTCTCAATATGCATTAAAAGAAATGGCGCCAACAGAATTTTATGCCGGTAAACTAGGATTTAGTCAAATGACTTCCAATTTCAATTTATCAAAAGATTTTGGAAAAGAAATGGGATTGAAATCGTTCAACGTTGCTGCCGGTGCTGAATACAGAATTGATAAGTATACTATAACAGCTGGTCAGGAAGCTTCTTATTATAATTATGCACCAACTTCTGGAAGAGTGGGTGGGGCACAAGTGTTTCCCGGATTTCAACCTTCTAATGAAGTAGATGCAAGTAGTGATGTTGTTAGTGGTTATTTGGATATTGAATCTGATGTAACTAGTAGTTTTCTTGTGAGTGCAGCTGGTCGTTATGAATATTATGCTGAATATGGCTCAAACTTTGCAGGCAAACTTGCTGCTCGATTACAGATTGCAAAAAAAGTAGCTCTTCGTGGATCGGTAAGTAATGGTTTCAGAGCACCGTCTATGCAACAAAGATATTTTAGTGCAATAAGCACTGTGTTTATTGCTGCAGGTCCTGGAGGTACTTTGATTCCTGTACAGCAAGGTACTTTTAGAAATAATAGTGCGGTGGCTGCTGCCTTTGGTGTTCCGGCATTGAGTCCTGAAAAATCAATGAATTACAGTATTGGTTTTACAGCAAAACCGGTTAAGAATATGACTATAACAGTTGATGGATATGTAATTGATATAAAAGATAGAATTGTATTAAGTGGTTCATTCCTTCGTTACAATAGCAATGGAACTCCTAATAGTGTAATTGACGCTATATTGGATGCAGATCCTAGTTTAAATGATGTAGCTTCTGCGGTTTTCTTTTCAAATGCAATCGATACAAAAACAAAAGGTATTGATGTAGTTGTTGCTTATTCTGTAAATATGGGAAAGGGTATTCTTGCAACTACATTAGCAGGTAACTTTAATAAATCGACCTTGGAAAGCACACCAAAAGTTGCGGCTAATTTACCGAACAATCTTACCATACAAAATACTTTGTTTGATAGGCAAGAGAAAGGTAGATTGGAAGAAGCTCAACCAAGAGATAAAGTTTCATTAAATGTAAAATATAGTATTTCTAAGTGGGTAGTTAATGTTCGTTCTACTCGTTATGGAAAAATAGGAACAAGACATCCGAGCAATATTTTATTGGATGAATTTTTTGATCCAAAAGTTATTACCGATGCTAGCATTTCTTGCAAAGTTTCTAAATGTGCTACTGTAACGTTTGGCGGTAATAATATTGGTGATGTTTATCCAGACAGAATCAAAAATTTCGCAAATACAAGTGATAGCCGTTTTGTTTACAGCCGAAATGCCACTCAATTTGGCTTCAACGGTGGATATGGTTATGTTTCGTTGGTTATGGATTTGCATCATTTGAAAAAAGGAAAATAATTTTTAGTCCAATTTATAAGTTAAAAGTCCTCCCAACGGAGGACTTTTTATTTTGTCGGTATGGCAATTCCTTTACTCTTTCTTAAATTGCCCTCTTAAATGAAAATTAAAATGAACAAACACGTATTAACAGGGTTATTGGCAATCATTGTTCTTTCAGCACAAGCACAAGTTCCATCACCCGAAGAATTTTTAGGGTATAAAATTGGAACGAGATATACGCCACATTACAAAGTGGTAAATTATTTTCAAGCAGTGGCTGCAACCGCTAAAGCAAATGTTTTATTAGAATCATACGGGCAAACCAATGAAGGTCGTCCACTATTGCTAACCTATGTAAGCACTAGCGATAATATGCAACAATTGGAAAAAATTCGCATAAATAATTTGCGATTAGCACATCTTTCAAATGAAAATGCAAAATCGGAAAGCGCCAAACAAATTGCAATAGTTTGGTTAAGTTATAATGTACATGGCAATGAAACATCCTCTACAGAAGCTGCCATGCTTACTTTATATTCTTTGGTTGATCCTTTGAATTCAAAGACGAAGGAGTGGTTGAAAAATACAGTTGTAATTATTGATCCTTGTATAAATCCTGACGGAAGAGATCGTTATGTAAACTGGTATAATTCTGTAGTGGGTAAGCAATATAATCCAGCCTTAAATTCACGAGAGCATCGTGAGCCATGGCCCGGAGGCAGAACTAATCATTACAATTTTGATTTAAACCGAGATTGGGCTTGGCAATCGCAAGTTGAAAGTCAACAACGAATTATAAAATATAATCAATGGATGCCGCAAGTGCACGTTGACTTTCACGAACAAGGAATTAATAATCCTTATTATTTTGCTCCGGCCGCACAGCCTTATCACGAAGTAGTTACATCGTGGCAAAAAGATTTCCAAGTTACATTAGGAAAAAATCATGCACGATATTTTGATAAAAACGGTTGGTTGTATTTTACTAGAGAAGTCTTTGATCTTTTTTATCCCAGTTACGGAGATACGTATCCAACCTTTAATGGAGCTATTGGAATGACATATGAACAAGCAGGAGGTGGGTCGGGTGGCTTAGGAGTTTTAACTGATGAAAGTGATACGTTAACATTGTATAATCGTGCCATTCATCACTATACAACTTCATTAAGTACGATTGAAGTTTCCTCGTTACACGCAAACGAGTTAATAAACAATTTCACAACATATTTTAACGATGCTGTAAATAATGGTTCGGGAGAATTCAAATCGTTTGTTGTAAAGTATAATGATGCAGATAGAGAAAGAATCAATTCTCTAATTGCATTGCTAACAAAAAATGGCATTCAATTTGAAATTAATGCAAATGACACAAAGAGTAATCTTAGCGGATATAATTATAATACTGGCAAAGACGAATCATTTTCATTAAAAACTGGTGATGTCATTATCCCTTCTCAACAACCTAGAGCTGCCATGACTAAAGTTTTGTTTGAGCCAAAAAGCAAACTTGTGGATTCAGCAACTTACGATATTACTGCTTGGTCCTTGCCGTATGTGTACGGTGTGAATGCTTTTGCTTCTAAAGCAAAAATTCAAAGTAATGGAACAACAAACTATACCAAGGCCTCAAATAAACTGGCAGATGATTATGGTTATGTGATTCGTTGGCAGGGAATACAAAGTGCAAAAGTTTTGTCGCAGTTATTATTAAAATCTGTAAAAGTTCGGTTTAGCGAACAAGCCTTTGAAATCAAAGGGCAACAATATGATAAAGGATCTTTAATCGTTATCAAAAAAGGGAATGAACAATTTGGAACTAATTTGTTTTCTGTTGTTAATGAAGTGTGTAATGAAAATAATATAACAGCAAATAATATTTCAACTGGATTTGTAGATAAAGGAGCTGATTTTGGAAGTTCAAAAGTACATATCTTAAAAGCACCTAAAATAATTTTACTCACAGGCGAAGGAGTCAATGCAAATGCAGCTGGTGAAATTTGGCATTTCTTTGATCAAAATTTGGGATATCCGATAACTTTAGTCAATGCAAACGATTTTGGTAGAATAAATTTTTCTGAAACCAATGTAATTATTATGCCTGCCGGCAATTACAAATTCTTGAATGATAAAGGTTCTTCCGATCTTTTAAAAGAATGGATAAATAAAGGGGGTAGATTAGTTGCATTGGAAAATGCAGTAACCCAGTTAGCTAAATTGGAATGGGGAATTAAAATAAAAAAAGCATCCGAAGCTGATGACAAAAAGGATACTTATGATGCCTTACAAATTTTTGAAAATAGAGAGAAAGATTTTCTTGCGGGAAACATTCCGGGTTCTATTTTCAAAGTTGAGCTTGACAATAGCCATCCGCTGGCTTTTGGTTATCCCAATTACTATTTTACATTGAAGCAGGATGATAACACCTTTGAATTTTTAAAGGAAGGTGGTTGGAATGTTGGCGTTATAAAAAAAGATAATCAGGTTGCTGGTTTTGTGGGTTCCAAATTAAGTAGCAAGCTGAAAGATGCAGTAGTCTTTGGTGTTCAAGATATGGGTGCTGGGGCAATTGTAATTTTAGGAGATGATATTATCTTCCGTAGTTTTTGGGAAAATGGAAAACTTATGTTGTGTAATTCTGTATTTTTTGTAGGGCAGTAACTTAGTATGAAAAAAATATTTTTTAATGTTGCGAGTATTTTTATATGCTCTTTAGCATTTGCTCAAGCTCCTGTGAGTTTGACATCTTCCGAAATGTATTTGGCTATTAAGAAATTAAATGTTTTGGGCTCGGTCCTTTATATTGCCGCGCATCCAGATGATGAGAATACAAGATTGCTAACTTATTTATCAAAAGAAAAATTGTATCGAACAGGATATTTATCATTAACAAGAGGTGATGGGGGGCAAAATTTAATTGGCGAAGAGCAAGGAGTGGAATTGGGACTGATTCGTACACAAGAATTATTATCTGCAAGAAGAATTGATGGGGCGGAACAATTTTTTACAAGAGCGTATGATTTTGGTTATTCCAAAACTCCAACGGAGACTTTTTCCAAATGGGGGAAAGAAAAAATTTTGAGTGATGTAGTTTGGGTCATTCGTAAATTTCAACCTGATGTAATAATCTGCAGATTCCCAACATCCGGTGAGGGTGGACACGGACATCACACCGCATCTGCAATATTAGCCGAAGAAGCATTTCAAGCAGCAGCTGATCCAAATCAATTTTCAGACCAACTCAAGTATGTAAAACCATGGAAAGCAAAACGCCTTTTATGGAATACTTTTAATTTTTCAGGAGGTACAAATACGATTGCCGAAAATCAATTTAAAATTGATGTAGGTGGGTATAATCCGATTCTTGGAAAAAGCTATGGAGAAATAGCAGCAGAAAGTCGAAGTCAGCATAAGAGTCAGGGATTTGGTGTAGCTAGAACAAGGGGTGAATCTTTTGAATACTTCAAAACAATTTCGGGCAATGCGCCGACAGTTGATTTGTTTGATAACATGGTTACAGACTGGTCCAAAATAAAAGAAGGCGAATCAATTTCTAAAATGATTAATGCCATTACAACATCATTTGATTTATTGCATCCCGAGTTATCGGTTAAACCATTGGTTCAATTGTATAAAAAATTTAATAATTTATCAGACGGAAATTGGAAACAACAAAAAGAAAATGAAGTATTGAAATTGATAGAACAGTGCAGCGGACTTTGGATGGATGTGTATTGTAACGAGTCTTTTGCTGTTCAAACTGATTCACTTCGATTCAATTTTCAAATAAATAACCGTCAAGGCATTCAAGCAACGGTAACTAGCATTTCAATTGAAGAGTTTGATTCCTCTCTGCAATTATTATTAGCAAAAAATAAAAACAGTAATATTAGTAAAACGATTTATATCCCAAAAACAAAACCCATTACTCAACCCTATTGGTTAGAGAAAAAAATGGAAGAAGGTTCTTTTAACGTGAGCCATCAATTGCAAATAGGTCAGCCGGATGTTACGTTTTCTTTTATCGCTAGTATTACAGTCAATATTGAAGGAGAGGCTATAAAATTTTCAAAGCCAGTACAATATAAGTTTACGGATCCTGTAAAAGGCGAGTTGTATAATTCATTGATTGTTACACCAAGCATCTTGATTGCTCCAGATGAAAAAATGAAAATGTCGAATGCGCAAAATCAATTTGAGGGTGTTCTTAACCTTGTTTCAAAAAAGAATAACAATGCAGCTGTGGTGAAAGAAACGATATTGTTTGAAAACGATAAACCAAGCATTGAGTTTCCTCAACAGCAGTTATTATTTCCAGAAAAAAACAGAACACAAACTATTGCCTACAAGATAAACGCTAATAAAAATAACGAGTATTTGTTTGAAGTAATGGGCGGAACAGATTCAACAATCTTTCATAACACAATTAAGGGAATAAACTATGATCATATTCCAAGCATTCATTATTTTGAAAAAGCAACAGTCATCAACAAAAAATTAAATTTGAAAATTGCGGGGAAGCGAATTGGTTATATCTATGGAGCTGGTGATAAAGTGCCTAAAGCTCTGGAGCAAATGGGGTACGAGGTTGTTTTTTTAGGAGATAAGGAACTTTCAAAAAATAATTTACAACAGTTTGATGCAATTGTTACTGGTGTACGGGCATATAATACCAATGATTGGTTACCGAATCATTACAATAAACTGATGCAATATGTAGAAGAGGGAGGAAATTTAATTGTTCAATACAATACCAATAATTTTATTAGTAAGGTGGCTGCCAATATTGGCCCATTTGGATTTACAATTTCAAGGAATAGAATTACCGATGAAAATTCTCAGGTTGTTTTATTGAAACCCGATCATCAGGTTTTTAACTTTCCCAATAAAATAGAATTGGATGATTTTAAAGGATGGGTGCAAGAAAGAAGTATTTACAACGCAACTGGTTTTGATAAACGATATGAAACGGTTTTATCCTTAAATGATACGAATGAAAAAGCGGATGAAGGCAGTTTGGTGATAGCTAAACACGGCAAGGGTACTTTTGTTTATACAGGATTGGTTTTCTTCCGGCAGTTACCAGCGGGTGTTTCAGGTGCTTATCGTTTGTTTGCAAACATTCTAGCATTAAATCAAATGAAAGCTTTTTAATTATTAATATGGAATCAACTTCTAATGATAAAATACCCTTTTTTAAAAAATGGAAGCATTGGTATTGGAGTGTTGTATTTTTCCTGCTACTATTTATTCTATTCCTATTCTTTTTTACAAATAAATATTCATGAGCCAACTCGATTGGATTGTATTGATTGTAACCCTTTCCGGAATTATTTTGTTTGGATTATACAAGAGTAAATCCACACACGATGTGGATGGCTATTTTCTTTCTAATCGAAGTTTGCCTTGGGGCTTGGTTTTATTGAGCATTATGGGTACACAAGCCAGTGCCATTACTTTTCTTGCAGCACCCGGACAGGCCTACACCGATGGAATGCGATTTGTGCAATATTATTTTGGATTACCAATAGCCATGGTTGTGCTTTGCATTTTTTTTGTCCCCATTTTCAGTAAATTAAAAATATATACAGCATACGAATATTTAGAAACAAGATTTGATAATAAAACAAGATCTCTGACTTCGTTTTTATTTCTTTTGCAAAGAGGGTTGTCAACGGGCATCAGCATTTTTGCTCCTTCTATTATTCTTTCATCACTGTTGGGCTGGAATATTTATTGGACCAATTTAGTCATGGGCGGGTTGCTAATTATTTATACCATCAGTGGTGGAGCAAAAGCCGTGGCGTACACACAGCAATTACAATTAATCATCATTTTTGCTGGAATGTTTTTAGCCGGTTCAATTCTAGTCAATATGTTGCCAGAAGGAATGGGCTTTTCAGATGCACTTTACATTGCTGGTGATTTCGGAAAATTGAATGTAATTACTACCGGGTTTACCAACGATGGATTTAATTGGAGTGATCAATACAATATATTCAGCGGAATTGTGGGTGGATTTTTTCTTGCGCTTTCATATTTTGGAACCGACCAAAGTCAAGTAGGTAGATATCTTACTGCTAAATCACTCACACAAAGCCGTATGGGTTTATTAATGAATGGACTGGTGAAAATACCGATGCAATTTTTTATTCTTTTGTTAGGGGTACTACTTTTTTCTTTTTATCAGTTTAATAAAGCTCCGATCTTTTTCAACCAATCATTGGTGACCATGGCTTCTCAGACAAAGTATGGCGCTACTCTTAATCATATTGAGCAAGAGTATAATAAACAAATTTCAATTATTTCAAACGGACAAAAAGAGAAAAATATTTTACAGAAACAAAATCAATCTCCAGTTGGTGTTGAAACAAGTATCCAATTTGCAAACAAGACAGCTGATTCTTTACGAAAAGAGTATAAAAAAACAATCGCTAAATCATTACCCGGAGTTGATACAAACGATACGAATTATATTTTCCTTCGATTTGTTATGGATTATTTACCGGTAGGTTTGGTGGGATTACTTATTGCTATAATATTTTTAGCCGCTTGGGGAAGTATTGCCGCTGCGTTGAATGCATTGGCTTCAAGTACAGTTATTGATTTTCATCGCCGTTTCTCCAAAAAATCAAATAGCAATGAAAAAGAATATAGTATTTCAAAGTGGTACACGTTGGCTTGGGGTGTGTTCTGTATTATTGTAGCCATGTTTACTTATCAAATTGGGAATAGCTTGATTGAAGCGGTGAACATTCTGGGTTCCTTATTTTACGGTGTAATTTTAGGAGTATTTTTAGTTGCTTTTTTTCTCAAAAAAATAACCAATGGAACCTTCGTATTTATTGCAGCATTGCTTGCTGAAGTGATTGTTCTTTCAGTTTTTGCAATGACAAAATTTGGAGTTATTCAATTGGGATTTCTTTGGTTGAATCCAATTGGTGCCATTAGTGTTTTGTTATTGACACTTTTGCTCAATGCAATTAGCCAACAAAAAAATTTATTTCAGCGAAGCAATTAGTTTTTCATTTAAAGCAACATAATCCATATTCTTGGCATCTTTTGCTAATTCCATCGATTTTGTAGCTGCCGTAATTGCGTCTTCCTTTCTTCCGAGTTTGGCTAAGCAATTTGCTTTTTGATGCATCATCCAAAATGCTTTTGGATTGAGATCGGTAGCTTTAGTTATCCACTCCAATGCCTTATTTAAATCTTTCCCATTATCAAGATAATAGAGGCCAGCATTGTAATAGGGGCGGCTATCACCTTCCATCAGTAATTTTATTTGAGCCATAATTTTTGTGTCAACATCTGTTGTAACAACTAGAGGAGCATAAATATTATCCCATAATATTCCGATCGTACAGCCATTATTTGAAATGTCATCAATCGTAATGTTGAATGTTTCAATTGAAAATGGAAGTTTAATAGGCGTTACTTGAACTCTAACTAAATCCATCTCTTGTTTATAATCTGCGGGACTGGATACTGTGGTTTGTTTTGAAATAATTATTGTCCATGTTTCAGCATCGGGAATAGTTAGTAACCCATATTTGCCAGCCGGAACTTTCACATTGTTTATTACTACTTCATCACCAAAAGTTACTGTAGTGGCACTATTGGCTCCCGTTCTCCAAACTTTACCGAACGGTACCAAATCGCCAAAAATTTTACGGCCTTTAACGCTTGGTCTTGAAAAATTCAATTCAATTGAAGACAACGCAAAATCTTGTTTAACAATCATTGTAGGACTTGGGGCAGGAGTTTTTAACTGCTGAGCCTCTAAAAAATAAGTTCCTAATATTGAAATTAAAAATAAAATATATTTTTTCATAGCTATTGATTTTTTCAAAGTTAAGAAACAAATAGTCCGTTTTGTTAAAGCTATTATTACTGTTTAAAGGAAGGGTGAAAGTTTTCAAGTGTTTTTCTTAAAAAATCACGGTCAAGATGAGTGTAAATTTCAGTTGTAGTAATACTTTCATGTCCCAACATTTCTTGTACAGCTCTTAAATCAGCACCTCCCTCTACAAGATGAGTAGCAAAAGAATGCCGAAAAGTATGTGGTGATATGTTTTTTCTGATACCAGCTTTTAGTGCCAAGTCCTTAATAATTAAGAAAATCATAACCCTTGATAATTTGCTGCCTCTTTTATTTAAAAAGACAAAATCTTCATTCCCCGGCTTTGCTTCAATGTGAATTCTTATTTGTTGTAAATAAATTGTTACATATTTTATGGCACTACTACCAATAGGAATTAATCGTTCCTTGCTGCCTTTTCCACTCACTTTTATAAAGCCAATATCAAGATAGAGTTGCGAAATTCGAAAATTTACTAATTCACTTACGCGTAGCCCACAACTATATAAAAGTTCAAGTATTGCTTTATTGCGTCCTCCTTCTGATTTGCTTAAATCTATATGAGCAATCATACTTTCAATCTCGTCAAAACTCAATGTGTCCGGCAATTTTCTCTTGGGTTTTGGTGAATCTAAAAGTATAGTAGGATCGACAGTAGATATATTTTCTAATTGGCAGTATTTATAAAAAGATTTTATTCCAGAAGTAATTCGGGCTTGTGATGAGGCAGTCATCCCATTTGTTGCAATCCATTTTATAAATTGTTGTAAATCTTCTAAGCCAAGCTCCGATGGGGTTTTTAAAATACTATTTTGTTGTAAAAAGGAGATTAGTTTTTCAATGTCTCTAATATATGCTTGAACGGAATTATCAGAAAGCGATTTCTCGAGCTCCAGATAATGTTTAAATCCTTTTTTATAAGAGTCCCACATAAGGGTTACAGACTAATACTTGTTTCCAAAGGTGCTTTATCTTTCAATTGTACAAAAATTCTATTTCTTGTAATATGGACTGAATCAAAAGTGTCGTGAATTTTATTAAAATTAATATCCAAGGGTGTAATGCTCAATTCAAATTTTGCAGCTTTGCCAGTTGCCACATCTTCAACATATAAATAGCGATAATTAGAATAACAAATCAAGCCGGGTTCAACACTAAACTTAGGATCAAAGCTATTTAATGCACTACTATAACAGAGTAGATCATCTTTTTTGTTATAAGGCAGTTTGAGTGCATAACCGCGACTAGAGATGCAATCATTAAAAGTTAGCCAAACGTAATTAGTGTCTTTGAAAAATGCATTGGTTGCTTTCGTGTTAATACGGATAGAATTTTTAATATAATCTTTTGTTTCAATTCTCCGATGGTTAGTTGTGTTAGTATGGCTCCAGAAAATACTTGTTGCATTGCAATCTTTTGAAATAATTTTTACATAAGGTTCCATTATGTGGTGAGAACGAAAAACGACCGTATCGAGCATGCAAGTCGTGTCGCATATTGGTTTTAGAGAATTATCCGCACTGCTATTGCAACCAATTAATATGCTGAGTAAAGCAAGAGACATTAAATAGTTCATCCTATAAATTGTTTTTGCAAAAATAAGATTCAGTTGTTTGCAACGGATTTTTTCTTTTAATTTTGCCTCCCTCTATGATATCTATATTGCTTCGTTCATTCAAACAAAAAATTAAAAAAAGAAAAAGAATTTTACGACTTTTTCTATCCCGAATTGAAAAAAAACCTCCAAAAAAATTAGATGTATTAGTAGCAAAGTTGGAGAAAAAAGTTTGGGCAGAAACCGATTGTCTAGCTTGTGCCAACTGCTGTAAGTCAATGTCGCCAACGTTTACACAAATGGATATGAAGAGAATTGCAAAACATTTGGAAATGACTGTACTTGAATTTAAAACCAAATGGTTACGCAAGGAAAGAGGTACAGGCGATTGGATTAACAAAAAAATGCCTTGTCAGTTTTTGGATTTGAAATCAAATAAATGCAATATTTATGAGGTTAGACCGAGGGATTGTTCAGGATTCCCTCATCTGCCTAAAAAGAAAATGGTGGAATATCTGCATGTACATAAACAAAATGTTGAATTTTGTCCAGCTACCGCTAATATGGTTGAAAAAATGAAAGTACTTTTTGAAGCAAATTAATTTTTTTATAGAAATACATCTTCTATTAATAAATACTCTGGACTTTTTCCTTGAATAAAATGAATCGCCATTATATCGAAACAAACCTGGTGGTATTGTTGGTTTTGGTGTAAAAATTCTTCAGCTGCTTGGCTTAAAAATTTGAACTTCTTTTTTGTAACGGCTTCCTCAGGCCGATTTTCTGTTGGGTTTGATCGGGACTTTACTTCAACAAAATGTAAAAAATTATCTTTTGTAGCAATGATGTCTATTTCAAAATGAGAATATCTCCAATTTCGATGAAGTATCTTAAAATTATTTTTTAAAAGGTAAGCAGAGGCCAATTCTTCGGCGGTTTTTCCCAATTGATTATGTAAGGTCATGCTTTATCTTTACTTCAAGTTACAAAAAAATAAAATGCCAATAAATCCCAAGATATTTCAGATTGAAGGTAAAGTGCAACATTATGATTGGGGAGGATATGAATTCATCCCAAACTTGCTGGGATTGAAAAATGCAAATAGTCAGCCATTTGCTGAATATTGGTTGGGTACACATCCAAGTGCTATGTCAATTTGCTTCGACGGAAATACTAAGATGGCTTTAGATCAATATTCTAAAATTCCCTATTTATTTAAAATATTGGACGTACGAGAAATGTTATCAATACAAGTTCATCCATCAAAAAATGAAGCTGAATTAGGGTTTGAACTTGAAAACCAAGCTGGCATTAAAATGACGGCAAATCATCGAAATTATAAAGATAGAAATCATAAGCCTGAAATGGCAATTGCAATCAGTGATTTTTGGCTTCTACATGGGTTTAAATCGAAAGAAGCTTTAGTGGAATTGTTGAATGCTACTCCCGAGTTCAGTATTTTCCTAACCGTTTTTAACAATGGAAACTATGCTGAACTTTACAGTTTTGTCATGAACTTGAATCAAGACAAAGTGAATGAAATATTATCGCCAGTGCTTTCTCGAATTGTTCCGGATTATGAAAGAGGAAAGTTTACTAAAAATGAAGAACATTATTGGGCAGCAAAAGCAGCAATGAGTTTCAATAAAAAGGGAGTAATTGATCGTGGAATTTTTTCAATTTATTTTTTCAACTTAGTTTATTTACGAAAAGGAGAGGGGATTGCTCAACTAGCAGGAGTGCCACACGCTTATTTGAGTGGACAGTGTGCGGAAATTATGGCAAACTCAGATAATGTTTTACGGGCAGGATTAACTGCCAAACATATTGATTCAGACGAGTTATTAAAAATTGTAAAATCCGAACCGACTATTCCAAAAGTTTTGAATGGATACTATAAAGGAAAAGAATTAATTTATCCATCTCCGGTTGAAGATTTTCGAATTAGTTTTTTTGAATTGAAAGGTGAGGATATAGAAGAAATAACTTCTATGGGTACTGAAATTGTTTTTATTTTGAAAGGATCTGTAAAGATTGAAGTTGAAGATAAAATGGTTGAGTTAAAACAAGGGCAAGCAGCGATTATTTTTTCAAAGCAAAATGTAATCGTGTCTGCTGTTGAAAGCACTGAAATTTTTAGGGCATCAGGCAATAATGAGTGAATAATTATTTAGAATAAACATTTTAGCTTTCTGTTATCTTTGTAATGAAAAATAGATTTTTATGAAACAACACAAATCCACTTTGCTTGTCTTTGCTTTACTTATAATTGTATCTGCATTGTATCGTGTGTGGGATGGTCGTCCCATGGGATTTGCCCCACAAATAGCCATGGCGTTATTTGCTGGATCTGTCATCAAAAATAAAAAGTGGGCATTTCTGTTTCCGGTTTTATCCATGTTGATTTCTGATGCCTTATATCAAATATTATATTCGCAAGGGCTAACTACGATCAAAGGTTTTTATGGTGGGCAATGGGAAAATTATTTATTAATTGCCGGACTTACTATTATCGGCTTTTTTATAAAGGGGAATAAATTTAGCCATATTGGAATTGGGGCTGTGGCTGGTTCTGTTATTTATTTTATAGTTTCCAATTTTCTAGTTTGGATTTCCGGAGGATTAGATATCAACAATCTTCCTTACCAACGAAGTATTGACGGATTGGTTATTTGTTTTACAGTGGCACTTCCTTTCTTTAAATGGAGTCTGTTGTCCACTTTTATTTTTAGCGGACTATTTTTCGGAAGCTATTCTTTGTTGCACCATCGATTTTTCAAAGGAATCTTTCAATCTGCTTGAATTAAGCAATAAGTATTTACAGTAGAAATTATTGGAACTAATCTAAAGAAGAATTCCTTTCAAGTCTTCGTAACCAACATCAATTATAAGGTGTTTGCCTGCTGCCGCTGAGGTAGCAAGTTCATCACAATGATTATTATACATATTGGTTGAATGTCCTTTTACCCAATGGAACCGCAGTTGATTTTTTTTTGAAAGATGGGAAAACCGCAGCCATAAATCTTTATTTTTTTTACCTCCCTTAAAATCAGAAGCTATCCATTTGCTGAGCCAGCCTTTTGCCACTGCGTCGACAACATATTTGCTATCGGAGTAAATTGCTACGTGAAGATTTTCTTTTTTTAACTCTTCCAATCCGGCAATAACAGCCATCAGTTCCATTCGATTATTAGTGGTAAAACGAAAGCCTTGTGCTAATTCTTTTTTCTTTTTCCCTGATAGCAATATTGTTCCAAATCCACCTGGGCCTGGATTGCCGAGGGATGAACCATCCGTATAAATTATAACATCGGGACTGTTCAATTTATTGTTTTTTCTGGTTCTGGAAATTTTACTGGACCAACGTTATTCAAAAATATATGTTGAAAAACTGATTTACAATTGGGATTCAAATACAAATTATCGAGTGCAATAAATTCTCGTTGATCAACTCCTTTTGTAGAATAAATAACTTTATTGGCCAGTGCCAGTTTAATGTATTTTCTTTTTAACTCGTTAGTTACTTTGCTTTTTGAAAATTTGATTCGTTGGTTGGTTGCCTGTTCTACCGATTTTGCAATCATTTCGGCACAATACATTTTCTTGTCTTCTCTTAAATCAAAATTCATATCGAATGGCAACTTATTTTTATAATGCTCAAAAATAATTTCTTTCAAACTTTGCCTTTCTAGTTCTGTAAAATCGTAACGATAGATTCCAAATGCTTCATTTTTTGCAGGAGTTAGAAATGAATCAATACGATCGGATCGCATTATTTCATCTGGATTAAAATCTCCCGCCATATTATGATATACATATATTCCACTATCGGTTTTTAAAGCAATACCGCTATGAGAGTAAAGTTTTTCAGTATGGCTAAAGTCTTTTAGCGTAAAACTTACGTGGTCATTACCACAGCGTAAAATTAAATCTCCATCTTGCACAGAATCTATTGCAGGGTTTATGATGCTCCAACGGGCTTCAATGGAATTACTGGAAACAACAGGTTTCGTATATTCTTTGTCTGAATCGAAACACGCAAATAGAGTAGCGGATAATAGAATGCAAAAGAAAATATTTTTCATAATTGCGAAATTAAAAAATCCGACTGGGAATTTCCAAGTCGGATTTAAAGAATTTTATTTTACTAAAAAATTATTGACTGATAAATTCAAAATCGTCGATTCCAATTTCGTCTGAATTGGCTCCGCTGGGACCGCCTCCCTGTACATAGTAACGAAACCCAATGCGTAATTTTTTAGGAACGCTATAGGGCAATCCAGAAATTACAAATTCGTATTTTGTCCATGTAGTAGGATATCCAGTGCTGGAATAAGTTGGATTAAGATCTAAAAGTTTTACCGTAAAATCTCCTGTTTGGGTTTCATTTTGACCAACATTAGTTCCATCATTGGTTGTATTTAACCAAACTTGCATACGGTCAGGATAACTAACTGTTGGTTTTGTTCTAGTCCAAAAAGAAAATCTATCTCCATTCTTCATTGAAAGTTGTGGAGTTAATAACCAGCAATTAATAAATGATAATCCTGTTCCAACAATATAAGGACAAAGTGCATATTCATTTGCGCTGGCAACGTAACTGTGGGCAGGAATTCCGGATTGGAAAGGTCCGCCTTTGATATTATCGGCAATATAAGAGCCTTGTTGCCACGAATCGCCACTGGCGGGTACGCTTTTGTTTACAGCTCTCCATCCATCGGCAATTACTTTGCCGATCGAATCAAACTCGGTATGATAAGACAGACTAGCCGCCTGTTGTGGTGCGTCGGCTAATTTTTCTTCTTTACAAGATTGTAAAAGAAACATAGTAGCTAATAAAAGAACAAAACTTGAAGCTAATATTGTTTTATTTTTCATGTTACCTTTTTTATTTTTAATCAAGCAGTTTAATGATTCAATTTAATTTTAATGTTTGCCTATATATACTACGTTATCAACCGCAATCGCCATTGCTCTACCATTATTACCGGCACCTTCTACAAAGTAGCGAAAGGCGAAACGGCCACGTGTTGGTTCATTTAAACCATGAACTGTTGCTTCATATCTTGTCCAAACATGCGGGTAAGCTTGACGTACCTGAGCATATTGAGGGCTTGCGGGGTTGTTAAATACATTTAATAAAAACTCGTAATAAAATGGATTGATGTCCAACAAGGGAATGGTGAAATCGCCCGGTTCAACTCCATCACCACAATTAAGGGTATTGTATTTATTCATTCTTACTTGCATACGGTTTACCCAATCGGTATTTCCGTCAAGTTGAGAACGAGTGTAAAAAACAATCTTATCACCGTTTTGCATTATTAGCGAAGGCGAAACAGCCCAGTTGCTAATAACACCTGCACCGGAAGCAGTAGAAAGATAATCGGCATAAATATATCCGTTACCAGTAACTCCGGAATAGGGTGCAAAAGGAATTGTAGCAGGATTTTGCCAATTGCGTCTACCAATTACATCACTTCTGTTAATCCATCTCCAGCCTCTGTCGTAGGCACTTTGAGCCGTATCAAACTCTTCTTCAAAAGATTGATCAGGAACAGGAGGAGGCGTTAGTAAATAGCTGTCATCTTTACAAGACTGAAGTAATACAAGTGTACAAAGAGAAGCAAGAAGAAAACGTAAGAATGTATTTTTTCTCATAACGTTCAGTTAGTGTTGATTATGGAGTGAAAGTAGTTATTTTTTATTAATCCAAAAAAACATTTTTTACAGAAGTTTAAACCTGAAAAACACCTAGTTGCAATTTGGAAATTTCAGGATTATTATTTGCGGCAGTAAGGGCTTCAGAAATTACTGTTCGGGTAGTTAGTGGGTCAATGATATCATCTACCCAAAGCCTTGCTGCAGCATAATATGGCGAGGATTGTAATTCATATTTATCCTTAATTGTTTGAAGCATTTCCTTTTCTTCTTCCTCAGTGAGTGGCTTCCCTTTCGCTTTCATAGCTGATACTTGAATTTGTAAAAGTGTTTTGGCTGCTTGATCTCCACCCATCACAGCAATTTTTGCTGTTGGCCAAGCATAAATAAATCTAGGATCATAAGCTTTACCACACATGGCATAGTTGCCAGCACCATACGAGTTGCCAATGATTATGGTAATTTTTGGTACTACAGAATTAGCTACGGCGTTAACCATTTTTGCGCCATCCTTAATAATTCCAGAATGTTCACTCCGGCTTCCTACCATAAAACCTGTAACATCTTGCAAAAAAATAAGAGGAATTTTTTTCTGATTACAATTCAAAATAAATCGAGCTGCTTTGTCGGCACTATCATTATAAATTACACCACCCATTTGCATCTCGCCTATCTTTGATTTTACAATTTTCCGTTGATTGGCTACTATTCCTACAGCCCAACCGTCAATTCTTCCGTAGCCGCAAACAATGGTTTTACCAAAATCTTTTTTAAATTCTTCAAAGTCAGAATCATCTACAATCCGTTCTATTATTTCTAATACATCGTAAGGTTTGCCATCAGTTGTAAAGATGCCGTAAAGTTCTTCTGGATTTTTTTTAGGAGTTTTTGAAGCAATTCTGTCAAAACCTGCGGATTCTTTTTTCCCCAGCATAGAAACCATTCTTTTAATATGATCCATGCATTCTTGCTCCGTTTTAAACTTATAGTCGGCAATGCCAGAAATTTCTGTATGTGTTTTAGCGCCGCCAAGTGTTTCAATGTCGGATTCTTCTCCAATAGCTGCTTTTACCAAATATGGGCCTGCTAAAAATATAGAACCATTTCCTTCAACCATCAAGGTCTCATCACTCATAATAGGTAAATATGCACCACCTGCTACACAAGGCCCCATTACGGCAGCTATTTGTGTTATACCCATAGCACTCATTTTAGCATTGTTTCTAAAAATTCTTCCAAAGTGTTCTTTGTCAGGAAAAATTTCATCTTGCATGGGTAGGAATACCCCGGCACTGTCAACCAAATAAATAACAGGCAAGTGGTTTTCCATTGCAATTTCTTGCAATCGTAAATTTTTCTTTCCAGTTATAGGAAACCAAGCTCCGGCTTTTACTGTTTGATCGTTTGCAACAATAACACATTGGCGATTGCTGATATAGCCAACACCTGCCACAGTTCCACCAGCAGGGCAGCCTCCTTCTTCTTTATACATTTCGAAACCGGCAAAAGCACCAATTTCAATAAAGGGTTTTTCTGTGTCAATTAAATAATTAATTCTTTCTCGAGGAGTAAGTTTATTTTTTTCTTTTTGTTTAGCAATTGCTTTTTTGCCACCACCTTCAAAAATTTTTTCCAAATATTGCTGCCTAATTGCCAACAACTGCTTCATCTTTTTTTCGTACGGATTAAAATCAATCTTCATAAAAAGTATTATGGGGGTCACTCATTTTCCAAAAAAAACTACGCAACAGTTTTTTGTAGGCTTACATTTTTTTGTTTTAAAATAATCAACCATCCTGTTACGCAAACTGATTTAATAAAATAAGCCAATAGTAATTTACTAAGTGGTGAATAAAAACTATCTGAACCAAACCAATCTCCTAAATAAACTATAATGGCGAATCCAAAAGTCCCTTTTAATATTTCCCAAAACATTGCATATTTAGAACCATCCATTAGTTCGGTTAATGCATAAACATAAATAAAAACAAAGCCACCGTAGAAAAACATATTTGGACTACCAATATTAGTAATATTTCCCAAAAGATAACCTACAATTAACATAAGAAGGATTAGCTGTAAGTACGTCCAAGTTGAAAAAAAGGTTGATTTTTTGGTTTTGTACTTCTCAAAATCATAAACGTCTTCTATTTTAAAGACAGGGTATTTTTTTTCTACATCAGCAGGCCTCCAACCGGTAGGTTTAAACCAAATCTGTAATTTATCTTTTAGTTTTTCAGCGCGCCAGGCATCTTTAATAAGTAACCACATGTGCACAAAATTAATTTTAATGGGATTCCAAGTTCTCATGGGGCGGGTAATGCCATACACAGGAGTTACATTCGGAAGTTCTTCCTGAAAAGTGCCAAACAATTTATCCCAAATAATAAAAATTTGAGATAAGTTTTTATCAAGGTATGCGTCATTAAAAGCGTGATGGACTCTGTGATGCGATGGCGTTACTAAAATCTTTTCTAAAAATCCCATACGATTAATATGCCTTGTATGATACCAGAATTGTGCAAAAAAATGGATAGGTATAATAGTTGCAATTACTGCTGGGGAAATTCCTAATAATGCTGCAGGAATCATAAAAAATGAAAATATTTTCACGAAGGAGGAAATGGGTTGTCGCACGGCGCAGGCTAAATCAAATTCTTCGCTGCTATGATGAACAATATGACTGTTCCAGAAAAAATTAATTTTATGTTCAATGCGGTGTATCCAATAATGTGAAAAATCCAACACGACAAATGCAATGACAAAAGTTAGCCAAGTGGATGTGATATAAATTATAGCAATTCTTTCTTCAATCCACCCATAACTCAAAATAGTAATACTTAATCCTAATACATTTTTGGTTACCATGGTTAAAGCGGAGGTGATGCTACTCACCGTATCCATACTATTTATTTTATCTTTTTCTTTATACCAGCTATACAATTTTTCTAATAATATCAAAACAAAAAATGCTGGCATTGCAACTAATAAAATCTGTCCATACTTTTCCATACTTGTTCAAAATTGTAATAGATAATTTCATAAAAGTATTCAACTTCTATGAACAAAACATTTAATTTTTTGGCTTTTAAATAATTGGGGAAATTCAAGTATTCAGAACAACAATAGTCCATTAACTTTTTCTTTTGATGCTGACCAATCTATCTTATTTCGATGACCTATATTTTGAATTGTTTGGTTATGGGTAAATGAAAATTAATTGCAGTGTTGCCACGTAATTAATTAGCAATATCTTTTTCATGATTTAATTTTTTTGTGTAAAGAAATGTTGCATATTACACCAACCCCAATCCCATTCAACCATTTATTTTTTCCTCCATTATATCCCTCTTCTTGAAAAACCAAATCTTTTTTCCACGAATCAAATATTGGGAGAATTATTGATGGCCCAATTTGAATCTGATTAAATTGTTTTGTAATACTTGAGGAAATGGCATTAGAAAAACCCAAGAGCATTTTTCTTCTTTTACTAAAGTTGAGGTTGCTATTATACGGGGCAAAAGTCAGATGATAATATTGCAAAAAGTTATAGTATGCATTTAGGTCAAAGCATGTTATAATCTTGATTCCTTCATTTAAGGCAACTTCTTTTCCGATACCAGTGCGTATCAAAATATTATTATAATGATATTTATCTGTTGAGTATTGAATAAATAAGGGGCTTACAAAATCAATTGGTCTTGCTTTGGAATTCCCAAATAAAGAATTAGTATTATCTAGTTTATCAAAACTGTATTTAAAATATCCCAAACCAGTCT
Source organism: Chitinophagaceae bacterium (assembly GCA_004322425.1). Classification (GTDB taxonomy): domain Bacteria; phylum Bacteroidota; class Bacteroidia; order Chitinophagales; family Chitinophagaceae; genus VBAS01. The sequence continues at coordinate 24,949 of SCVJ01000009.1, forward strand.
TAATAAAAAGATTGTTTTTAAAACTATACTTATAAGTTATAACGATACCGTAGCTAGTGCCTTTCATTTTCAAAAAATCTGTTGAGGCTCTTCCATAATAATGATAGGAGAACTTTGGATAATTATCCAATCTTATAAAAGGATTAATTTCTATTTGCTTGTTCTGCTTTTGAGCCACTAATGTGCTTGTAACAATAAAAGTGGCAGCAATTAAAAGTATTTTTTTCATGATAAAATTTTTAAATATGAAATAAGGTGTGCCATATACAAGAGGTTTTTTTTCGTAATTCAGATAGTATGTCAGGGTTGCTTACAACGTCTCTCATAAGTTAAGGTAGAAAACTGAAGTACTTAAAAAGACAGCTTCTTGAGTGTTTTCGGCCGGTTTAAAAGATTTTTTTGAAAAACGTACTACTTATTGGTATGTTTTGTTGAGAAAATTTAAAGTGTGGCTCAAATTTCGGTGGACTTCTATAAAAAAGTCAATGAGCTTAATTCTGTGGATGCCAATTTTTCAGAGATAAGGGTTTTAGCGAAAAAAGAAAAAGGTAATCTTGCTGAAGATTACCTAAACTCTAGTTATGTGCCCGAGACTGGAATCGAACCAGCACATCCTTGCGAACGGCAGATTTTGAGTCTGCTGCGTCTACCAATTCCGCCACCCGGGCTAAAGGGGTGCAATATTACACCAATCCTGTTAATTGTTGTTCAATGCGATGCAAGTATTTTTTCTTGAAGTAAAAATCTTTTAATTGCAACAACTCTTTTTGGGTAATAGCAGCTTCGCTATAATTTTCAATAATTTTTTGAACAGGTTCATAAATGTTTTTTTGTAGCGTTTCTATATTTAGCCTAATATTTGGAAGTTCGGTTTCATCCACTCCATCCATTAATTGCTCATTTATTTCCAAAACCTCCATTAAAAAAGAAGTAGGTAATTCATATTTTTCTTCTTCTTCCAATATCCCCTTTAATTGTAAAACATATTTGATGGTTGTTTCTCGAGTCTTAAAAATTCGGAGAGCCGCATTTAACTGAGCTGATTTTTCTAAAGCTTCCGATTGTTGGGTTGTTGATTTAGAAATAAAATAATCAGGATGGAATAGTTTACTTAATTCTAAATATTTTTTGCTCAATGCAGTTTGATCAACGCTTAGCTGAATTGGAATTTCGAAAAGTTCAAAATAATTCATTTGTAATCAGAAATTTTTTTAAAACTACATTTGTTACAGTTTACAAATGTACAATTATGATAAAAATTGGACTTATTAAAGAAGGAAAAATTCCTGCCGATAACCGAGTGGCTTTGATACCAGCACAATGTAAATGGATGAACGAAAACAGATCGGATGTAAAAATTGTAGTTCAGTCTTCGGAAAACCGTTGCTTTACAGATCAAGAATATCAAGAAGCTGGAATAGAAGTAGTGGGCAGTGTTACGGATTGTAATATTTTATTAGGCATAAAAGAAGTTCCCATTCAGCAATTGGAAAAGGGGAAAACTTACTTATTTTTTTCGCATACTAAAAAGAAACAATCCTATAATCAAAAGTTACTTCAAACCATTTTGGAGAAACAAATTACTTTGATTGATTATGAATGTTTGGAGCACGAAGACGGGCAACGAATT
>SCVJ01000010.1 GCA_004322425.1 Chitinophagaceae bacterium
TAATGAATAAAGTGTGTCTGTCGGAGAAATATTTTTTTCAAACGATGTAATTAATGCAGGCATCAAAACCTCAAAAGCAGAAAGTTTTCGATCGTAACCGGCAGCAATTGTTTTATCAATTGTAAATTTATTTTCGCTGCTTAATACACGGGCAGCATTAATACCTCTAAAATTTTCTCCATCGGGTGCCATATAAGCCGGGTAATTTTCTTTTTTAGGACTACTGCTTCCCGAAACCGTAAAGGGAGTAGAATTGCAATTTTGAATCCAACCCGTAGCCGGATTATATACATGCACAATTTCCTCCAAACTGTGCAAGCCCATCCATTCCGTAGCTGATGTTTTTCCATCCACCGGTTTACTCCAGTTTAATTTCGGATCTCTTCGCGGAACATAATCTCCGTGCCAGTAAGCAATATTTCCTTTGTTATCGGCAAACACTGTATTGTTTGAAGTGTTGGCATACAGCGACATATTTTTTTTATAATCTTCCAATCCTTTTGCTTTTGTTCTTTGAAAACTTTGTATCAAACTTGTTAATGAACGATTATAACCACGAACGCTTATCCAATTTCCATCTCGCTTGGCCATGATGGGGCCATGATGTGTGTAATAAGCTGTAATTGTTTTTGTTAGCAGTGAATCATCTTTTTTATAGCGCAGCGTAATTGACTTTTGTATTACAGGTTTCAGTTCATTATCGTATTCATAAAAAAGTTTGTTGTCTTTTTTTACAATTTTTTCAATGTACAAGTCAGCCACATCCACATTACTGGAGGTATGCATCCAACCGCAGTGTTCATTAAAACCTTGGTAAACAAAAAACTGTCCCCAAGTAACCGCACCATACACATTCAACCCTTCTTCGCTTACTACTTGCACTTCGGGACGGAAATAAAAAGTAACATGGGGGTTGATGTATAAAATTGCGTTTCCCGATTCTGTTTTGGAAGGTGCAATGGCAAAACCATTTGATCCGGTTACTTGTTCTTCAAAAAAATTTACTTTGGCAATAGATGGTGCTGATGAACCGAGATAAAAATTTTTAACCTCATTTTCTGTAACATCGCCGGTACTAATGGCGCCAATACTACCATCGGTCCACAATAATGGATACCAAGGTTGGAACCGATTTAATAATGCGGGCTTTACTTCAGGATGTTTGTGGAGATAAAAATTGATACCATCGGCAAAAGCAAGTAATAATTTTTGTAACCATTCAGGACTTTTTTTATAATCATCAACAGCTTCGGCAGAATCAATGATGAGTTTGATATATAAATCATTTTGTAATTCAGCTTCGCCTTTTATTTCACTCATCCTTCCTAGCTTTTCAATATAATTCATTTCAACGCGCTTAAAATCATCTTCGCATTGGGCATACAACAAACCAAATACAGCATCGGCATCGGTTTTTCCATAAATATGCGGAATGCCCCAATTGTCACGGACAATGGTTACTTGTTTTGCTTGTGCTTGCCAACGTAAAATATCGGTGGATGTAAAAGATTGACTAAAAAGGTGCAGCGGTAATAAACAAACTAAGAGTGTTTTTTTCATAAAACTTTAGGAGCTAATAATTAATGATTACGAAAATGCAACCTTATTGTCAGTTTTCAAGTATTGGAGGCCCTAAATTTTTGCAGGTGACTGTTCATTAAAAACGATGAAAACAAGCTAAGTTGAATATGTCTTCAATCCATTTTCCATTTCTGAGAAATAGTAATCCAAATCATGCATGGTCGAATGTGTTAATAAATAAACCTTCGTCAATCTACCCATTTTTGGATGGATCTACGAAGGTTTGTTCCGTTTTACAATTCTAAATAGCACATCAGCTGCCGCTGAATTGTTGAACCTTTATGGGAGCAACCCAATAACTACAACATTTGCCGTTAGTGTTGCGTTGGCATTTAATCTTAGTGAAAGTATATCTATCCCTAAAGCTGTTGTGTTAATTAATGTTCCTTGTAATTCAAATTTCCCATCAGCATTAGTATCCTTATAGCTGGCGAAATGAATCTCATAATCCCCACTCTCTAGAAAATGTAATTGATAATTACCTTCACTCACAAGGCAACTAGTGATGGCATTCTTAAATTCAATGCTGCTTGTTCCTTGCCCTTGCATTTCTACACTTCGATTATACGTTCCTTTTTTGTAAGCATAAGCCACTATTTTGGCTGATCCTGATACATTGTCTGATATGGTTCCAGAAATAATTCCTGAATTATTGGATTGAGAAATTCGAATTGAGCTCTCCACCTCTGCTACTGTGGCGAAATTATAATTGTCTGATCCTCCAGACTGATAAGTAACTATTTTTCTTAAATCGAAATCTGCGACAATCGAATTGCTCGATCCACTTGTTATCGTATAATTTTTAACCACTGTGAAGGTATTAGCGGATGCTTCAAGTTTGTGTTTTATTGAATTTGCTAGGACATAGCAACCTGGGGTCGCTCCACCTGTATCTGCATTGAAATCTAAAACGAATGTAATTGAAGAATAAGTTTTGCCTTCTAGATTAAAAGTGCCTAAAGATTTAGTAGAGCCCTTCTGATAAGCATTCAAATCTATTGTGGTTTTAGAAAACCCTGCTACAGATTTGCCGTCTACTTTTATGTCGGCTATCGTGACAAAAACACCGCTAACTGAAGCGTCATCTATTGGAGCATCTGTCACTTTAATTTCTGTACTAGCATTGCCATTGCCATTGCCATT
>SCVJ01000011.1 GCA_004322425.1 Chitinophagaceae bacterium
TTTATAGAATTAATTGGAGCCTGTGGTAATAATCTTCAAAATATTTCTGTGCAATTTCCCATTGGTAAATTTATTGTTGTGACAGGTGTAAGTGGAAGTGGAAAATCGTCGTTGATCAATGAAACCTTGTATCCACTGCTTTCAAAACACGCCTTTGGATCACGAATAAATCCATTGAAATATAAAAGTATTCATGGATTGGAAGCGATAGATAAGGTTATAGAAGTAGATCAAAATCCTATTGGAAGAACGCCTAGAAGCAATCCGGCAACTTATTGCGGATTTTTTACGGATATCCGAAATCTTTATGCTTCACTTCCCGAGGCAAAAATCAGAGGTTATACAGCCGGTCGATTTTCGTTTAATGTTAGTAAAGGGAGATGTGATGTTTGCGAAGGAGGTGGAATGCGATTAATTGAAATGAATTTTTTGCCCAATGTGTATGTTACTTGCGAAAAATGTAATGGAAAACGTTACAATCGTGAGACATTGGAAATACGCTATAAAGGAAAATCAATTGCCGATGTTTTGGATTTAACAGTTGAAGAAGCTGTTGAATTTTTTCAAAATGTTCCCTATCTCTATCGAAAAATAAAAATACTAAACGAAGTAGGATTGGGTTATATTACTTTAGGTCAAAGTGCTGTAACCCTTAGTGGTGGCGAAGCACAAAGAGTAAAGCTCTCTACCGAATTGTCGAAAAGAGATACAGGCAAAACTTTTTACATATTAGATGAGCCCACAACAGGTTTGCATTTTGAAGACATACAATTTTTACTTGATGTGTTAAACAAATTAGTGGACAGAGGAAATACAGTTGTTGTTATTGAACACAATATGGATGTTATTAAAGTTGCCGATCATATTATAGATCTTGGACCCGAAGGTGGTGATGGAGGAGGTAAAATTATATTTGAAGGAACTCCCGAAGAATTAATACATTCTAAAAAAGGATATACTGCCGAATTTCTTGCCAAGGAAATGCAATAAGAAATAAATAAAATTGCTAGTTAAGATTTAGGACATTTTACTTGATTTTTGATGCTACTACCAAACCCATTATTCCAATTTAAACGCCATCCCAATCTTATTAGGAATGAAAAAAAAGCATCATTTTCTTTTGGGTTTCCTCTAATGGTTCCAATATAGGGTCTTATTAAACCTTTTAAGGGTTCGCGATTATGAAGCTGCACCGCAATGGGAACATCGGCAGCCGATAAGTAGGCAGGAAAAAAACTTGGATCAATATAATCGGTACTAACATCATCCATATAATCGGTGAATGTTTTTCGATAAAGAACTTCCAAGCCAACAAATGCATTTTCTTTAAAATAATATTTTGCACCAACACCAAGAGGGATCTCCAATTGCCATAACGAATACTCTTTACTATTAGGATAAGCCGCCATTCCTTGTCCTTCCAACTTCAAGGGTTTTAATTCAACTAGTTGTCTTTTGGAAAGATTGGTAAGATCGGGATAGTAATATCCTTTGGGGTTAAAATGAAAAACGCCAACTCCTGCCAATCCGTAGGGACGAATCTTTCCAAGTAAGTCAGGATTTTTTTCTATCCAAACGGTGGGCAAAAATTCAACTGCTAAATAAGCTTCAGTAACCTGTGATTGAAAATAAAGATTGCGATTAAACCGAAAAACCTCTTCTCCTCCTTTGGGATTAATAATATTATCATCACCTTCCAAGTAAGAATGATTGATAGCTAAACGAATTCCAATCCACTCTTTTGGATAAGCCATAAAAAAAATACCTTTTGCAAGTTTGGTGAGAGGTAAATTCACATCTCTTACAAAGGCTTTACCCGGACCTTGGGTGCCACCTAAATCTCCCAAAAAGAAAGAGGGGCCAAATCCTAAGCCGGCTTCATATTTTCCGTTTTTAAATAATACCGATTGTGAAAATAAAGTTGAGGATAATAGTATTACGCCAAAAAGGAACAGCACACTTTTATATCGTGGAAAATTTTTTTTCAATAGCCAATCTTTTTAGCAAAACATGGCAATGAATTTGCTTATCAACTGTAACGAAGTTAGAACAAAAAAATTGTATAAAAAATAGCCGATTACACAACTACTAAAGGTTGTTTTTGATCATCTCAATATGCTCAATCCCATCTTCTAAGTAAATATCACTTGTTTGATGAAAGTCAAATGATTCGTAGAATTTTTTTAAATATAATTGGGCTCCAATTTGAATAGGAAGATTGACAAAAAGATTTTCACAATGGGTAATAGAAAGTTGCATCAACTGTTTACCAACTCCGGTTCTTCTTACCGAGTTTGCCGTTGAAACCCTGCCAATACTCGGATATTTATAAGAAATTCCGGGAGGGATGATTCGGGTATAAGCCACTAAATTATTCTGTTCCCATCCCATTAAATGATAGGTAAGTGGATCTTTGTTATCGACATCCTGATAGGCACAGTTCTGTTCTACTACAAAAACTTCACTACGAAGATGAAGAATGTTGTAAAGTTCAGTTACCGTAAGCTCATCAAATTTTTTTAGAATCCAGTTTAATTTGTAACTCATGTAATTGCTTTTCGTCGATTGTGGAAGGAGCATCTAACATCACGTCTCTTCCGGCGTTGTTTTTGGGGAATGCAATATAGTCGCGAATACTTTCGCTACCACCTAATAAGGCACAAATCCTGTCAAAGCCAAAGGCAATGCCTCCGTGTGGGGGAGCGCCATATTCAAAGGCGCCTAATAAAAATCCAAATTTGTGCGTTTGTTCTTCTTCATCCATTCCCAACGCAGCAAACATTTTTTCTTGTAATGCTCTTTGATGAATTCGAATGGATCCTCCACCAATTTCATTGCCATTCAATACCATATCGTAGGCATTGGCTTTAATATCGGCATAAGGATGATTTAAATAGTTGGCTGCATCTGAAATTTTGGAATCATTGTTGATCATCTTCGAAATATCGGATGGCTTCGGTGCTGTAAAAGGATGATGGCGTGCCACCCATCTATTACCTTCTTCATCGTATTCAAACAACGGGAAATCATAAACCCAAACCAGTTTATACTCATTTTTATTTCGAAGTCCCAATTGCTCACCCATTTTTAAACGGAGTTCGCTAATCGCTTTGCGTGTTTTTTCTTCAGCTCCACAGAGGATTAAAATCAAATCACCGGAAGAAGCCGAGCAATAGTTTGCAACGGAATGTAATTCTTGTTCTGTAAAAAATTTATCGAAACTGCTTTTTACCGTTTCATCTTTTCCTTTTTTTATAAAAGCCAAACCACTCATTCCTATTTGAGGTCTTTTTACCCATTCAATAAGTTCATCCGTTTGTTTTCTACTATAGTCAGCTCCATCGGGAATGCAAATAGCTAAGATGGTTTCGGCTGTATTGAAAACCCCAAAATTTTTCCCTTCCAACTCCGGGCATACGTTTTCTCCTCTTACTTTTAGATTTTTCAGCTTCAATCCAAATCGTGTGTCGGGCTTATCGTTGCCATAATTCCAAACTGAATCACTCCAACTAATTCGTTCAATTGGTTCTGCGTAATCTATTTTTTTTACTTCTTTAAAAATGTATTTTATGAGTCCTTCAAACATTTGTAAAATATCTTCTTGTTGTACAAAAGCCATTTCACAATCTATTTGTGTGAACTCCGGTTGTCGATCGGCACGCAAATCTTCGTCGCGAAAACACTTTACGATTTGAAAATAGCGGTCAAAACCACTTACCATTAATAATTGCTTAAAAGTTTGTGGCGATTGGGGCAATGCATAAAATTCACCCGCATTCATTCGGCTGGGTACTACAAAATCGCGGGCACCTTCGGGAGTAGACTTTATTAAAAAGGGAGTTTCAATGTCCCAAAAATTTTGTTGGTGCAAATAATTTCTTGTTGCACGATTTACAGCATATCGCAGCTCCATGTTTTTCTTTAATTCACTTCTTCTTAAATCAAGAAAACGATATTTCATACGTAACTCATCACCTCCATCTGTATCATCCTGAATTGTAAAAGGAGGAACAAGTGATTTATTTAGAATTGTAAAAGAAGAAACTAATAGTTCAATTGCACCTGTTGGAATTTTTGTGTTTTTATTTGTTCTTTCCGAAACCTTGCCAGTTGCCTGTATTACAAATTCTCTTCCTAGTGGATTTATATCTAAAGTTTTAGTTAGTTCTTCATTAAATAATAATTGAGTAATTCCATAGCGATCTCGAAGATCAACGAAAGTAATGGCGCCAAATTTTCGCACCGTTTGTACCCAACCGGCAAGTGTTACTTGTTTATGATTATGACTTAAATTGAGTTCACCACAAGTGTGCGTGCGATACATAGGATTATTCAAAAGTTGAAAACAAAATTTTGTTGTACTCTATGAACAAAGATAGAGAAATCCAATGGGCTTGTGAGTTGTGTCAATTGTATTTTTAGGATTGTTGAAATTGGTGCGGCGATTGTACGATGAATATATCGGTGTTCAAAAAACACAAGATTACTTCTGCCTATTAAATTATTTTTTTTCTAATAAAAAGTAATTGGAATATTATACCTGTGAAAAACCATTGTATAAGTAAAGAATATTTAGGTTCAAAATGAAAAACATAAATGCAAATTATTGACCCGAGACACATAAAACTTAAGGAATGGTAGAGCAAGGAAGCAATTCTTTCTTTCATAATTTATTTTATTGTTACCAACCAATAAACTACCGATCAGATTGTTTTCGAATTACATTGAGTGCACCTCCTTCTTTAAACCATTGAATTTGCTGTTCGTTGTACGTATGATTGACAGTAACAGTATCGCAACTTCCGTCTTTGTGATTCAAAACAATTGTCAAGGATTTGCCCGGTGCAAAAGAAGTAAGCCCAACGATATCAATATTGTCTTCTTCCAAAATTTTATTGTAATCATCTTTGTTGTCAAAAGTCAAAGCAAGCATTCCTTGTTTTTTCAAATTGGTTTCGTGTATGCGTGCAAAACTTCTTACCAAAATTGCTTTAACACCTAAATGTCTGGGCTCCATAGCAGCGTGCTCACGCGAAGATCCTTCTCCGTAGTTTTCATCACCAACGACCAGCGTTCCAATATGGGCGGCTTTATAGGCACGTGCCACTTTGGGAACTTGATCATATTCGTTGGTCAATTGATTTTTTACACTATCTGTTTTATCATTAAAAAAATTAATAGCACCAATCAACATATTATTACTGATATTATCCAAATGTCCACGAAATTTTAACCAAGGACCAGCCATACTAATATGGTCGGTTGTGCATTTTCCTTTTGCTTTTATCAAAATTTTCAATCCTTTTAAATCAGTTCCTTGCCAAGCTTCAAAGGGTTGTAATAGTTGTAATCGTTTTGATGAGGCATCAACGATTACTTGGATTTTACTTCCATCAGTTGAGGGTGCTTGATAGCCGGCATCTTCAACTGAAAATCCTTTTGGAGGAAGTTCAAA
>SCVJ01000162.1 GCA_004322425.1 Chitinophagaceae bacterium
TCTTTGAACGATTGCTGCCTGAGCTCGCTGGCTCCCGAACACCCACCGCCAAGATCAACACCGCCGCGAGCCCCGGGATGACTGAGAGCAGAACAAGAGCCTGATAACCTGCATGGGTAAGCATCCCCTGACCAGATTGCATGATTGACAGGATCCAGGCTGCAAGGAGAAGCCCAACCACTGCCCCGACCTTGTCCATTGCCTTGTTAAACCCGAAGGCCCGGCCACGATGCTGCTCTGGGGTAACGTCGGCTATGAGAGCGTCTCTCGGTGCGGTACGGATTCCCTTCCCTACACGATCCAAGAAGCGGACCAACAAGACCAGCCCCCAAGTATTGGCGAAATATAGCAACGGCTTGGTAAAGCCGGAGAGGCCATAGCCCCAAACGGTAAGAGCCTTCTTCTTCCCCAGCCGGTCTGCCAGGTATCCCGAAGCGATTTTCAGGAGAGTTGCGGTGCTTTCGGCAATCCCTTCGATGAAGCCAATGACACCAGCTTTTACCCCAAGGACGTTAGCGAGAAACAATGGCAGAGTGCGGACCGCCACCTCGCTGCTGAGGTCGTTAAGGAGACTAACTACGCCTAAAACTTTGACGTTGCGATCGAGGGCCTTGAGACCTCTTCTTTCTCCTGCTAAAAATTTGGCCTCTGCGATCTCTGACGGCTTGCTCATATTCTCTCTGCTAACGCTTTAACCCTTTATCCCTTCAACCTTCTTCCGTTATCAGCACCAGCACGCCGGTGTAGGTCAGCAGATGGTTTTTCTTTCCGAGCGGCCCAAGCTCGAAGTTGCCGAAAAAGCCGATCAGCGGAAAATCTCCGAGGGCTTGGCGGATATAGGCCGTATCGATGCCGGGAATACCATAGAGGGAAGCGCCGCGCGCGCAGCAGTTAAAATAAAAACCCAATCGCGGCGGCTTGCCGCGCAGATTCGCCGCCTGCCGCTGCAGCATTTGATTGAGGTCCTCCCGCGCCCTCTGGGGATCGCGCAACGTAAAGACCATCTGCTCTCCCTCGAATATCTCCTCGGCAACTGCGAGGATTCCTTTCTGCGGGTCGATCCCCACGAT
>SCVJ01000091.1 GCA_004322425.1 Chitinophagaceae bacterium
GGGCTGATCGCCCGGCGCCCGAGGTGGTCAACAACGCGTCCTTCATCGTCATCTTCCCGATCACCTTCATCGCCAACACCTTCGTCCCGGCGGAGGGCCTGCCCGGGCCGCTGCGCGCCATCGCGGAGTGGAACCCGGTGTCGGCGGTGACCCAGGCCGCGCGTGAGCTGTTCGGCAACATCGGGCCGGGCACACCTCCCCCGGAGGTGTGGTCGCTGCAGCACCCGGTGCTCTACACGCTGCTCTGGGTGGTCCTCATCCTGGCCGTGTTCGTCCCGCTCTCGGTGCGGCAGTACGTGCGAGCGGCGTCGCGCTGAGCGCCCGCTGGGGCAGGATGCGCGGATGACCGAGGTCGGCGCGACGCTGGGGGTGGAGGAGGAGTACCACCTCGTCGACGCCGAGACCGGGGCGCTCGCCGACGCGCCGGGCGTCGCGCCCGCCGCGATCGCGCTGCTGGGGCGGGACGCGCAGACCGAGATCAGCACCAGCCAGGTCGAGGTCGCGACCCCGGTCTGCACGTCGCTCGGCGAGGTGCGCGCGCACCTGCTCCGGCTGCGCAGGGGCGCCGACGAGGCTGCGCGGTCGCACGGCTGCCGGATCCTCGCCGCCGCGACGCACCCGACGGCGCACTGGCGCGAGCAGCACCTCACCGACGCGCCGCGCTACGCGCGCGTGCACGAGCGCTACGGCCTGCTGGCCCTGCAGCAGCTCATCACCGGGCAGCACGTCCACGTGTCCGTGCCGGACCCGGACCTCGCCGTCGACGTGTGCGACCGGCTGCGCCCCGACCTGCCGCTGCTCATCGCGCTGTCCGGCAGCTCGCCCTACTGGGAGGGCGTCGACACCGGCTACGCGAGCTACCGGACGCTGTGGTTCGCCCGGTTCCCGGTGACCGGGTCGCAGGAGGTGCTGCGGACCAGAGCGGCGTACGACTCCCTCGTCGAGGACCTGGTCGCGAGCGGCGTGGTGGACGACGCCCGGGGGATGTACTGGGACGCGCGGCCATCGGTGCTCTACCCGACGGTCGAGGTGCGGGTGGCCGACACCAGCCCGCACGTCGACGACTCGGTGCTGCTGGCAGGGCTCACCCGCGCGCTGGTGCGCGTCGCGGCGCAGCAGGCCGAGCGGGACCTGCCGTTCCCCGCTCCGCGTCCGGAGCTGGTGCGCGCGGCGCGCTGGCGGGCCGCGCGGTTCGGGCTCGAGGGGCAGCTGGTCGACCTGCGGCGCGCGACCAAGGTGCCCGGCGCGGTGCTGCTGCGGGAGATGCTCGACACCCTCCGTGAGGACCTCGAGGCCACCGACGACTGGGACGAGGTCAGCGCGCTCGCCGAGCAGGTGCTGCGACGCGGGACCAGCGCCGTGCAGCAGCGGCGTACCGGCTCGGTGCACGGCCTCACCGCCGTCGTCCACGAGGTGGTCGAGCAGTCCACCTCCGGCTGAGCGCCCCGCGCCCAGCGCCGACGGGCGGCCCCCCCCAACCGGGTGATCCACGCGGACCTTCGGGTGGTTTCAGCGCCCGGATCCACCTCCAGCTCCGCGTGGATCACCAGGGAAGGCACCCGGGGGGAAGGCACCACGGGGGTCAGCGGCGGAAGAGGTCGGGCGGGGGACGCGGCGCGCTCCGCGCCGTCGCATCGGTGACGGGCGCCGCGCCGCCGGTGAAGTCGCGCAGGTCGTCCCCGCTGACCAGCCGCGCCCGGCCGGCGGCACGCGACACCGTCCGCACCAGCGCGTCCTCCGGCAGCGGCACGTCCGACGCCGCCAGCACGAGGTTCGCGAAGCGACGGCCCCTCAGCACGGCGGGGTCGGCGAGCAGCAGCACGTGCGGGAACACCGCGAGCAGCGTCGC
>SCVJ01000163.1 GCA_004322425.1 Chitinophagaceae bacterium
CTTCACCCTGCCCGAGATCGGCTTGCAGCTGAACCTGTCGCGCCACACGATTGCCGACTACGTCAAGCAGATCTACCGCAAGCTCAATGTGTCCTCGCGCGCCGAGGCCGCACTGGAAGCGCAGCGTCTGGGGCTGTTCCGTCGATAAGTAGCCGCCCATGATCGCTCGTTTGACGGGGCTGCTGGCCGAGAAGCAGCCGCCCTATGTGCTGGTCGACGTCAATGGCGTGGGCTACGAAGTCCAGGTGCCCATGAGCACCTTCTACAACCTGCCCGAGCTGGGCGCCAAGGTCACCTTGCTGACCCAGTTCATCGTGCGCGAGGACGCGCAACTGCTGTATGGCTTCCTCACGGCCATGGAGCGCGAGTCCTTCCGCGAGCCGATCAAGATCAGCGGCGTGGGCCCCCGCATCGCGCTGGCACTGCTGTCTGGGCTGAGCTCCAACGAGCTGGCCCAGGCCGTGTCCGCTCAGGACACCAGCCGCCTGGTCAAGGTGCCGGGCATCGGCAAGAAAACCGCCGAGCGCCTGTTGCTGGAGCTCAAGGGAAAGCTGGCACCTGTGCTGGCCACCCCTGGTTTTGCTGCCACCAGCGACAACCAGGCCGACATCCTGCAGGCGCTGATCGCGCTGGGCTACTCCGACAAGGAGGCCCAACTGGCGCTCAAGGCCTTGCCGGCGGACGTGTCGGTCAGCGATGGCATCAAACAAGCCCTGAAATCCCTGGCGCGTTGAGACCCTGTTCACGCTGAACATGCCCCGTTTCAGGGCATGATAGGCAGCTTATGCAGCCTTGTGATTTCCCTGGTTCGGCCGGCATGTTTTCCCGACTTGTGAATGGCGCGCGCAGGCGTGCCGCGTGGCGATCGGCCCTGCTGGCCGGTTGGTGTGTGGCTGGCTTGTGCGGGGTGACACCCTTCATGTCGGCGTGGGCCATGACCTCGGTCAAAGCGCCACCCAAACCGGCGGTCAATAAGCCAGCCAACGTGGCGCCGGTGTATGCGACCCCGCAGGCCTTCTGCCAGGACATGACGCGGCGGCTGCCCAATCTGCCGGCTGCGGTGTGTGCCAGGGCGCAACTCACACCCATCGGCGCGAAATCGGCGCAGGGCCGCCCGCTGTTCCAGCGCGATGTGATCTCGGCCAATGCCCACTTGCGCGTGCTGGTGATTGGCGGCATCCATGGGGATGAGCTGTCGTCCGGCTCGCTGGTGATGCACTGGATCAGTG
>SCVJ01000116.1 GCA_004322425.1 Chitinophagaceae bacterium
CCCGGACCCGCCCGCTCGTCCCTGGAGGACTCTTGCCGCTGACCCCGACGACGCTGCCCCGCCGTGCCGAGCAGGCGCTGGAGCGGCTGGGCGACCACCCCAGCCTGTTCTTCGAGGGGACCTGGCAGAGCTCCGGCGAGCTGGCCGCCCGCGCGCGCCGCGCCGCAGCCGGTTTCGTGGGACTGGGGGTGAAGCCCGGTGACCGGGTCGTGCTGTTCATGGCGAACTGCCCCGAGGTCGGGCTGACGTACTCCGCGCTCTGGCGCGCGGGCGCGGTCGCGACGCCGGTGCTCTTCCTGCTGACCGACGAGGAGCTGCGGCACGTCCTGGCCGACTCGGGCGCGGTCGCGATCGTCACCACGCCGGAGTTCCTGCCCAAGGTCCTCGGCTGCGCCGACGGGCTCCCCGTCGTGGTGGTGGACGGGGACGGCGGCACCACGACCTTCGCCGAGCTCGAGTCCGGTGACGAGCTCGCGATCGTCGACCGCAGCCCGGAGGACCTCGCCGCGCTGCTCTACACGGGCGGCACCACCGGTCGCAGCAAGGGCGTCGCGCTCACCCACCAGGGGCTGGACGCAGCCGGCGCCGCGGGCTTCGCGGCGGGCTACAAGCCGGGGCGCACGGTGGGGCTGCTGCCGCTGCCGCTGGCGCACGTCTACGGCCTGATGGTCTCCTGCACAGGCCTGCACGCGGTCGAGCCCGGTCGCAGCATCCTCATGCGCTGGTTCGACCCGGCCGGCTTCGTGTCCCTCGTCGAGGAGCACCGGGTGCAGTCCGCCGCGCTCGTCCCGTCGATGCTGCAGATGCTGCTCACCCAGCCGCTCGAGCAGCACGACCTGTCCAGCCTGGAGCGCGTCAGCAGCGGCGGCGCGCCGCTCGCCGTCGAGGTCGCGCAGGAGCTGGAGAGGCGCATCCCCGGGCTCGAGGTGCGCGAGGGCTACGGCTGCACCGAGACCACCGCGCTCATCGCCGCCCAGCCACCCGAGGAGCGCCGGCTCGGCTCGGTCGGCAAGCCGGTCGGCGGTATCGAGATCCGGGTCACCGGCCCGGACGGCGAGGAGCTGAAGACCGGTGAGGACGGCGAGATCTGCGTGCGGGGCCCGCTCGTCATGAGCGGTTACTGGAACTCCCCGGACGCCACGGCGCAGGCGATCCGCGACGGCTGGTTCCACACCGGGGACGTCGGCCACCTCGACGAGGACGGCTACCTCTACGTCGTCGACCGAATCAAGGACCTGATCATCCGCAACGGCTTCAACGTCTACCCGCGTGACGTCGAGGACGTGCTCCTCGCCCACCCCGACGTCACGGCCGCCGCGGTCGTCGGCCGCCCCGACCCGAAGGTGGGCGAGGAGGTCGTCGCGTTCGTGTCCGTCGCGCCCGGCTCGACGGCGACGCCCGAGGCGCTCGTCGAGTTCACCAAGGAGCACATCTCCAAGGCGAAGTACCCGCGCGAGGTGCGGATCGTCGACGCCATCCCGCTCACCAGCGTGCTGAAGACCGACCGGAAGGCGCTGCGCGCCCAGCTCCGCGGCTGACGTCAGTCGGGCCGGCCCTGCCGCTTGTCGCGGTACATCGCGGCATCGGCGGCCGACAGGAGCGCGTCGGCGTCGACGCCCTCCTCGACCGACCAGGCGATGCCGATGCTGGCCGACACCATGACCGAGGTCCCGTCGGGCAGCAGCACCGGCTCGGCGCTGGCCCGCCGGATGGTGGCGGCGACCCGGGCGACCCCGACGTGGGTGACCTCGTCCTCGCAGAGGACGACGAACTCGTCGCCGCCGTAGCGCGCCACGGTGTCCGACGCGCGCGCACAGGCGGCCAGCCGCGGCCCCATGGCGCGCAGCACCGCGTCACCCGCCCCGTGGCCCCACC
>SCVJ01000121.1 GCA_004322425.1 Chitinophagaceae bacterium
AGGTCGACGTGCGCCTCCAGCGCGGCGGTCGACATCGGCCGGTCGCTCAGGGTCGCGAGCACCGAGCGGACCTGCTCCTCGGCGGGGAAGCCGAGCGAGGCGAAGTAGCGCCAGATCGCCTCGTCCTCGGCCCCGGGGAGCAGGACCACCTCGGCGCGCTGCACGCCGCGGCCCGCGCGGCCGACCTGCTGGTAGTAGGCGATCGGCGACTGGGGCGCGCCGAGGTGGACGACGAAGCCGAGATCGGGCTTGTCGAAGCCCATCCCGAGCGCGCTGGTCGCGACCAGCACCTTGATCCGGTTGGCGAGCAGGTCGTCCTCGGCGGCCAGCCGCCCGGCGTCGTCGGTGCGCCCGGAGTAGGCCGCGGCGGTGATGCCGCGGCTGCGCAGGAACGACGCGAGGTCCTCGGTCGCAGCGACCGTGAGGGTGTAGACGATGCCGCTCCCCGGCAGGTCGGCCAGGTGGTCGAGCAGCCACGCCCACCGGTGTGCCGCTCCGGGCAGGGGCAGCACCGACAGGTGCAGCGACTCCCGCTCCAGGACGCCGCGCAGCACCACGGCCTCCGCCTCCGTGCCGGTGGCGAGCTGCTCGGCGACGTCGGCGACGACCCGGCCGTTGGCGGTGGCCGTCGTCGCGAGGACCGGCGTCCCCTCGGGGAGGTCGCCCAGCAGCGTGCGGATCCGCCGGTAGTCGGGCCGGAAGTCGTGCCCCCAGTCGCTGATGCAGTGGGCCTCGTCGATCACGAGAAGCCCTGCGGTGGCGGCGAGCTCGGGCAGCACCGCGTCCCGGAAGCCGGGGTTGTTGAGCCGCTCCGGGCTGACGAGGAGCACGTCGACCTCGCCGCGGCCGACGGCGGCGTAGACCTCGTGCCAGTCGTCGACGTTGCTCGAGTTGACGGTCACGGCACGGATGCCCGCCCGCTCGGCGGCGGCGATCTGGTTGCGCATCAGGGCGAGCAGGGGGCTGACGATGACGGTCGGTCCGGCGCCGTCGGCGCGGAGCAGGGCCGTCGCGACGAAGTAGACGGCGGACTTGCCCCACCCGGTGCGCTGCACGACGAGCGCCCTCCGGCGACCGGTGACGAGCGCGTCGATGGCGACCCACTGGTCCTCGCGCAGGACGGCGGTGTCCCCGGCCAGGGCGCGCAGGTGCTTCTCGGCGTCGATCCGGGTGGCGGTCACCCGGACGACCCTGCCACGCGGCTCGGACAGGGCGGCTCGGACAGGGCGGCTCGGACAGGGCGGCTCGGACAGGGCGGCTCGGACAGGGCGGC
>SCVJ01000092.1 GCA_004322425.1 Chitinophagaceae bacterium
GTTGATGAGGGTGAGCGAGCGCACCCGCTCCGGGCGCTCGGTGGCCAGCTGCAGCCCGACGCCACCACCGAAGGAGTGACCGGCGACGAACACGGGGCGCTCGACCCCGAGGACGTCGAGCAGCCGCCCCACGCGGTGGGCGTAGGCGGGCAGGTCGATGCCGCTCAGTGGCGGCCCGTCGCTGCCGCCGAAGCCCGGCAGGCACGGCGCGATGACCCGCACGCCGCCGGCGGTCAGCCGGCAGATGCCGTCGGCGTAGCAGCGCGGCGAGAGCCCCCAGCCGTGCAGGAACAGCAGCGGGTCGGCGTCCGGGTCACCCGCCTCCATCACCCGCATGACGGCGTCGTCGACGAGCACGTCTCGCCAGCGCGGCTGCGCGACGGCGCGGCTCATGACGGCTCCCAGGGGTCGGCGGACGGCGGAGGACGCAACTGTTGCATCGGCCGTGCAACGACGTGCTGGAGCGCTACGCGTCGGCGTGTCCGGGGCCGGAGGCCGCGTGCAGCGCGTTGTGCCGGACCACGAGCGGCTCGTGGTCGGTCGCGGCCTGGGGCTCGGCGTGGGCGAGCACGAGGTGGCCGAGCAGCTTCTCGTGGTCGGCCACCAGGTCCGCCCACTCGCTCACGAGGTCTCCGGCGGCGACCAGCGCCTCCAGCCGGACACGCACGGGGAGCAGCAGCAGCTCGCGCTCGAGCACCGTGACCAGCTCCTCCGGGAGCAGCCGTCGCGGGTCGTCCTCGTCGTCGTAGCCGACGCCGAGCACGTCCGGGTCGACGAGGGCGTCGAGCTCCTCCAGGTCCGCCCCGGGACCGTTCAGGGACAGGTCGTGGTCGTCGTCCTCGTCGTCCTCCTCGTACCCCGCCTCGACCTCCTCGAGCGACAGCCCCGCCTCGGCGGCCCAGCGCGCCTCCTCCTCGAGGTCGACGTCGTCGGGCAACGAGGCGAAGAACGCGTCCTGCCACCGCTCCACCAGCTCGCGCACCGCGTCGCAGCGCTCCAGCACGCCGCCGAGGTCGACCGTCGCCGTCGGCGCGAGCAGCGCCTCCTGCAGCGCGGCCGCGGCTCCGGGCGGCAGGTCGGACAGCGGGTCGGCGGAGGAGACGGTGTGCACGACGCCGCGAGAGTCCCGGAACATGCCGCCAGACTAGGGTTCCGCACGTCGAGGCTCGGTAGCGGAAGAGGGAGCGTCCATGGGCGAGTTCGTGCGGCTCGAGGTCGACGGCGGGGTGGGCACGATCCGCCTCGACCGGCCGAAGATGAACGCGATCGACGGGACGGTCACGGCCGAGCTCCGCGCCTGCGCGGAGGAGGCCCGCGACCGGACCGATGTGCGGGCCGTCGTGCTCTACGGCGGGGAGCGCGTCTTCGCCGCCGGCGCCGACATCAAGGAGATGTCGACGATCACGTACGCCGAGATGCTCAGCTGGGGCGGGCGCCTGCAGGAGGCGCTCAAGGTCGTCGCGAAGCTGCCCAAGCCGGTGATCGCCGCGGTGACGGGCTACGCCCTCGGCGGCGGGTTCGAGCTCGCGCTCACCGCCGACTTCCGCGTGCTCGGGGAGCGGGCCAAGGTCGGCGTCCCGGAGATCACCCTCGGCGTCATCCCGGGCGCCGGCGGGACGCAGCGGCTGACCCGCCTGGTCGGGCCGGCCAAGGCCAAGGACCTCGTCTTCTCGGGGCGGCACGTCGGCGCCGACGAGGCGCTCGCGCTCGGCATCGCGGACC
>SCVJ01000164.1 GCA_004322425.1 Chitinophagaceae bacterium
GCCTTCGCCGGCGGCTGGAACTTCAGCAGGCGCATCCGGCCGATCCCGACCAGCTCGCCGTCGTCGGTCGTGTACTCGTGCCTGACCGTCGTGAAGACGCCGACGCCGAGCGCGGTCTTCTTCTCCGGCGACAGGTCCTCGGCCATCGAGCGGACGCTGACGCGCTCGCCGTGCCTGAGCTCGCGGAGGTACTCGTGCTCGTAGTTGACGGCGACGACGGAGGTGTAGCCGGCTGCGTCGAGCCGCTGGAGCACCTCGTCGTTGGAGCCGGGGGCGACGTCGCGCGGGGCGTCCATGACCCAGGTCTGGAGCATCCCGGGCGGTGCGATCAGGTGGCCGCGCGAGCTGGCGGCGGCCCACTCCTCGTCCAGGTAGGCGGGGTTGGTGTCGCCCAGCGCCTGGCACCAGTGGTGGACCATCGGGAGGTTCACCGGGTCCCGGCCGACCCGGGTCTCGCCGGGCGGTCCGCCGACGAAGGACTGCGCCTCGGCGAGCAGCTCCGCGCTGTCGGCGCGGGGCTCGTCGACGGTGGTCATCGGGCGCTCTGCTCCTCGTCGCTGGTGGGTCCGTCCGGCCGGTGCGGCGCTGCCTCGCTGGGGTGCGCGCGGCTACCGGCTGTGACCCCGCACACAACCCTCCCGGCCGGATCGTGTCAAGAACCTGTTCTAGTTCTGCGGCGCGGCGCACCCTTGTCACTGGACTAGAACACGTACTAGTTTGACGGCCCCCGGCGCCGCCCTGCGCGCCCGTCGCCCAGGAGGCACCCATGCCCGAGGCCGTGATCGTCGAGGCGACCCGGACGCCCATCGGCAAGCGCAACGGCCACCTGGCCGGCCTGCACGCGACCAAGCTCCTGGGCGCGTCGATGATCGAGGTCGTCAAGCGCTCCGGCCTGGACGCCGCCGAGGTCGAGCAGGTCGTCGGCGGGTGCGTCACGCAGGCCGGCGAGCAGGGCTCCAGCGTGACCCGGAACGCCTGGCTCGCGGCCGGCCTGCCGTACTCCACCGGCACCACGACGGTGGACTGCCAGTGCGGCTCGGCGCAGCAGGCCAACCACTTCATCGAGGGGCTGATCCTGTCCGGCGCGATCGACGTCGGCATCGCCTGCGGCGTC
>SCVJ01000165.1 GCA_004322425.1 Chitinophagaceae bacterium
GCAGCGTAACCGAGGGCTGCAAAGCACAAGTCCACATTTATGGTGAAGGCGGAGCAACGGCGGCCGGAGAGGGGAGCCTGTGTCAAAAACAACGGGTAGGTCCCAACGCGGCGGCCATGCCGGCGTCAGTATCGAGGACGTTGCCGCTGCTGCCGGAGTTTCCACTGCGACAGTTTCCAGGGCGGTCCGGGGACTGCCCCGGGTGTCGCCCACGACCCGGGAAAAGATTCTCCAAGTAGCCAGTTCCCTAGGGTACGTGGCGTCATCGTCGGCCTCGGGACTCGCAACGGGCCGAACACGCACCATAGGCGTGCTGGCCCCTTTCGTCAGCCGTTGGTTCTTTTCCAAGGCCATCGAAGGGGCGGACCGGGAGTTGCACTCCCGCAAGTACAACCTTTCGCTGTTCAATCTGGGCGGCCACGGCAGCAACCGGGAGCGGCTCTTCAGTTCCACCATGGTCTACAAACAAATCGACGCCCTGCTGGTGCTGTGTATGTCGTTGACCGAGGAAGAGCTGGAACACCTCCATAAGATCGATATCCCGCTGGTAGTGGTGGGTGGTCACGTTGAGGACTGTGCGTACATCGGCATCAATGATTACGACGCCGCTTCCACCGCCGTGCGGCATCTGCTGGACCTGGGCCATAAGGACATCGCGCTGCTCCATGGCGACGACGAAACGGACCTGAACTTCGACGTCCCCCGAGTGCGTATCCGTGCCTTCCAGGAAGTCATGACCGACGCTGGCCTGGAAGTCCGCCCGGAGTGGGACCAATGGGGGGATTTCACGGTAGCCAGCGGTCAGCAGGCCTTCACCCGCCTCTGGAGTCAGCCCGGCCGCAAGCCAACGGCCATTTTCTGTTCCTCGGACGAGATGGCGATGGGTGTCATGTTCGAAGCCGCCCGCCACGGGGTCCGGGTACCGGAGGACCTCTCGGTCATCGGGATCGACGACCACGACTTCTCGTCGTCAGTGGGTCTCACCACGGTCGGGCAGCGTCCCGACAACCAGGCCGAGCTCGCCACCAAGATGCTGTTGG
>SCVJ01000166.1 GCA_004322425.1 Chitinophagaceae bacterium
TGCTGCTGGCGCTGCCGCTGTCGCACGTCTACGGCCTGCTCAACTCGGTGACCCGGATGCACATGCCCGCACCGGGTTTCGTGGCACTGCAGCGGAAGTTCGACGCGGTGCAGTGGCTGGAGATCGCCGCGCGCGTACGACCCCAGGCTGCCGCGCTGGTGCCGTCGATGCTGCAGCTGCTGCTGCGACAGGACCTGGAGTCGACCGACCTGTCGTCGCTGTTCTACGTCACCACCGGCGGCGCGCCGCTGTCGGTCGACGTGCGCGAGGAGTTCGAGCGGCGGATCGGCGGGGTGCGGGTCTGCGACGGCTACGGCTGCACCGAGGTCACGTCGACGGCGACCATGAACCCCTACGGCGCACCGCGCTCGGGCAGCGTCGGGCTGCCGCTGCCGGGGGTGGAGCTGAAGGTCGTCGACGAGCGGGACGACCCCGTCCCGGTCGGCTCCGACGGCGAGGTCTGCGTCCGCTCGGCCGGGGTCATGGCCGGCTACTGGACCGACGGCCGTCGCGACGACGAGGCGACGGCGGAGGCCGTCCGGGACGGCTGGATGCACACCGGCGACGTGGGGCACCTGGACGAGGACGGCTACCTCTACGTGGTCGACCGGATCAAGGACCTCATCATCCGGGGCGGCTTCAACGTCTACCCCCGCGACGTGGAGGACGTGCTGCTGTCGCACCCGGCCGTGGCCTCCGCAGCCGTCGTCGGCCGGCCCGACCCGGTTCTGGGGGAGGAGGTCGTGGCGTGGGTCGCCCTCGCCGCCGGCGCGACGACGACGGCGGAGGAGCTGGTGGGCTACTCGCGCGAGCGGCTCGGCCGGCACAAGCACCCGCGGGAGGTGCGGATCGTGGCGGCGGTGCCGCTCACCTCGGTCGGCAAGACCGACCGCAAGGCGCTGCGCGCGAGGACGAGCCAGCCATGACCGCGCGGACGGGTTCGCCGTCGCCGCGCCGGCGGGAGCGACGAATCCGATGATCACCGGGGACTCGCCGGCGTGTCGCCCGGTGATCATGGGAATCGCCGGGGGCTGACCGACACCGCCGACCTCGGCGAGCCCAGCCAGGAGCACCTGCACATCGGGAAGCGGACCCTGCGCCTCCGCGACGGACGAGGCCTCGGCGAGAACGGCTGGGTCGAGCGACAGGAGAGTGCGACGCCGAAGAACGGGCAGGGGATCGAAGGAGAGGAGCCGCTGGTGGGTGACGTCGACGTGCTCGAGAGCGTGCTGAGCAAGGACGAGGCGCTGATCGGCGGCGTGACGCCCGACGTGGCGTCCCGACCCACGGACTGCCCGGACTACGACGTCACGCGGCTGGTCGA
>SCVJ01000167.1 GCA_004322425.1 Chitinophagaceae bacterium
CTTCTGGCACAAAGACCAGCTGCTCGATGTCCAACAGCTTAAAACAATCGACTTACAAGGAGTTCAGTTTTAATTCTTAAAGAGTTCACTTTTAAAATTTAGCCAACAGCCCTCTTTCCTACCTTCACCTCTTTGAAGTAGGATCGAGCAGAGGGAAAGCCGGTGACTGAAAAGAGAAACGAGGAATCGACCTTACAGGGGACGGTTACCAGGATTACCTATCAGGACCCGACAGGCCGCTACACCGTGGCCCGTTTAGAGGTTGATGGAGCTCAAGCGGTTACCGTCGTAGGCGAGATCTTCCCGGTGGGCGAGGGCGAAGAGATCAAGGTCAGCGGCCAGTGGAGAGTCCATCCTCGTTACGGCCTTCAGTTTCAGGCGGAGCGGTGGGAGAAGGTGGAACCTGCCACGTTGGAAGGGATGGAGAGGTACCTCGGTTCCGGTCTGATTAAGGGCATCGGTCCCACCTACGCCCGGCGACTGGTCTCCGCCTTTGGTCTCGATACCTTGCGCATCCTCTCGGAGGAACCCCACCGCGTCCTGGAAGTGCAGGGGATCGGAGCGATCCGCGCGCAGAGGATCTTGCAGGCTTGGGAAGAGCAGAGGGGCATGCGTGATGTGATGATCTTCCTGCAAGGTCATGGAGTGGGAAGCTCCCTCTCGCTCAGGATCTACCGCGTCTTTGGGGCGGAGACGGTGGCGAGGGTGAAAGAGAACCCTTATTGTCTGGCGCGTGAAATCTACGGCGTCGGCTTTGTCCTGGCAGACCGCATCGCTCGCTCTATGGGAATCAGTAGCGACTCTCCGCTCAGAGTCGAGGCAGGATTGCTCCACGTGCTAAAAAAATTCTCCGACGAGGGGCACTGCTTTGTCCCGCTAGCTCTCGTGAAGAGCAACGCTTGCGCTCTTTTGGGTGTCGAGGTGGAAGCCACTGAGAGCGCCATCAAGAAGCTATCGGCAAAGGGCGAGATTGTTTTAGAAGAGGCCGGTGGAGAGAGCGCGGCCAGAGTTTATCCTCAGGAACTCTACCATGCTGAATGTCGTGTGGCCTCAGCCATCCGCAACCTCCTCTCCACCCCTTCCGGTTTAAGGGAAAAAGGGTTTAAAAATTCAACCCTGGATCTCTTCAACTCTTCAGC
>SCVJ01000128.1 GCA_004322425.1 Chitinophagaceae bacterium
GCATGAAGGCCAGCCGGTCACGGTGACCACCACCCGACTGGGCCCGGCGCAATACCAGCTTGAGTTTGGCGAACACAGCGTCATGCTGACGCTGCACGGCGCACAAGGCGACACGCTGGACGTCGGCCTGAACAGCGGCGCGCATGCCCAGCGCCTGCGCGTATCGGTGTACCGCCATGGTGACGACATCCACGTGTTCACCCCACAAGGCGCCGTGCACCTGCAGGACGTGAACCCGTTGACCCAGGTAGACCAGGGCCACCACGGCACGGGGCGCCTCACCGCGCTCATGCCCGGCAAGGTCGTGGCCCTGCTGGTCAAGGAAGGCCAGGTCGTCAAACAAGGCGAGCCCCTGGCCGTGACCGAAGCCATGAAAATGGAACACACGCTGACCGCGCCGCAAGCGGGCACCGTCTCCGCCATCCTGTGCGCCGTGGGCGACCAGGTGGCCGAAGGCGTCGAGCTGCTGCGCATTGAAGATTGAGGTGCCATCATGAACAAGCCATCCAACTTCCCCTCTCATGTCATGCTGGTTGATGTGGGCCCACGTGATGGCCTGCAAAACGAGGGTCGCCCCGTGGACGCGGCCGACAAGATCTCGCTGGTGCACCAGCTGCAGGAGGCCGGTCTGCGTCAGATCGAGGTCACCAGCTTTGTGAGCCCCAAGTGGGTGCCGCAGATGGCCGACAACGCCGAGGTGATGGCCGGCATCCAGCGCCAGCAGGGTGTGCGCTACTCAGTGCTCACCCCGAACATGAAAGGCTTTGAAGGCGCGCTCGCAGCAGACGCCGACGAGGTCGTGATCTTCGCGGCGGCCAGCGAGGCCTTCAGCCAGCGCAACATCAACTGCTCGATCGCCGAATCCATCGAGCGCTTCCGCCCTGTCGTCGATGCGGCCAAGGCCACCGGCAAACGTGTGCGTGCAGCGGTGTCGTGTGCGCTGGGCTGCCCTTATCAAGGCGAGGTCAGCGTGGACGCTGTGGAAGACGTGGTCAAGCGCCTGCTGGACATCGGCAGCGACCACATCGGCATTGCCGACACCATTGGCGTGGGCACCGCCGGCCGCGTGAAAGCGGTGATGGAGCGTGCACTCAAGCATGTGCCACTGGCCGAACTCAGCGGCCACTTCCATGACACCTATGGCCAGGCCCTGACCAATATCTACGGCTGCCTGGAGCTGGGCATCCACACCTTTGACACCAGCGTGGCCGGCCTGGGTGGCACCCTTGGCATAAGGGCAGCCACCC
>SCVJ01000168.1 GCA_004322425.1 Chitinophagaceae bacterium
GCGGCCGGGGGAGACCCGCGTGCGGCAGGCCGCGCAGTTCACCTCGGGCGCGGTGGGGGTCGTGCTGGCCGCGGTCCTCCTGCACGCCCTGCGGACCGTCCGCGACCTGGTCCTGCGCCGCTGAGCCCTAGCGACGGCCGGCGGGGACCCGCTCGGGCCGGGAGCGCTGGGCGGGGACGGGACGGCGTACGGCTGCCGGAGCCGGGCGGTGACGGACGCAGAGCAGGGCAGCCGCGGCGAGACCGAGGCCGGCGAGCGTCACCGGGAAGCCCCGGCCGTCACCACCGGCCAGCGGGGCGGAGCGCGCCTGCACGGCGGTCTCCTCGACCACCTCCTCCGCCGTCGCCTCCGGGTCCACCAGCCGGCCGACCGGGTCGGCGACCGCCGCCGCCGCGAACCCCCAGTCGAGCAGCTTGATCGCCTCGTCGGCGACCTTGGGGTCGGCCCGCATCAGCGTCACGACCAGCCGCCGGCCGTCGCGCTCGGCGGCGCCGACGAAGCTCGCCCGAGCCCGGCTGGTGAAGCCGTTCTTGATGCCGAGCCCGCCCTCGTAGCCCTTGAGCAGCTTGTTCTTGGTGTACATCTCGATCCGCGCGCTGCCCGGCGCGCTGACGCTGCCGCGCTTCATGGCGGCGTACGCCGCGAAGGCCGGGTCGGCCATGCCGGCCCGCGCGATGAGCGCCAGGTCGTACGCCGAGCTGACCTGGCCCTCGGCGTCCAGCCCGTGCGGGTTCACCGCCCGGGTGTCGTAGGCGTGCAGGCTGCGCGCCTTCTCGTTCATCAGCGCGGCGGTGGCCTCCTGGCCGCCGGCGGCCGACGCGAGGACGTTCGCGGCGTCGTTGCCGCTGACCATCATCAGCGCCGAGAACAGCTCGGAGATCGGGTATCCCACCCGCTCGACCAGCCCGACCTTGCTGCCCTCGACGTTGATGTCGTCGAAGACCGGCACCACCTTGCGGGTGGGCTCGAGGATCGGGATCAGGGTGACCGCGGTCAGCGTCTTGAGGGTGCTCGCCGG
>SCVJ01000169.1 GCA_004322425.1 Chitinophagaceae bacterium
AGGCGGGCACCCAGGTCCTCTCGCACCTGGCCAAGGTCGTCGTCTACGGCGGCGCCGCGGGACAGGGCATCCCGTGGCTGGTCGTCGTCGCAGCGGTGCCGCTGTCCATGCTCGGCACGCTGCTCGGCAGCCGGCTGCTGGACCGGATGACCGACGCGTCGTTCACGACGGCGACCCGCTGGGTCGTCACCGCGATCGGGGTGGTCTACCTCGTGCAGGCGCTCGCCCTAGCCTGAGGCGGTGGACGACCTGCACCCGCTCGCCGCGCACCACGACGTGCGGCTCGAGCGCTTCGACGCCCCGCGGACCCGGATCGCCGCCCTGGTCTGCGAGCCGGACGGGCCCGCCCGCTCGACGGTCCTGCTGGTGCCGGGCTTCACCGGCAGCAAGGAGGACTTCCGGCTGCTGCTGGAGCCGCTCGCCGACGCCGGGCACCGCGCCGTCGCGGTCGACCAGCGCGGCCAGTTCCAGTCGCCCGGGACGCACGACCTCGCCGACTACACGACGACCGCGCTCGGCCGCGACCTGCTGGCGGTGGTGGACGGCCTCGGCGGCGGGCCCGTGCACCTGGTGGGTCACAGCTTCGGCGGACTGGTCTCCCGGGCAGCGGTTCTCGCCCGGCCTGCGGCGTTCCGCTCGCTGGTGCTGATGGGCTCCGGGCCGGCCGGGCTGACCGGACCTCGGGTCGACGTGCTGCCGCTGATGCGCCCGCTGCTCGAGCAGGGGATGACGGCGCTCGTCGACGCGGTCGACCAGCTCAACGCGGCCGACCAGCGCTGGCTCGCCCTGGACAGCTCCGTGCAGGGCTTCCTGCGCGACCGGATGCTCGCGAGCAGCGCCCGCGCGCTGCTCGGCATGGCCGACTCCCTGACCGGCGAGCCCGACCGGGTGGAGGAGCTGCGGGCGACCGGGCTGCGCGTGCTGGTGCTGCACGGCGAGGCGGACGACGCGTGGACGCCCGCGCTGCAGAGCGAGATGGCCGTACGCCTCCGCGCAGCGCACGCGGTC
>SCVJ01000170.1 GCA_004322425.1 Chitinophagaceae bacterium
CGAGCCGCCAGCCCCCAGGGCCGCTTCGTCGACGGCGCCGCGCTGCTGGACGGCCGCGTCCTCGAGCGCATCCAGCCGTACGGCAAGCACCTGTTCTACGTCTTCGACGGGCAGCGGATCCTGCACGTGCACCTCGGCCTGTACGGCGGCTGGCAGAGCGGCAGCCACCCCGCGCCGCAGCCGAGGGGGGCGCTGCGGCTGCGGCTGCAGACCGACGAGCACTGGCTCGACCTGCGCGGCCCGACCGCGTGCGAGATCCACACGCCTGCCGACCGCGACGCCGTGCTGGCCCGGCTCGGTCCGGACCCTCTGCAGAGGAGTCCTCGGCCGGAGCGGGCGTGGAAGAAGGTCCAGCGCAGCAGGACCTCGATCGGTGCGCTGCTGATGGACCAGTCGGTGCTCGCCGGTGTCGGGAACGTCTACCGCGCCGAGGCGCTCTACCGCGCAGGCCTCAGCCCGTTCCGCCCCGGCCGCGAGGTGCCGGAGCCGGCCTGGCGGGCGATGTGGGACGACCTCGTCCTGCTGCTGCGCGCCGGCGTCCGCGCCGGGCACATCGTGACGACGCACCGGGAGGACCGCGACCGGCGGAGCGGCCCCCCGCGACGGGAGGACCGGTTCTACGTCTACCGCCGGACCGGCCTGCCCTGCCGCCGGTGCGCGACGGAGGTCCGGACCGAGGTCATGGTCGGCCGCAACCTCTACTGGTGCCCCGCCTGCCAGCCCGCCTAGAAGACCTGCGGGCACCAGGGCGCGCCCTCGAGCGGCCCGAAGGCGGTCGTCGCCCTCGACAGCGCCCCCGGCGTCACCTCCACCACCGATCGCGAGCGCAGTGGCGTCCCCCCGAGGTAGGCCGCCCCCAGGTCGGACACGTCGACGACCAGGTCGGGCGACTCCGTGACCGCCTCGCACGCTGCGCCGTCGCGGTCGCCGGTGAGCAGCCAGCGGCCGGCGTTCCACGGGCACCGGTCGTCGATCACCTCCAGGACGACGTGGATCCCGGCGGCGTAGCGGCGGGCCGCCAGCGCGGCCGGCACGTCGACCAGCCGGACGTGCAGCCCGTCGGTGACCGTCGGCCGGGCGAGCCGCGGCTCGGCGAGCAGGTCGGTCAGCAGCGGCCCGTCCGGCGGGGCGGCGAAGACCTGCACCTTCTCCATCAGGTCGAGGTCGAGCAGGTGCCGCCAGACCCTCGCCGCGCCGCCCGGCGTCGCCGCGACCACCTCGCGCACGCGCACCTCACCCGAGGGAAGCCCGTCCTGCCAGCGCGGCGCGGTGGAGTAGAGGGCGTACGCCCCCTCGGCCAGCACGCACTGCAGCTCGCTGCCGCCCTC
>SCVJ01000171.1 GCA_004322425.1 Chitinophagaceae bacterium
CCCGAACGCCGCCAGCGGGAAGCAGCTCAGCGTGTGGACGCTGGTGCCGAGTCCCACGGCCAGCCAGCCTCGGGCGAGCTCCTCGACGACCTGCAGGTAGACCTCGTACGGCTGACCACCGCCGCCGTGCTCCTCCGGGTAGGCGAGCCCCAGCAGGCCGGCCTTGCCGAGGGTGCGGAACACCTCGCGCGGGAACTCCGAGCGGGCCTCCGCCTCCGCGGCGCGCGGGGCGACCTCACCCTCGACGAGGTCGCGGGTGAGAGCGAGCAGGTCCTCCGCCTCGGCGGACGGCAGGGAGCGGACGACGGGCGGCACGAGTGGCCTCCAGCAGGACGATGGGCGGTGGCGACAGGCTATCGCCGCACGTCCCGGGTCCGGCTCGGGCGGTGCGTGACAGGCTGCCCACGTGCCCGGACAGCTGACGCTCCTCGACGCCCCGTCGCTCTGGTACCGCGCGTTCCACGGCGTGCCCGAGTCGGTCACCGCCCCGGACGGGTCTCCCGTCAACCTCGTGCGCGGGACGATCGACCTGGTCGCCCGGATCGTGAAGGACACCCGGCCGGCGCGGCTCGTCGCGTGCCTCGACCTCGACTGGCGCCCGGCCTTCCGGGTCCAGGCCATCCCCTCCTACAAGACGCACCGGCTCACCGAGAACGGCGCGGAGGCGGAGCCGGAGACCCTCGCGACCCAGGTGGGGATCCTGCTCGAGGTGCTCGACGCCGTCGGGATCGCCACCGCGGGCGTCCCGGGCTACGAGGCGGACGACGTCCTCGGCACCCTGTCGGCCCGCGAGACCGGCGCGGTGGACGTCGTGACCGGCGACCGCGACATGTTCCAGCTGGTCCGCGACGAGGGCCCGGTGCGCGTGCTCTACACCGTCGACAAGATGCGGCCCTACCTGCCGGGCGACGTGGCGGCGAAGTACGGGATCCCCGGCACGGCGTACGCCGAGTACGCCGTGCTCCGGGGCGACCCCTCCGACGGGCTGCCCGGCGTCAAGGGCGTGGGCGACAAGACCGCTGCCGCGCTGATCACCCGGTTCGGCACCGTCGAGGGCATCCTCGCCGCGCTCGACGCCGGCGAGCAGGACGGCTTCCCGGCAGGCGCCCGCGCCAAGCTCGAGGCCGCGCGCGACTACCTGGCCGTCGCGCCCGCGG
>SCVJ01000107.1 GCA_004322425.1 Chitinophagaceae bacterium
GTGGTGCGGGGTTGTGCCGGGGGTTGTGCGCCGTTGTGCGAGTGTGTTGTGCTGCCGTTGTGCGCTGCGTTGTGCAAGGGCTCCACGGCTTCCACGATGATGATTTTGTCGCGGTTGGCCTTGCGATCTCGGAGTGTTGCGGAGCGGATTGCGCCGATCGCAAAGAGGCGTTCCATCGCGCGTTTCAGCGCCGGTTTGCGATAGCCCTTGGCTTCGGCCATGCCCTCGAATTGTGCGGGTGCGTAGTTGGGCCCCGGCGAAGGTCCGACTTCTCGGCCATCCCCCTGCGACGCGCGGGCGCGAAGGCAGGCGAGGAACGCGGCGTTCTCCCCGTTCGCAACCGACACCTCCCGGAGTTGGCGAGCGGTGTCGGCGGACAAGTCCTGATCTCGAACGAATGCGCCCTCGTGCCAGCGGAATGCAATCTGGTTGCCGGTCTGGCTATAGTTCGCCTTGGGGTTCTCGATGATCCGCGCATCGGGGTCGCCGCCATCCGGACGCTTGATAATGAGGCGTGATCGAACCTTGTTGTGCCACCCGATCGAACCCAGCCAATCGTCGCCGTTCTTGTTCGGATGGTGCAGGATCATGGAAACGCCGTCGCGATCGATAGCGAAGCCGGTGAGCAGGTTCACGAAGCCCGCGACCTGGTGAACGTCATTGTGCTCGCCGGCCATCATATCGGTGGCATTGTCGAAAGCGCCGAAACGGATGTTTTCCGCCTCCGCGACCTCGCGGACCTGTTGCCAACGGTCCGTGACCTTCATGCGGCCGTCATGGTCGAAGCTGGCTAGAGCGGTCTCGGCTTCACCCGCGAGCGAAACGAGATGCAGCCGGCCCGAAAGCGACTGCAAGGGAACGCCCAGCGACAAGCAAATTGAGTGCTGTCGCCGCCACAGCTCCTCCGCGTCGTCCTCTGCGGTGACGTAGAGCGCGTTCATGCCGCGCGTATCCATCCCCAGGAATGGGCGGCCGATCGCAATGCACGTCGAAAGCATCTGGGTGAGAAGCGATTTCCCCGTCCCGCCTGAGCCGGTGAGCATTGTGGTTTGCCGCAGGGGAAGCCAGTCACCCCAGGCAGATTCCCGCGCCGGCGGCGGTCCGCCCCAGTGGGCGAAGTCGATGACCGGCAAGCGTGATCGCGCGCTCGCCTCGCGGTCTGCAAGCCGTTGCAGATCCTCCAGCGTGCCGGCCCAGTCGAGAATATCCTCGCCCTCTCCAAGCCCGGGCAACTCGATCCTGTGTGCCTTCCCGCCTGCGGTTTCGACGCCCTCCTGTGCGCGTCGCGCTTGCTGATCGCCTGTCGTGTCATTGTCGGGCAGGATGAAAACCGTCCGCCCGCGGACGTAGCCGCTAAACTCGAACCCCTTCCAATCTTTGAGCGAAGTCGCGAGAAGCCCCCAACTGGCGAGCTTGTCCGCCTTGCGCTCACCTTCGGCCATGAACAGCGGAACGTCCTTTGGCGCGGACGCAAGATCGCGAAGGCGATAGGGGACGGCCTCTCCTCCGGTGCCGGGGAGCCATGAGCCAGCACCATTTGGCCGATCGAACCTGAAGCTCTTGCTTCGTCCGTCCTCACCCGGCTCAATACGGTGCTTGCGGTAGAGCAGCCGCCCGTCGCCGTCCTCATAGAGAAAGGTCGCGACAATGCGCTGCCCGGTCTCGAGCCTCACCGCGTGCCGTTCGGCAGGGCGCGTCTCTGCAGCCACAGGACCGGACCACACTGGCCTGCCGTTGTGTTCGCGATCAGGAAGGAAGC
>SCVJ01000100.1 GCA_004322425.1 Chitinophagaceae bacterium
GGAGCGGACCGACGGCCGGCTCCGGGTGCTGACCGGGAGGCCCGAGCAGGTCGTGCCCCGCGTCGCGCGGCAGGTCGAGGCGACCGGCGTGCACGTCAGCAGCGACCACGGGCCGTACGGCCGGGCGCGCGACGCGCGGGTGGCGGAGGCGCTCGGCGACGTGCCGCTGGTGGCGACCGGGTCGCCGTACGGGGTGACGCCCGGGACGCTGCTCAAGCCGGACGGGAGCCCGTACAGGGTGTTCACGCCGTACGCCCGGGCCTGGCGGGCGCGCGGGCTGCACTCACCCGCGACGACGCCGAGGATCGTGCGCTGGACGGACGGCGGCGTGCGCACCGACGGGGTCCCGCGCGACCCGTCGCTCGGCGACGTCGAGCTGCCGCCGGCCGGTGAGCAGGCGGCGCTCGCGCGCTGGAAGGAGTTCCTCGCGGACGGCGTCTCGTCGTACGCGGACACCCGGGACCGGCCGGACGTCGACGGCACGAGCCGGATGTCGGTCTACCTGAAGTACGGCTGCATCCACCCGCGGACGATGCACGCGGCGCTCGGGCGCAGCGACGGGGAGCGGGTCTTCGGCGACGAGCTCATCTGGCGCGACTTCTACGCCGACGTGCTGTGGCACCGGCCGGGGACCGCGCGCGAGGACCTGCAGCCGCAGCTGTCCGGCCTCGAGTACGACACCGGGGCGGAGGCGGACCGGCGCTTCGAGCGGTGGGCGACCGGGACGACCGGCTACCCGATCGTCGACGCCGGGATGCGCCAGCTGCTCGGCGAGGCGTGGATGCACAACCGGGTGCGGATGGTCGTGGCGTCGTTCCTCACCAAGGACCTGCACCTGTACTGGACCCGTGGCGCCCGGCACTTCATGCGGCACCTGCGCGACGGCGACCTCGCCAGCAACAGCCACGGCTGGCAGTGGGTGGCCGGCACCGGGACCGACGCGTCGCCGTACTTCCGGGTCTTCAACCCGGTCAAGCAGGGGCGGGACCACGACCCTGACGGCGACTACATCCGGCGCTGGGTGCCGGAGCTGCGCGGCCTGTCCGGCAAGGAGGTCCACGAGCCGTGGCTGCTGCCGGACGGTCCGCCGAACGGCTACCCGCTGCCGGTGGTCGACCACGCGGAGGAGCGCGAGGAGACGCTGCGGCGCTACCAGGCGGTCAGGGGCACAGCCCGTTGACGTCGTAGGAGACCCCAGGGTTGGTGGCCGGCTGGACCTGCGCCATGACGACCGGCCCGCCGCTGAAGGAGTGCTCCGGCCCGCAGATGCTGCGCGGCTCGGCGTCGGGTGAGCGGAAGACCCAGTTCTGCATCTGCAGCAGCCGCCACTGGCCGACGATGGCCCGCCAGTCGTTGTTGGGGTCGGCGACGCTGCCGCGGTCGGAGTAGGTGCCGATCCGGTAGCCCGCGCGACGCAGCCCGTCGACGAGCCCCTGGATGACGGCGCGGTTCACGGCGACGGCGCCGGCGTAGCCGGTCTGCCAGAAGGGCCCGTTGGCATACGGCCCCTCGACGTCCATCCAGGGGCTCGTCGACGGGCTGCGTCGCGCGGGCTACCGGATCGGCACCTACTCCGACCGCGGCAGCGTCGCCGACCCC
>SCVJ01000129.1 GCA_004322425.1 Chitinophagaceae bacterium
GCTCGGCCGGCCGGGGCGACGACCTACACCGAGACAGTCGGCAGCGGGGTCACGTTCGAGACTCCGGTGCTGCGCAAGCCGCTGCACCTGACCGGGCAGCCGGTGCTCGACCTCTGGCTGACCACCGACCGCCCGGACGGGCACGTCGCGGCCCAGGTCACCGTGCTCGGCGCCGACGGCGAGCCGCTCGTCCACGAGGGGGGCGGCGCCGAGGTGCACGCGACGTACGGCTTCCGGTCGCTGCAGCACCTCGAGCCGATCCGGGAGAACTGGTTCCGCCAGAGCGCCCCCGCGCTGCCGCCCGTCGGTGAGCCGATCCGGGTCCAGGTGCGCATGCTGCCGACCGACCTCGTCGTGCCGGTCGGCGGGCGGCTGCAGGTGACGGTCGCCGGCGAGGCGAGCTCGCCGAGGCGGTCGCTCCCGTCCGGCACCGGCGCCAGGATCACGCTGCTGCACGACTGCGAGCACCCGAGCGCCCTCCGCTTCCTGATGGCCGACCCGAAGGCGCCGGCCCTCGAGGTCCGCGAGGTCGACCAGGAGGGCAGGCTCAGGGCCCCCGCCCCCTCCCGCCGGGTCGTCGACGGCGGCCTGGCCTCGGCCCGCATCTGCGGCCGGCCACCGCTTCGCCTGGACGCCTTCCGCCCCACCCGCGACCTGGTCGCCCGTCAGTGAGGTCCCTCGTGCGCTACCGCCCCTTCGTCGCCGTCGCCGCTGTCCCGGTGCTGGCCGCCCTTGCCGTGCAGGCGACCGCCGCCCCGACCTGCGTCACCGCCCCCGAGGCGCTGTGCGGCGGGCGCATCGTCGCCGAGCCGGAGCAGTCCACGTCGTTCCACCAGTTCGACGGGCCGCTCGAGAGCCTCGAGGGGACCCTGACGGCCATCGAGGCGCTCGCCCCTCGCTACCTCGAGGTCATGACGCTCGCCGAGGCGACCGGCGACCCCGCGCACCAGAGCTTCGGCGGGCTGCCGATCTGGCTGGTCCGGGTCACCGACGAGCAGGCCCCCCGCTCGGGCAAGGCGCAGGTCGCCGTGTCGCTGTCGGTGCACGGCCTGGAGGCGGCCGGACGCGAGGGCGGGCTGCGCTACGTCGAGGACCTGGCCCGCTGGGGCGCCGGCGAGCCGGACCACGTGATGTACGCCGGCGACACC
>SCVJ01000012.1 GCA_004322425.1 Chitinophagaceae bacterium
AGCAGAGCACATATGCAAAATATTATTCCTGTTGTTGAAGCAGCACTTAAAGAAGCAAATTGTATTTTAACTAGTATTGATGCAATTGCATTCACTCAATCACCCGGGCTTATTGGATCATTATTGGTTGGCGCGCAATTTGCAAAGTCTCTTGCTTTATCCTTGAACAAACCATTGATTGCGGTACATCACATGCAAGCACATGTTCTTGCAAACTTAATTCCGGAAAAGAAACCCCAATTTCCTTTTTTATGTTTGACTGTAAGTGGTGGACATACTCAAATTGTTTTATGCGAATCGCCAACAAAAATGAAAGTGTTAGGAGAAACTATTGATGATGCCGCTGGCGAAGCATTTGATAAATCTGCAAAATTATTAGGGTTGCCTTATCCGGGTGGGCCGTTGATTGATAAATTGGCTAAAACAGGGAACCCTCAAAGATTTTCATTTCCGGAACCGCAAGTGCCTGATTTGAATTTTAGTTTTAGCGGACTAAAAACTTCCATTTTGTATTTTTTACAAAATGCGGGCAAGAGTCTTGTTTACAAAAAAGAATTTCTTGCAAGTGCCGATGAAAAAGAAAAATTTATAGCAGCCAATAGAAATGATATTTGTGCATCCATTCAAAATCGAATTGTTAGTATTTTACTCAACAAATTGAAAAAAGCAGCTTTACAAACTAAATGTAATAATTTATGTATAGCCGGTGGAGTTTCGGCAAACAGTGGACTGAGAAAATCTTTTGAAGAAATGGGAAAGAAAAATAATTGGAATACTTTCATACCTCCATTTGAATTTTGTACCGACAATGCCGGCATGATTGCCATTACAGGATATTATAAATTTAAGGAACACCAGTTTGCAAAACTTTCTGTTTCGGCTAGTGCCAGAGCAAATTGGTAGTCGAAAATTAATTTCGAAAATGTCTAATAATTTTTTCCAATTTAAAAAATTTAAAATTCATCAGAGTAGTTGTGCTATGAAAGTCACAACTGACGCCTGTTTATTTGGTGCATGGGCTACAGATAGAATGCAACAATCCACTATTGAAAATAAACACTGTTTGGATATTGGAACAGGAACAGGACTGTTGTCATTAATGATGGCTCAAAAAATATC
Organism: Chitinophagaceae bacterium; assembly: GCA_004322425.1. GTDB lineage: Bacteria > Bacteroidota > Bacteroidia > Chitinophagales > Chitinophagaceae > VBAS01. Next base: position 1,120 of record SCVJ01000012.1, read on the forward strand.
TAAATTAAACATTGAAGCAATTGAAATTGATGAAGCTGCTTCCGAACAAGCTGCGTCTAACTTTATCAATTCACCTTGGAGCAAAAATTTATTATCGGTTCATGCAAATATTGTTTCTTATACATTCCCACAGCAATATGATGCAATAATCAGCAACCCGCCCTTTTATGAAAATGAACTCAATGCAACGGATAACAAAAAAAATATTGCGCATCACAGCAAAGAATTAAATCTTGCTGATTTATTAACAATTATTCGATCCAATCTTAAAAGTTCAGGTTCTTTTTTCCTCTTGCTACCATTTAAAAGACAAACAGAAATTCAACCACTTTTATTACAAAATAATTTGAAAATAACACACACTACTTGGGTGCGACAATCAACTCAACACAATTATTTTCGAATAATGTTGGAAGGAACTCTAAATTCTAATATTGATTTGACACAAGATTCTACCGATGAAATTTCAATTTGCGATGACAAAAAGCAATACACAAAAGAGTTCATTTCTTTATTGAAAGACTACTACATCAATTTATAATTTTCCATTTGCATAATCACTTAGATACATAAAAGGCGCTGTCAGTTTACCTTGATTTGAAATAGTGCCCCGATCAATGAGCGCAGAATTTCCCTTTAACAATTCATCCAAAACTGTTTTGATTAATTGCTCGCCAAAATAACGACTGGCATCACGCGGAAGTTCATTTGGTAAATTACCAACCGCCATAATGTCGATGGAAGAGTCGAGATATGGCGCTGTCTTTTCAAACGAAAATTTATCTACACCATAAATTGGATTCTCAATTGTTTGATCGCCAAGATTAATAGCAACCGAGCCGCCTTCGTCATCAGTGATATCGGAAATTGTTTTAATTCTAAAATTTGGTGCAGTAACTTCCTCTCTTTCAAAAAGACGAGGAACATTTTTATCCCAATAAACACCGTTCAATAGAATATCTGTTTCCGAAACAAAAGGTAAAAACTTACACTTATATAATTCAGGAGTTTCGTGAAATTCTAGTCGTGTGTATTTCCTTGTTTTTTTATTTTCATACAAATCCGCACTTTTTAATTGCACGTACACAGGATAGGAAAATTGTTTGGTTAAGTAATCTTCCTGTTCTACTTCATGAATCCCCATCAAATTCATCACTTCCAAAATTCCGTGCGCCACACGCCCCGAACCCGTAACCGCAATTTTTACATTTGGAATTTTTAACCCAAAATATTGATG
>SCVJ01000172.1 GCA_004322425.1 Chitinophagaceae bacterium
CCGACTGGCCCTGCAGCGGCACGACCGTGCGTCCGCCGTCCGGCGCCGCCGACTCCCCCCTCAGCAGCACCCCCGACGACGGCAGGCCGGCCGGTGGCTCGCCGGTCGCGCCGTGCACCACCAGCCGTGCCTCCTCGTCGGCCAGCCACAGCGTCGCCGCAGCCGCGCCGAGCTGGTCGACGGCGGCCGCCAGCAACGCCTGCGCCACCCCGGCGACGCCGAGAGCCCGTGACAGCGCGGCGGTCGTCGCCTGCAGCGCCTGCAGCTGACCCGACGCGCGCTCGGCGGCCACCCGCGCAGCCAGCAGCTCCCGCTCGTAGGACATCCGGTCGCGCGCGCTGCTGATCGCCGCGTGCACGCGGTCGCCGCCGACCACCGCGGTCAGCAGTACCGGCAGCCGGCCGTCGCGGACCCGCAGCTCGACGGCGACCTCGTCGACCCGGCCCTCCACCTCGAGCAGCGGAGCCAGGTGGGTCTCCCAGTAGATCCGCCCGCCCACCGACAGCAGGGCGCTCAGCGGGACCTTCCCGACGACGTCGTCAGCGGCGCGGCCCGTCCACTCCCACAGCACCCGGTTGGCCGCGAGGACCGTGCCGTCCCGGGCCAGCGTCACGAGGCCGCAGGGAGCGTCGTCCCAGGGGGCGTCCGCGGCTGCGCTCACGCGGGCGTCAGGTAGTCCTGCATGGCGACGACGAGCTGGGCCGGCGCGCTGAGGTTCGGGCAGTGCCCGGTGGCGTCCAGCACCACGAGCTCGCTGCCGGCCAGGTGCTGGTGGACGTACTCGCCGACCTCGAGCGGGGCGATCACGTCGTTGCGGCACTGGACGACCAGCGCGGGCGTGCGGACGCGAGCGAGGTCGGCCCGGTTGTCGGACAGGAAGGTCGCCCGGGCGAAGCGCCGGGCGATGACCGGGTCGGTGCGGCAGAAGCTGCTGGTGAGCTCCTCGCCGAGGCCCGGGCGGTCGGGCGTGCCCATGATGACGGGGGCGATGTGCTGGGACCAGCCGAGGTAGTTGTCGTCCAT
>SCVJ01000173.1 GCA_004322425.1 Chitinophagaceae bacterium
CCGGGCCTCCCCCGCCAGCCGGCCGCTCCGGATCGCCAGCGCGATCGACGGCGGCACCGATCCCAGCCCCACGGCGGTGCTGAGCAGACCGAAGGTGAAGGCGTCGCCGCCGAGCCTGTCGGTGACCACCAGCGGCATCAGCGCGAGGAAGACCCAGCCGACGACCCCGGTGCCGATGCTGATGACCGCGACGGCCCGCGCGTCGGGGGTCCGCCAGAGGTAGCGCACCCCCTCGACCAGCTCCGGGAGGGGACGCCCGCCCGAGCGGATCGGCACACCGGAGGCCTTGATGCGCAGGAAGACCCAGACGCAGGCGAGGTTCGCGGCGGCGAAGAACAGGTAGCCCGCGGCCTGCCCCCACTGGCCGATCAGCCAGCCGGCGACGAGCGGCCCGACGACGCGCGCGATGCCGCCCTGCACCGAGCCCAGGGCCGTGGCGCCGACGACCTGATCGGGTCGCACGACCTGGGTGACGTACGCCTGGCGCGCCGCCACCTCGCTCACCACGGTGGCGCCGGTCAGCGCGCACAGCGCCAGCAGGGCGCCGTAGCCGAGCCGGTCGGACGCGGTGAGCGCCGCGAGCACCAGGGCGCCGGCGGCGCTGACGGCGCGGCTCACGATGACGGTGAGCCGCCGGTCCACGGTGTCCGCGAGGACCCCGGACGGCAGCGCCAGCAGGAACATCGGCAGGAAGTACGCGACCGACACCAGGCTGATCCGCAGCGGGGAGTCGGTGAGGATCCGGGCACTCACGCCCATGCTCACCAGGAAGCCCCAGATGCCCAGCGCGAAGGCCGTGGAGCCCAGCCAGTAGCGGCGGTAGTCCGGGTCGGTGAGCAGCTCGACGGCCAGCACCGGTTGGCGGCCGTCGGTGCTGCCGGGCCGCGTCATGACGGCGGAAACCTATAACACGTTCTAGTGCGGGACAACCCTGGCGCTTCG
>SCVJ01000174.1 GCA_004322425.1 Chitinophagaceae bacterium
ATTTCAACCATCCCCTGGGTGCGCGTTTCGAGGAGATGGATGCAACCCTCTTCTTCGACGACGTGCTGGTGCCTTGGGAGCGGGTCTTTCTGCTGGGGGACGTGGACCTGGGCAACAACATGGGGTCGGCCACCCAGTCCATGGCGCACAGTGGGCACCAGGTCTTGACGCGGTGCGTGGTGAAGGCGGAGTTCATCGTGGGACTCGCAGACCTGATGGTCGAGACCCTGGGGTCGGGCTCCATCCCACACGTGCAAGAGCAGGTGGCGGAGTTGATCACGCACCGGGACATGCTGCAGGCCTGCCTCCGGGCTGCCGAGGCGGATGCGGCCCTGAACCAGTGGGGGGTGATGTCCCCCGCCCCCGCCCCCCTGCAGGCTGGCCGGACCTTGTTCGGCCGGACGGTGTACCCCAGGATGGTGGAAATCATCCAGCTGCTGGGCACCAGCAGCCTGATGGCGCTGCCCGCCGAAGCCGATTTCGATGCGCCCATTGCTCCAGAGGTCAACCAGTACCTGGCCACCGACACCACCGACGCCCGCGACCGGGCCCGGTTGTTCCACCTGGCATGGGATGTGTCGTGCAGCGCCTTTAGCGGCCGGCAGGTGTTGTACGAGCGGATGTTCGGTGGCAACCCGGTGCGCAATGCCATGACGTTGTTTCACACCTACGACAAGGCACCCTTCAGGCAGCGGGTCCGCGACTTTTTGGCATCCGATGCGGATGGGCGAGGGGCATCGCTTCGTTGAGATGGCATTCTGGGGAGTGTGCTCATCGTGGAGATGGACGGAAATCGATGTCAGACTGAGCCAGGTTGTACCAGTATCTCTCTTCTGAAAGACCCTGTCCATCAGCCAGCTACGTGCCATGCCCCATGGGGGTGGGTATGATGCTGGCAATCTGCACGGGAGAGTCTGGTAACGAACAACCTGTGAGGTGCGTCATGGCTCGAACACCAACCGTCACACGAGACCAAGTACCTGAGCAGCTACGGGCGGCCTTTGATACTGAGACCGCTGGGAGCGGGGGCACCATCGTTGGCGGCCCCGGTTCCG
>SCVJ01000175.1 GCA_004322425.1 Chitinophagaceae bacterium
CGCGCACGGGGCGGACCTCGACGAGCTCGTCGTCACGACGGAGAACGACCCCGCCCGCAACGTCCACGTCCACGTGGCCGACCGCGACCTGTGGGTGCCGGTCAACACGCTCGGCGAGCGGGGAGCCGGCCTCACCGACGTGCAGGCGACCGCCGGCGCCGACCCCGACTACTGGTTCCGCGGCCAGCAGGGACTGGCCCGCCTCGACCTCGACGCCGTCGGCAGCATCCAGGTGGTGCTGCCCGACCCGCCGGCGCGCATCGACGTACCGCCGCTGCTGCCGCCGCTACCGGCGGCGCTGACCCCTGCCGACGGAACGGTCGATCTCGCCGCGGGGGAGACCGCGCAGCTGCGCTACGACCTCGCCCTGCCACCGCGGCCCACCCCCCTGGATGTGTTCTTCCTGCTGGACTCCTCGGGCTCCATGGGCGACGACATCCGCGGGCTCGCCGACGGGACGACGCAGATCGTGCAGGCGCTGGCCGCCCGCCGGATCGACCTGCGCGTCGGACTCGGCGACTTCCGCAGCACCGACGTGCGCTACCGCCGGCTGCACCAGCTGGCGCGTCCCGACGAGCAGCTCGTCCGCACGCTCTACGCGATGGACACCGGCGGGGGCGACGAGACGCACTACACGGCGCTGCACCAGATGGCGACCGGCGTGGGGGTCGCCCCCGTGCTGCAGGGTCGTCCGGTCCGGCCCGGTCAGCAGGCCGACTTCCGCCGCGACGCGCTGCGCTTCGTCGTGCACGTCACCGACGAGCCGCTCCAGCTCGACGAGAGCGGGCCGACGCCGTTGACAGCGCAGAACGCCCTGGTGGACAGGCAGATCCGCCACATCGGCCTGGCTGCTGACGTCGACGACGTCGACGACGCCGCCCGTGACCTGGATGCGATCAAGCAGCAGATGCGGGTGCTCTCGGCGGCGACAGGTGCGTTCGCCCCGCCGGGTGGCGTCGACTGCGACGGCGACGGGACACGTGAGCTGCCCGCGGGCGAGCCGCTGGTCTGCAGCGTCCCCGAGTCGGGCGGCAACCCCGACCTGGCGACGCCGATCGTCGACATCCTCACCTCACTGGTGGACGAGGCCGAGGTGGGTCTGCAGGTCGACGACGGGGGCACGGGCGCAGCCGCTGCTGCGCGTCCGCTGCAACCGGTGCAGGCGGTCG
>SCVJ01000176.1 GCA_004322425.1 Chitinophagaceae bacterium
GTGATATCTACCTGGCCGCCGCCGAAGGCCACCGCATAGAGCCCTTTTTTCACCGATCGGATAATATCCTCAGGCGGCGTTTCACCGGCAAGCATGAAGGTGTTGGTCATCCGGGGCATGGGAATGTGGGCATAGCTTTCCCGCCGTCCATTCCCCGTGAGCGGCATCTTCATGAGCGCGGCATTCAAGCGATCCTGAAGGTAACCCCTGAGGATCCCCTTCTCAATCAGAACCGTCCTATGGGTCGGGGTCCCCTCATCATCCAAATTGAGCGAGCCGCGACGGGAAGGAATCGTTCCGTCATCTACCACCGTGCATAGTTCCGAGGCGACCTTTTGCCCGATCCGGTCGGAAAAGGCAGAGACCTTTTTACGATTAAAATCGGCCTCCAGACCATGACCGATCGCCTCGTGGAGCAGGATCCCCGGCCACCCCGGTCCCAAGACCACGTCCATCATTCCGGCAGGGGCATCCTCGGCTTCGAGATTGAGAAGTGCTTGGCGCACCGCTTCACGGGTGTAGCGCTCGTAATCCTTTTTTTCGGTAAAAAAGCTAAAGTCGATCCTTCCCCCACCGCCATAATTCCCCACCTGCCGGTTCCCCTTCTGTTCTGCGATGCAGGTGACGTTGAGGCGCGTAAGGGGCTGGATATCCCCCACGACCCATCCCTGGGAAGAGGCTATCAGCACGATCTTGTATTCGCTTGCCAGGGAGACAAAGACATTTTTGATTCTAGGGTCGATGCCGCGCGCGAGGCGATCCATCTCGTAGAGCAGCGCGATCTTTCTCTCCAGAGGAACCTCCGTAGCCGGCGCTTTGACCGGATAGAGATCGTGAGCCCGCGTCCCCTTTTGCCCCACCGGCACGGGGAGCATCGACTCCCGATTCTGCGCGATGTATTGAGCAGTGCGAGCTGCCAGCTCGAGATTTTCTATCGTGAT
>SCVJ01000177.1 GCA_004322425.1 Chitinophagaceae bacterium
GACGGCGACCAGGTGGTCATCGACTTCGTCGGCAAGCTGGACGGCGAAGTGTTTGAAGGCGGCTCGGCCGAAGACACCTCGCTGGTGCTGGGCTCGGGTCAGTTCATCCCCGGCTTCGAAGAGCAGCTGGTCGGCGCCAAGGTCGGCGCGGACGTCGAGGTGAAGGTGAAGTTCCCCGACGACTACCAGGCCGAGACCCTGAAGGGCAAAGAAGCCGTCTTCGAGGTCAAGGTGAAGGAAGTGAAGGCGCCGGTCGAACGCGAAGCCGACGACGAACTAGCCAAGCAGCTCGGTCTGGAAAGCCTCGAGAAGCTCCGCGAGATTCTGAAAACGAACCTTGAGCAACAGTACGCCGGCGCGAGCCGCTTCAAGCTGAAGCGCGCCCTGCTGGACGCCCTGGACGCCAAGCACGACTTCCCGCTGCCGCCGAAGATGGTGGAAGCCGAGTTCTCGAGCATCTGGGAACAGCTGCAGCAGGACAAGGAACAGGGCGGCCTGCCCGAGGAAGATGCGGCCAAGTCGGACGCCGATCTCGAGAAGGAATACCGCAAGATCGCCGAGCGCCGCGTGCGCCTGGGCCTCATCCTCGCCGAGGTCGGCCGCCTGAACAACGTCGAGATCACGGCCCAGGAGCTGGATCAAGCGATGCGCCAGGAAGCCATGCGCTACGGCGCCCAGGCCCAGCAGATCTTCGAACTGTTCCGCAACAACCCGCAGGCTCAGGCGCAACTGCGCGCGCCGCTCTTCGAAGACAAGGTCGTCGACTTGATCGTCGAAAAGGCCAAGGTGACCGACAATGCGGTGACCAAGGACGAGCTCCTGAAGGAAGACGAAATGCCGGAAGGCTACGCCGCCTAAGGCGCCCTTCTTTGAGAAGTGAAGACGCCCCGCTGGCGACAGCGGGGCGTTTTTGATTCTGGGCGCTTTGAAGCACCGCTCACCTGGCTTTCGCC
>SCVJ01000178.1 GCA_004322425.1 Chitinophagaceae bacterium
CGTGGCGTGGCTCGCCAAGCGGGCGCCTTCGCCGGCCGCCCGCACCTTCGTCGAGCAGCTGCAGGCTGTCAGTCGTCGGGGGGAGCGCTAGCGAGGGAGGTGAGTGCCCGGTACAGCATGGTCGTGGATGTGGCCGTGTTCTGTGCGGCTATGCTTATTGACCCGATTTTGTGAACAAACAGTCTCCATTTGAGATGTTTATCTCAAAGAACTTCACTAATACAGTTTGCCTGTGCCCGCAAATCGCGGTTTGGAAGTTCTCAAAAGGTAAATGTCATGAAAGTTCTCGTCATTGGCGCCGGCAACATGGGCTCCGGCTTTGTCAAGCAACTCACGGCCGCAGGCCACCAAGTCACCGTGACGGCGCGTGACGCCGACAAGGCGCAGGCCCTGTCTCAGCAGTACGGCGCCAAGGCCGTAGCGGCTGCGGGCGCCGCAAATGGGGTGGACGCCGTCATCCTGGCGACCCCCTATAGCGAAGGCCCGGCCGCCCTGGGCAGTGTGGGTGACCTTTTGGGCAAGACCGTCATCGACATCTCCAACCCGCTCACGCCCGACTACATGGGTCTGACAGTCGGGCATAGCATGTCGGCCGCCGAGGAAATCGCCAAGGCGGTCCCAGGCGCCGAAGTCGTGAAGGGCTTCAACACGCTGCTCGCGCAGGTGCTGGCTGGCGGTTCCGACTTCGGCGCTGGCCAGAAGGCCACCGTTTTTGTCGCCAGCGACAGTGAGCGTGCCAAGCAGACCGCGCGCACGCTGGCCGAAAGCATGGGCTTTGCGGTCATGGACGCCGGCGGCCTGAAGAACGCGCGCTATCTGGAGCCCGTCGCGGGCCTCAACATCTATTTCGCGTACGGCGCCGGGCTGGGGACGGATGCCGCCCCGACCTGGATCCGCAAGAACTGAAAAGGAACGACCATGAGCAGGCGTTCCACCAGAGCGAATTGGCAGCGGGAGTGGTGCGTCGGCGCTCAGAGCCTGCGACAGTTCGGCCCCGCTGCGGAACACTTGCTCGCTTCGGGTTGGGGTGATGTGAGGATCGGTTGAGCGTCTGATCGGCC
>SCVJ01000120.1 GCA_004322425.1 Chitinophagaceae bacterium
CCCCGTGGCGGTCCAACGGTGACGTCCCGCCGGTCGAGCTGCGCCGGCGCTGGCCGCTCGACCGGCACACGACCCGACCCGCCGACGACGCGATGGACCGCGGGCTGCTGACCGCCCGTGGCTACGGCCGGGTGCTGCGGCTGGCGTGGACCCTCGCGGACCTCGGCGACGCGGGGCGGCCCCGGCAGGAGCACGTCGCCCACGCGCTGGCCTTCCGGCAGGGCTCCGTCCAGGGGCTGATGGCCGCGTGACCGGCGACGAGGAGCGGGTGGCCCGCGCCGGCCTGTCGCGGATCGCGGAGCCCGGCGACCCGGAGGTCTTCCGGGCGGTGGCGTCGCTGGGTGCGGTGGAGGTCTGGGAGTCGCTGCGGCGAGGGGTGCCGGTCGGCCGGCTGACGCAGGGGGTGCTGCCGGGCATCGTGGCCCGGGCCGACGGGCTCGACCCCCGCGTCGACCTGGACCGGGCCGCCCGGGCCGGCGCCCGGCTGGTCTGCCCGGGGGACCCGGAGTGGCCGGACGGCCGGCTGAGCTGGCCGACGGGCGGCGACGGCGACCTGGACGACCCGCCGCCGCTGTCGCTGTGGGTGCGCGGCGACCGGCCGCTGGCGGAGGCGGCCGCCCGCTCGGCGGCGGTGGTCGGGGCGCGAGCCGCGTCCAGCTACGGCCTGCACGTCGCGGCCGACCTCGCGGCGGGGATCGCCACCGGCGGTGCGAGCGTGGTGAGCGGCGGGGCGTACGGCATCGACGCGGCCGCCCACCGCGGCGCGCTGGCGGCCGGTGGGTCCCCGACGGTGGCGGTGCTCGCCTGCGGGGTCGACGTCGCCTACCCGCGCGGCAACGACCGGCTGCTCGGCGCGGTCGCGGAGCGCGGGCTGGTCGTCTCCGAGCTGCCGCCGGGCAGCCACCCGACCCGCCGGCGCTTCCTCGTGCGCAACCGGCTGATCGCCGCCCTGTCGGTCGGCACGGTCGTGGTCGAGGCGGCGGCGCGCAGCGGCTCGCTGGCCACCGCCGACCGGGCGCGGAAGCTGAACCGCGAGGTCATGGCCGTTCCCGGTCCGGTCACCTCGTCGATGTCGACGGGCTGCCACGTGGAGCTGCGCCGGGGCGCGACCTGCGTGACGACGGCGAGGGAGGTGCTCGAGCTGATCAGCCGGCCGGGGGAGCACGTCGCGACCGAGCCACGCGGACCCGTGGACGTGCGCGACGGGCTGCCGGAGACGGTCCGCCGGGTTCTCGACGCCGTGCCGGTCCGCCGCTCGATCGGGGTCGCCGCACTCGCCCGCGAGGCCGGCACGTCGCCGATCGTCGTCCAGCAGGTGATGCCGCCGCTGGAGGCGCACGGGCTCGTTCAGCGCACCCCCGAGGGCTGGCGGCTCACCGCGCTGGGGACGGGGAAGGTCCCGACGTCGCCGGCCCGCTGACGGCCCGGCGGCTTGACCCGGGGAGACCCGGCGGGTCACGGTCAACGGATGACCGCCGGGGGGGCTGCTCGCGAGGGCGAGGGGCTGCCCCCGGCGCTGCAGGCGGCCGCCGAGGCGTTCGAGCGCCATCTCGCCCTGGAGCTCTCCCGGTCGGCGCACACCGTCCGCGCCTACACCGGGGACGTCGCGCGCCTGCTCGAGCACGCGGCCCGCCTCGGGGTGACCGAGCCCGCCGAGCTCGACCTCTCCGTCCTGCGCAGCTGGCTGGCGCGCTCCCGGAGCACCGGCGCGGCGCGCACCACGCTGGCCCGGAGGGGGTCCAGCGTCCGCGTCTTCACCGCCTGGGCCTGCCGGCGCGGGCTGATGCCGACCGACCCCGGCGCGCTGCTCGCCACGCCCAAGGGCCATCGCCCGCTGCCCGACGTGCTGCGGGCCGACGAGGCCGCGCGACTGGTCGACGCCGTCGACGGCGACACGCCGGAGGAGCTGCGTGACCGGTTGGTGCTGGAGCTGCTCTACGC